>DASXXT010000038.1:0-12875 GCA_036502965.1 Roseiarcus sp. | reverse complement strand
ACCGGATGGGCCGCAACTTCCTCAAAGGCGCCCACGGCGACGCCGCCAACGCCGTCCTCGCCGCCGCCGGCTACAACTTCCGCCGGCTCATCGCCTGGCTCGCCGCCCTTTGGCGCGCCCTCATCATGGCGATCCTCGCCGCGGCGCAGAACGGCATCCTCGCACCGCTCCTAGACGCCTGAGCCTCAGATCCCCGTCCCGCTATCTCAAACGCGGCCTACTTCACAGTCGACGATGTAGGAAGCTTCCGGACCAGCGACGAACGCCACCAAGCCCGCGACGTCGTTCACGCTGCCGTAGCGGTTGAGCGCTGTGAGCGCCTTCTGCGGAACCGCCCACTCGCTGGCGGCGGGATTGAGCTCCGTGTCGATGGGACCTGGCTGGATGTTGTTGTGACCGTGATGCCGCGGTCCCCCACTTCCCTGGCCAACCCCTGCGCGAACATTTTGATCGCGCCTTTGGTGGCCGCGTAAAGCCACGAGGCGCGGCGTCATAATGCGCTCGCCGACGCATGAGCCGATCAGGATGATGCGGCCGCCCTCGTTCATGCGCTTGAGCGCCGCCTGAGTCGCGACGAACGCGCCGCGCAGGTTGATGTCGATCACGCGGTCAAGCTCCTGGAGGGTCGTCTCCTCGAATTTCTTCGGGACCGCCGTGCCGGCATTGTTGACGAACACGTCGAGCTTACCCAAAGAGTTGACCGTCTTGTCGATCGCGGCGTTGACCTGGTCGGCGGCTGTCGCATCCGCCTGCACAGCGATCGCCTTGCCGCCGGAGCGCTTGATCGCTTCGACGACCGTCGCTGCGGCGTCCGCTCCCTTCGTGTAGCTGATGACGACCGCGGCGCCGTAGCGGCCAGACGCTTGGCGATTGCCGCGCCAATCCCCCGTGATCCGCCGGTCACCAGCGCGCCTTTGCCTTCGAGCCTCTTCGACATTGCCATTCCTCTTCCAATCTCACGAGAGTGCGGCTGCGATGTCCTGCCACTATGCTCTAAAGGTTAAGCAGAAGCGAGAGCTCCGCAGCGCGCCCTGCTGCCGCAGAGAGTAACGCGACGAAGCGGCCTCAGGCTCAAAAGCGCCCTACGTTCCCATTGGTTGCTAGGCTTGTACTCGCAATGACCTAGAAGTTCGATCATATGCTCACCGGACCTGAGCGCCTGTTCGGCGCACACGCCACCGACAGATCCCTTATTGGTCCTATGACTAGCGTCGCTCGGCGCAGCTGAAAAGGAGTTTGTAAGCTGATTTGATATGCCTGGCAGGTATATCAGCGGGCTATGGAGCTGTGGCATCTTCGCTATTTCGTCACCGTCGCTGAGGCGGGGAGCATGAAGCTCGCGGCGGAAAGCCGCCTACATACGGCACAGCCGTCCCTGAGCCGCCAGATGCGCAACCTCGAGCATGAAGTCGGCGTTCTGCTCTTTGCCCGCAGCGTGCGAGGCGTCGACCTGACAGCGGCCGGCCGGGCCTTTCTCGATCATGCTCATCTGTCGTTGACGCAGGCCGAAGCCGCTGCGGAGACGGCGCGCCGCGCGGCCCGGCCCGTCAAGGCGGTTTTCGCCGTCGGCTTCCGGACGGACAGGAAGCGGCTTGGCTCGCGCCCGCGACCCTCATCCTCAGCGACGAATTGCCCAATATCGAAATCAGGGTGTCGAGCGGGTTTTCGGTGACGCTCGCCGAGGACCTCAAGCGGGGAAGAGTGGACATCGCCTTCCTGCATCGCGAACCGGACCCAGACCTCACGTTCAAGTTAGTTTGAGGAGCCGCTCATCGCCATCCTGCCGCGCGATCATCGACTCGCGGCCAGCAGGACTTTCGATCCGCGCGATCTCGCGGGCGAGACCTTCATTGGCATCTCCGAGATTCCCTGCGTGCTACGCGTCGCGGTCAACGGCTATCTCAAACGATCGGAGGTCAAGGTCACGCCGCGTTTCAGGATCGACAATTTCGCCATGGCCATGTCGCTGGTGACCTCGGAGCGCGGCGTCGCGCTCTTGCCGATCTCCATCGAGGACTACCTACGCCGACCATAGTGAGCCGGCGTCTCAAAGGCGACCACCCAACCGTCGATCTGATGATCAGCTACCGCAAGGACAACCCATCACCAATCTTGAAGACGTTCCTGTCGCGAATCGACGGACTCATAGCTTCGGCGCCAAAGTCTGGCGCCAAATGGCACGATCCCGGACCTGAACCCGTCACGTCCTCGTCATGCGACTCGACTAGCGGGCTTCGACCGACCTCCGACGGGAAAAGACCACGTGCGGCAATCAAGCAACACGGCGCGGCGCGCGACCAGCGCAGGGCTCAAGGCTGCGGTCCATCGTTCGAACGCCCTGTCGCGCGCGGGCGTGCTCGAGCGTCTGTTCACGCTCGCCTTCAAGCGCCTGGTTTATCCTCAGATCTGGGAGGATCCGGTCGTAGATATGAGGGCGCTCGACATCGGCCCGGGACATGAGGTGATCGCGATCGCCTCTGGCGGTTGCAACGTGCTCTCTTACCTGACGGCCGATCCGGCCGGGGTTACCGCGGTCGACCTCAACGGGGCGCATATCGCGCTCGGCCGGCTCAAGATCTGCGCGGCTCAGAACCTGCCGGATTACGACAGCTTCTTCCGCTTCTTCGGTCGCGCCGACGCGCGCGCCAACGTCGCCGCCTATGATCGCCGGCTGCGCGCAAAACTCGACCCCGCCGCGCGCGCGTACTGGGACAAGCGAACGGCGTTCGGGCGCCGCCGCATCGGCCTCTTCGCCCGCAATTTCTATCGGCACGGCCTGCTCGGTCATGTCCTCGGCGCGGGCCATGCGCTCGCGCGCCTGCATGGCCTCGATCCGTCGATCGTGCTCAGGGCCCGGACGCTCGACGAACAGCGCGCGCTCTATGAGAAGCGCCTTGCGCCGATCTTCGACAAGCCGCTTGTCCGCTGGCTCCTGAAGCAGCCCGCGTCCCTCTATGGGCTGGGGATTCCGCCGGCCCAGTACAGGGCGCTCGCCGCCGATTCCCCCTTGGGGATCGGGGCCGTGTTGAGCGAGCGGGTCGAGAGGCTGGCCTGCGGCTTCAACATCACCGAAAATTATTTCGCCTGGCAGGCATTTGGGCGCCGTTACGCGCCGGGGCCGAACCCCGCGCTGCCGCCCTATCTGGAGAGGGAGAACTTCGGCGCAGTCCGCAGCCGCTCAAGCCGCGTGCGCTACGTCCAGCGCTCGTTCACCGACATCCTGCGCGATTCGCCGGCGGCGAGCTTCGATCGTTACGCGCTGCTCGATGCGCAAGACTGGATGAACGACGCCGAGCTTACCGCGCTTTGGTCCGAGATCACTCGCACCGCGCGGCCGGGCGCGAGGGTGATCTTCCGCACCGCCGCCGCCGAGCGATTGTTGCCGGGCCGCGTGCTCGAGAGCGTGCTCGGCGCGTGGCGCTACGAAGACGAGCTTAGCCGTGAGCTCACCCGGCAGGACCGGTCATCGATCTACGGCGCCTTCCACCTTTATAGGCTCAAGGGCGCATAGGCATGACTGACGCCGCGGCGCTGATGGACCGTATGTATCGCCGTCAGCGGCACATCTATGACCTGAGCCGTAAGTTCTATCTCCTCGGCCGCGATGAGGCGATCGCCCGCCTTCGCCCCGCTCCGGGCGACAAGGTGCTGGAGATCGGCTGCGGCACCGGCCGTAACCTCGTCAAGCTGGCGCAAGCCTATCCTGAGGCTCGGCTGTTCGGCCTCGACGTGTCGCGGCAAATGCTGGCGACCGCGGCTACTTCGAGCGCGCGCGCGGGGCTCGCCTCGCGCATCGCCCTCGCGCAGGGGGACGCCACGGTGTTCGACCCGCAGGCGCTATTCGGCTGCGTAAGTTTCGAGCGCGTGATGATCTCATATGCCTTGTCGATGATCCCCCCCTGGCGCGACGCGCTGGGCCAGGCGCTTGACGTCGTCGCGTCCGGCGGATCGCTAGACATCGTCGATTTCGGCGATTGCGCCGGTTTGCCCGGCTCGTTCAAGGCGGCATTGCGCCGCTGGCTTTCGATGTTCGACGTGACCCCGCGCGACGATCTGGCCGCCGCGCTCGAGGCGCTGGCCGCCAAGCGCGGCATGACATGCGAGATTGAGACCTGGTTCCGGGGCTACGCTATCCGGGCGGTTGCGCGGCGAGGGGCCTGAAGGAAGCCATCGGCTCATCCGCCAAACGCGCGCGACAGGGTGAAGATCAACAGCCCAACCAGCCCGCCGACCAGCGTGCCATTGATGCGGATATATTGCAGGTCCTTGCCGACTTGCAGCTCAAGGCGATTGACGAGCGTGGCGGTGTCCCAATTGTCAACCACGGCGGCGATATATGCGCCGATTTCTGCCCGCCGGGGCAGGACCGTGCGCAGCGCCAACAGCCTTAGCCGCCGGTTGATCCTCGCCCGGCGCGGAGCGTCCGCTTCGAGCCAGTGGCCGAGCGCGTCGGCGCAGGCCACAAGCCATTGGACAATCGCTTCGCCGTGGCGAGGCACATCGTCTCGCAGCGCCGTTTCCCGTTCTTCCCATAGCGCCCGGGCCTGCTCGGCGAACACCGGATTGGCGAGAATTTCCTGCTTCAAGGCCTCGCCCTGCGCGCGCAGCTCGGGGTCGTGCGCGAGGTCGTCGATCAGTTTTTCGATCAGCGCATTGGCCTGCTCGCGCCACGGATGGTCGGGGTCGCGCATTTCCCGTAAAGTGCCCGTGAGCCCGTTGAGCACCTTGGCCGCGATCATGTCGTCGACCCACTTGGGGATCCAGCGCCAGGTTTTTTGCGACACATGCCTGACGATTGTCGCCTTGTGGTGCGCGAGCGTCGTCTCGACGAAATCGAGACCCTGGTCGAGCAGCATCTGGCCCGCTCCCCGAGCCCACAGGATCGAGAGCCCTCGGGAGGTGAACGGCGCCGCGGGGACCGCCTCGATCCCGCGCCGGGCGGCAAAAGCGACCCATTCGTCGATCGCCGCCTTCGGCACGAGGTCGAGCGCGTACGGAATGGCGCGTGCCGTGCCGGTCGCGACCGTCCGCGCGTTGCGCTCGTCCTCGAGCCATCGCGCCGCGAGACCGACAAAGTCGACCGACGCGAGCCGCGCAATGGCGACGCGCGGAGAGAGAAAGTTGTTGGTGATGAAACGGCCCATCGCCGCGCCGATCCGCCGTTTGTTTTCCGGAACGACCGCGGTATGGGGAATCGGCAACCCGAGGGGACGGCGAAAAAGCGCGACGACGGCGAACCAGTCGGCGCACGCCCCGACCATGCCGGCTTCCGCGAACGCGCTAAGGTAGGGCGCCCAGGCCCAGGTCGACGGCGCGCGCCGCATCGCGAGATAGATTGCCGTCATCAAAACGAGCAGCATGGTGGCGATCGTGCGCATCCGGCGCAGTTCAGCCCGGCGCTCGGCCTGAGTTTTGAAAGCGTCAGAATATCCGAGCGGCGTTGGCTCGGCGGCCGCAAGTTGAGCAAATTCTGTCATCGTAAGGTGGCGCTCGTGCAAAGCGATCTAACGGTTCGGGCTGCGATCATAGGGGCCCATCACACCCCGGCGATAGAACGTTTTCGACGCGGCGGAAGTCGGAACGCCGCTCGCCCTAGCCATTTGCCGGCCAAGCGCCTAAATAACCCATGCGGAGCTGGGTGGCGCGTCAGGACAACATTCCTCGGGGCCGTACGATCCCCATGGGGGCTGTCCCTGTCGAGGCTCGTGGGCTTCGGCATATGGCTCCCACCTACTTACGTAGGCGCCCGGGATCACCGTCCAACGACCGTCTCGGCTCCGCGCTCGATGCTTGACGGCCTTTTTCGGATCGGCGACGCCCTTGACCTCGACCAACGCTGATCCGAAGGCGTCCCTGCGTCGCGACGCCCTCGCTCGGCGAGGAGCGATCGGGCCGGCGGCCCGCGCCGCCTTCAGCCGTCGCCTCGCTGAGGAGGGCTTGCGCCTCGCGGGCCTCTGGCGTCCTCGAATTGTGTCGGTCTTTCATCCCTTACGCGACGAGCCGGACACGCTGCCGCTTTTGACCGCGCTTGCCGGGGAAGAATTCGCGACCGCCTTGCCGGTGGTCCTCGGCCGGGGGTTGCCGCTCGCTTTTCGCCTCTGGCGAGCGGGGGAGCCAACTCGCTCCGGCGCAATGTCAATTCGCGAGCCGCTCGAGGCAGCGCCCGCCGTCGATCCGGACCTGTTGTTCGTGCCGCTCGCGTGCTTCGACCGCCGGGGCCACCGCATCGGCTATGGCGCCGGCTATTACGATCGCACACTGGCGCGCTTGCGCGCGATGAAACCGGTTCGCGCGGCCGGGGTCGCGTACGGGGTTTGCGAAGTCGCCGCCGTGCCTTATGAGACGCATGATCAGAGCCTGGACGCCATCGTGACCGAACAGGAAACCATTCTCTTCAGCGAGCAATGATCCGTTTGCTGTTCATCGGCGATGTCGTTGGGCGGTCGGGGCGTGTCGCCGTCCTCGAGCAGGTTCCCATTTTGCGCGCCCGCTGGAGACTCGATTTCGTCGTCGTCAATGGCGAGAACGCGGCGGGCGGCTTCGGCCTCACCGAGCCCCTGCTCGAGGAATTCCTGGCCGTCGGCGTCGACGCCGTGACGCTCGGCAATCACGCCTTCGATCAGCGCGAGGCTCTTGTCTTCATCGAGCGCCAGCCACGCTTGATCCGTCCGGTCAATTTCCCCCCGGGCACGCCGGGGCGGGGCGCGGTCTTGGTCGAGAGCGCGAAGGGGGCGCGGCTGCTCATCGTCAACGTACTTGGGCGCGTCTTCATGGATGCGCTTGACGATCCTTTCGCGGCCGTCAAGCGCGAGCTCGGCGCCTGTCCGCTCGGCGAGACGTGCGACGCCTCAGTTATCGACTTCCACGCTGAAGCGACGAGCGAGAAATGGGCGTTCGGCCATTTCGTCGACGGCAAGGCGAGTCTCATGGTTGGCACCCACACCCATACCCCCAGCGCCGACCACCGCATCCTCGCCGGAGGAACCGGCTTCATCAGCGACGTCGGCATGACCGGCGACTACGATTCGGTGATCGGCATGGAAAAGGACGAGCCGCTGCGCCGGTTCACGCTCCGCATTCCCTCCGGCCGCTTCGAGCCGGCGCTGGGGCCGGCGACACTGTGCGCCATCGCAGCGGAGATCGGCCCCGACGGCCTGACCAAAGCCATTGCGCCGGTCAGGATTGGCGGTCTTCTCGAGCCCGCCGAGCCCAATTTCTGGAACTGATCGCGATGCTCGCTCCAACCGTTGTCTATGACCTCGACGGCACGCTCGCCGACACGGCCGAGGACTTGGTGGCCGCGCTCAATTGGCTGTTGGCGAGGGAAGGCTTTGCGCCGTTGCCAGTGGAAAGCGCCGGCTCACTACTTGGGGCTGGCGGGCGGGCGCTGATCAAGCGCGGCTTCGCCGCTTCGGGCAAGACCCTTCGCCCGGAGACCATCGAGGCGTTGTTCGCCGACTATCTTGAGCATTACAACGCCCATATCGTCGATCGCACCCGGCTCTATCCAGGCGTCGACAAGACGCTTGCGGCCTTCGCGCGCGCCGGCTGGCGGCAGGCGGTCTGCACCAACAAGATCGAAAGCTCGGCCAAGCTCCTAATCACAAGACTCGGGATCGCCGACCGTTTCGCCTTCGTCTGTGGCCAGGACACGTTCGGGGTCGGCAAGCCGGACGCCAAGCCGCTTCTTGAGACCATCGCCGCGTCCGACGGCGCGAGCGAACGCGCAATCATGGTCGGGGATTCGGGCACGGACATCAAGACTGCCCGCGCCGCCGGCGTTCGGGTGATCGCGGTCGACTTCGGCTATACCGAGGTCCCGGTCAAGGAACTTGGACCGGACCGGGTGATCTCGCATTTCGATGAGCTCATTGAGGCCTGCGAAGCACTATTGCGTGTTACCGACGATCCCTTGTAGGCTAGGCCGAGTGAGCCAATGAACCTGGGTGTCTCCGCGACCGCCCCCAAGCCAGGCTAGACCCGAGCATCAGTGCATTCGGGCCGGCTTTTCTGCCTCGGCTCTCAAGCGATGCACTACACCCCGCCGGCAAACCGAAAACGGCTCGCCGACGCGGCCATGCAGCTGATCTTTCCCTCTCCTTACACGCAGATGCGGCTGGTCCGCGGGACGCTCGATAGCCCGTGTAGCCGAAACCGACGAGACCGACCAGCATCACGGA
The DNA here is from genome assembly GCA_036502965.1 of Roseiarcus sp. GTDB lineage: Bacteria > Pseudomonadota > Alphaproteobacteria > Rhizobiales > Beijerinckiaceae > Roseiarcus. The sequence continues at coordinate 4,695 of DASXXT010000038.1, read as the reverse complement.
GGAATCGAGCGCGAGGTAGGGGTCGATCAGGGCCATGCCCGCCCTGGTGAACGGCGCCGCGCCGGTATTGAACGCGCCCCGCTGGCTGCGAGGGTGATGACATAACCGGTGTTCGTCAGCAGATTGATTTTCTGCGCGGAAGAGAGAACGACGGCTCCTGGTCGTCGAAGCATCACTCTTCGCCGCAAACCGACAGATCGAGAATATCCTTTCGCGCCTGGGGGCCCATCTGGACAAGGTCGAAACTGCCGCTTCCGCTCCCTTTGCCCGAAGCGGTCGCCACGCCGTTTGCTCGATAAACATGAGGACCGGTTGGACGCTGACCTTGAACTACTCGCAGGCGGCCCGGAAGCGATCCTCTCCACTGCGGCGAGCGCTATCGGCTACGCGTCACGGCCAACGACAAACCCATTCTAACCAAGTAGAAGATGGATTCGTTGATGGCGTTCACGCGGTGCGCACGTCTCCTACATGCATTGGCCGAAGGGCACCGCGCCGCCGCCAAGAACCGCGGCAAGGACCTTGCCGCGGTTCTTGGCGGCGGCGCGGTCTTTCACCTGGGCCTCGCGAGCGAGGTAAAGCTCCTTGAGTTCAAGCAGGGCTTCGCTCCGAGGCGGCCGCGTCTTAAGCTCCAGCATTGCACCCATGCGCGCCAGCATCGCCGCATCCAGGCGGTCGGTCTTGGCCAGATTGCCGATCGCCTCGGCGAAGCGGCGGGCCTGACGGGGATTGACCTTGACGAAGGGAACGCCCGCCGCGCCCAAGGCGCGCTCGAAGGCGCGGTGATAGGGGCCGGTCGGCCGGAAGACCGCGCGCTGGACAGCCGTCTGCACAAACCACTTCACGAACGCCTTGCGCCCGCACTTGTCGTTGGCGAAGCGACGGCTCGCGCCGTCGGCCAGGCGATGGGCGTCGAGATGGTCTTTCGACCGCCATCAATGCCCAGGCGGTGCGCGCCATCTTGTTGGCGAGAGCGACGATCACCAGCATGGGCGGCTTGCGCTTCAGCATGCGCGCAAGCCATGGCCGTGTTGAGCCCATACGCATTGCCCAGCGCACGGTCGCGCTCGCTCCGATGATCAGCAGTCGGCGCAGGGTTCGTTCGCCCCTACGGGAGGTCTCGCCGAGCTTCTGCTTTCCGCCCGTGGAGCGCCGCAGCGGCGTGAGCCCCAGCCATGCCGCAAAGTCGCGTCCTCTCTTGATGGCCTGAGCTGCCGGCGCCAATGCAACGAGCGCTGTCGCCGTGATCAGGCCTATTCCGGGAATCGTCGTCAGCCGCTTGGCTTCGGCGTCCTCATTGGCGCGCCGCGCGAGCTCCCGGTCCAGCAGAACCACCTCTCGTCCAGTGACCTCAGTTGTTCTGGGAGCAGGCGCAGGATTGGCCGGGCCATCGCGGGAACGCCGGGTGTGATTGTCCTCGATCACCGCCACGAGCCTGGCGACATGAAAAGGGCCCTTTGCGACCACCATCCCGAACTCAGCCAGATGGCCGCGGATCACATTGATGATTTGGGTCCGCTGACAGACCAGAAGATCACGAGCGCGGAACACAACGGCGGTAGCCTGCTGCTCCTCGCCCTTCACCGTCACGAAACGCATAGTCGGCCGCTGTGTGGCTTCGCAGATTGCTTCCGCATCGGCCGCATCATTCTTCTGCCGTTTGACGAACGGCTTCACGTAGTATGGCGCGATGAGCCGGACCACGTGCCCCAGCTTCGCGATCTCGCGCCCCCAGTAATGGCTCTGGCGCAGGTCTCTATGGCGACCGTGCAAGCCGGCTGCGCGGCAAGAAAACCTGAGCACCCGATCGCGGCGAAGTTTCTTGCGGAAGACCACAGCTCCTGATGCATTCGCGCCATACATCTGGAACACGTTCTTCGCCAGATCCAAACCGATCGTGCTAACTTCCGACATGGACGCCTCCGTTCAAGTGACGATCAACGACACCACTTTGACGCAGCGATGCCGTCAGGGGCGTCAACCCCATCATCAACCTGTCCGCGCACAAGGTCCATGGCGTTAGACAGGCGATCGAGGCCGCCGGCGCGAGCCTGCGCAGCAGAAAACCTTCATCGATCCTCCCAACATCACCGTCGGCTACTGCCGTCTCGAGGCCAGCGATACCGGGCCGTCGGCCGACCGCGGTATGGCGCAGCGCAGTACCTGAACCTCGGCTTTTCCTACCCGGCGGGTATTAGAGCGCCCACCTTCAACCTAACCCGCAACGGCTCGTGCGGCATGGTGACCCGAGCTACCCTTTAAGAATGGACGCTTCAACTTCATGTACGCAGATGCGTTCGACCACTTTCGCTTCGTTCTGGCAGTGTCCGAACACGCACCGAACATTTTCTACTCAAGCAGGCGGCGACATAGAGATTAGGTGTTAGCCGGTCTGTTCGCAACTGCGTTACCCTAAAGCATACCCGGAGGCGGCTGCGATTTGTCGCCCGACTTTTGGATGGCGAGGCGATGACGGATGTCTGTCGGGAGTTCGGCGTCTCGCGGAAGACCGGCTACAAGATCTTCGATCGGTACAAGGAGCATGGGCTCGAGGCGCCGACCGGGCTTTGGTGCGCCGATTTCAAAGGCGAGTTCAAGCTGGGCGACGGGCGTTACTGCTACCCGCTGACCGTCATCAACGATGCCTCGCGCCACCTTCTGCTTGTGAGGCGCTCGAATCGATCCGCGAAGACCTCGCGATCACCGGGTTCGAGCAGCTTTTCCAGGAGCGCGGCCTGCCGGAGGCTATCCGATCCGACAACGGCGCGCCCTTCGCCAGCCCGAATGCCTTGTTCAACCTCTCCAAACTCTCCGTCTGGTGGCCCAGACGGGGCCATCGCTATCGAGCGGATCAAGCCAGGAATCCGCAACAAAACGGTCGCCATGAGCGCATGCATCTCACGCTCAAGAAAGAGGCAACCCGCCCGCCGGGCATGGACAGCCTGCAACAGCAAGCGCGCCAACTGAAAATCGCGGGTAGGTGGTTTCGATTCCTCCCTGAGCACCGCTAATATCAGCCAGTTGTTCTGAACCGTCTCTCTAGTTAGTCTGAACCGTCGCTCTAAGAGCCGGGATCGGGGGCAACATGCCTCAGGCATGGAGCGCAAGGCGCGCGTGAATTGGACAATCTCTTTTAACAAATCTAAATCGCCGGCGGCAATCGCGTTTGTCCACGCTTCTCCGTGGCCCTCGTCAGCAATGTATCGGACAGACTCCCGTCGATACTTGCTAAGCAGTTGATTATGTTGGCGCTCCCAAGGGGAATCGAACCCCTGTTTTCGCCGTGAGAGAGGGATAACCCACACTTTGGCGGACGTCAGCGAACTGGGTAGCGCCTTTAAGTGTTTTAAAATCATGCTGTTATCGTCCTTGCAAGTTCGCTGGCGTTCGTGTACATGTTTTCCGTACATTTTCCGTACGCACTTGATTAAGAGTGCTCCGATGGCCCGCACAGTCCGAAACGCAAAGATCGACACGCGCTCCGCTCGGGTGAAACTATCTGAGCGCCGCGAACCTTATTGGACGGCGATTTCCGCTGGTTGCGCGCTCGGCTATCGACGCGGTGCGAACGGGGGGACTTGGATTGCGCGGTTTCGCGCTGATGATGGGAAGCAACATTACGAGGCTCTTGGGGCGGCTGACGACGCGCGCGATGCGGACGAACTAACGGTATTCAGCTTTCCCAAAGCTCAAGCGCGTGCACGCGCATTCTTCGAGCGGAAGGCTAGAGAGATTGCGGGGGGTGTCCTGCTCCCGGACGGCCCGTACACAGTCGCCACGGCCCTCGAAGACTATTTCTTCGACCGCGAACGGCGGGGCTCCAAGGGACTGGCAAAGGACCGGGCCGCCGCCGATGTTCGCATCCTGCCCGCGCTCGGCGAGTTGGACGTGACGAAGCTAACGACGAAGCGCATTCGAGATTGGCACACGGGCCTCGGAACCGCGCCCAAGCTCACCCGTTCCCCCCGCCTCGGGAAAGTCCGCAAGGAAACGGCGATCGACGCCAAAGACGCTGATGCCGTGAGAGCGCGGCGGGCGACCGCAAACCGGACGCTCACCGTCTTAAAGGCCGCGCTTAACCACGCTTTTCGCGAGGGCCGCGTCGCTAGCGACGACGCATGGCGGAAGGTGAAGCCGTTCCGCGAGGCCGACGCGCCCATTGTGCATTTCCTCTCGGATGACGAATGCCGCAGGCTCGTTAACGCCTGCGATGGCGCTTTCCGCGATCTAGTCGGTGCCGCGTTGCTGACGGGTTGCCGCTACGGCGAGTTGACGCGGATGCGCTCTAACGACTTCAACGACTACGCCGGGACGATCACTGTCCAGATTTCCAAGGCGGGCAAGCCTCGCCATGTCGCGCTCACCGAGGACGGCGTGGCGCTCTTTGCGAGGCTGACGGCTGGCCGCGTAGGGCGGGACACGATCTTCGTCCGCGACGACGGCAAGACGTGGGGACCGTCGCATCAGCAACGACCGCTTGAGGCGGCGAGCGAGCGCGCCAAGATCGAACCGCCCGCGACGTTCCACATTCTGCGCCACACCTACGCGTCGTCGCTCGCGATGCGCGGCGTTCCAATGGGCGTCATCGCGGTGCAGCTCGGTCACGCCGACACGCGAATGACGGAAAAGCACTACGCGCACTTAGCGCCGAGTTACGTCGCGGAAACCGTGCGCGCCGCTCTGCCGGCGCTGGGC
>DASXXT010000037.1:0-10727 GCA_036502965.1 Roseiarcus sp. | reverse complement strand
CGTGGTCGCGGTTTCCTGCTCGAGCATCTTGCGCGTAAGCGCGGCAAGGACGGAATCGGCCGCGGCCTCATAGGTGAAAGCGTGGCCGACGAGCGCGCCTTGATGCGCCAATGTCGATTGCGCGGCGTTAAGCATGCGCATCTTGATCTGCTCGTAGGGCTTCGCGTCGGCGACGAAGGTCGCCCCCGCGAGTTCAAGAGGCGGTCGCTCGCCGGCGAACTTGTCCTCAATGACCCATTGCCGGAATGGCTCGCCGACGACCGCAGCGGGGTCGCGCGCACCGAGCACATCGGAGACTTTGTCCACGTCTTCAGGCGCCGTCGCCGGCACGATCCGATCGACCATCGTGCTTGGAAATGTGATGCGGTCCACGATAAAGCGCGTGAGCTCCGCGGATCGCAAAGCCGCAAACTTGAGCATCGCCGCGCCGAGCCGCGCGCCGTTTGAAGGAACGTTGTCGCAGCTGATGAGCGTCAGGGGGGCTTCGGCAGTCCGCCGCCGCCGATCGAGCGCAAGCGCCAGCAGGCCAAGGAGGGTGCGGGGCGGGAAGCCGCCTTCAAGGTCCGCGCGAAGCGCAGGATTGTCGAGATCGAGCGCGCCGGTCGACGGCGTCAGGCAATAGCCTTTTTCGGTCACCGTGATCGTCGCGACAGAAATCTCGGGCCCGCCGAGAGCGGCAACAGCGGCCTCGGCGCTCGCCTTGTCCGTAACGTCGATCACTTCGCGCAGCGCGCCAATGATGCGGGTCTCGGCGCGCACGTCCTGCCTGAGCGTGCGGGAATAGAGACAGTGCTGTGGGGCGACGAGATCGGCGAGGCGCGGCGCCGTGAGGTTTACGCCCAGTACGCCCCATGGCCCAAATCGGGTTTCCAGCATGTCGTCAACGAATTCGGTTTGGTGACAGCGATGGAAAGCGCCTGCGCCGATATGCGCCATGCCGATCCGAAGGCTCTCGCGATCATATTGGGGCTGGCGCACTGATCGCTCGGGCAAAAGGCTGTGAGACAGCCGCCGCATCGCCTGGCCCTCAGTCCAGTCCGCCAAAGACGTGCTGCGCGTAATCGATAAGAGCGCCGGACATCGGCTCCGAGGCGTCGGAAAGCAGGAAGAGCGAGAGCCGCGCGACGTCATCCGGGGTCAACAGACGCCCGAACGGCATTTTCGCGGCGGTTTCCGCGAGCCATCCCTCTCCTTTCCCGAGCGTGACCGCCTGCATGTGTCTTTCCGCCGGAGTGTCGACCCAGCCGAGAATGACGCCATTGACGCGAATGCGATCGAAACGATGAGCGTTCGCTACGTTCTTGGTCAACCCAGCCAAGGCCGACTTTGTGGCGGCGTAGACCGCCAGCTCCGGAGCTCCGCCATAGGCATGGATGGAGAGGATGTTGACGATCGAGCCAGCCGCGCCGCGGTCGCGCAGGTGATTGACGAGCCGCTGCATGAGAAAGAACGGCGCCCGCGCGTTGACCGCGAAGAGTCGCTCCCAGAGCCTCAGGTCCGCTTCCGCGAGCGAACCCCGGTCGGTAAGGGCGGCGGAATTGACCAGCGCGTCGACCCGGCCGAAGCGCTTGAGCGCCGCATCGAAGATGAGATCTGGCGCGCTCGCGTCCTCGAGATCCGCCGCCACGAACAGTGCGGGCGCGCCGCTTTGTTCGACCTCCGCGGCCGCGGACGCCCCTTTGCCAGCGTCTCTTCCCGTCACCACGACACCCTCAGCACCGGCGCGCGCGGCCGCCTGAGCGATGGCCAGGCCGACGCCCTGAGTCGACCCGGTGACCACGACGACCTGCCCCTTCACGCTCGGCCTCCCCGGTAACGCTGTTTTGCTCGCACAATTCTGGATCAGAAATTCCGATTGTTAAACACTAGAAATTTCTTGGCGCGCTCTCGCGTCAAGAACAGCTCCTCGGAATTGACAAATGGAAGTTTTTTGCCAGTATCGGCGGCGCGGTAGAATGTTTCTTCGTGGCCGGCACGCGACGGAGGGAAGCGGCACGGAGAGAACGCAATGCGGACCATCAAGGGCCCGGGCCTATTTCTTGCTCAGTTCGCGACCGACACGCCCCCTCATAACACCCTCGCCGGAATCGCAAAATGGGCGAAGGGCCACGGCTACAACGCCATCCAGATCCCGACCTGGGACAGCCGTTTTTTTGACCTCGATCGAGCTTACGATAGCGAGACCTATTGCGACGAGATCAAGGGGATGCTCGCCGACATCGGCATAGCGACCAGCGAGCTTTCCACCCATTTTCAGGGCCAGATGGTGTCCGTTCATCCGGCCTATGACGCCATGTTCGACGGACAATGTCCTGCGGCGGTGCGCGGCAATCCGGAGAAGCGGCGCCTTTGGGCGGCCGACCAGGTGCGAAAAGCGGCTCGGGTTTCGTACCGCTTTGGCCTGACCGAACATGTGACCTTCACCGGCGCCCTCGCCTGGCCCTATTTCTATCCCTATCCGCAGCGGCCGGCTGGGCTGATCGAGGAATGCTTCGCCGAACAGGCCCGGCGCTGGAAGCCGATCCTCGACGCCTTCGACGAGAACGGCGTCGACCTCTGCTTCGAAATCCACCCCAGCGAGGACGTCTTCGACGGCGACGCCTTCGACATGTTCCTCGACGCAGTCCGGGGCCACAAGCGCTGCAACATCAATTACGACGCCAGCCACTTCATCAAGCAATGCATGGACTATCTCGGCTTCATCGACGCCTATCACGACCGCATCAAGATGTTCCACGTCAAGGACGCCGAGTTCAATCCGACGGCGAAGCAAGGCGTCTACGGCGGCTACAAAGGCTGGCTCGAGCGCGCCGGACGCGACCGCTCGCTCGGCGACGGCCATGTCAATTTCAAGGCGATTTTTTCCAAGCTCGCGGCTTATGATTTCGCCGGCTGGGCGGTCTACGAGTGGGAATGCTGCCTGCAGCATCCCGAGGTCGCGGCGCGCGAGGGGGCCAAATTCATCGCCAACCACATTATCGAAGTGACTGATCGCGTGTTCGACGACTTCACCGCTACCGGCGCCGACCGCGCGACCAACTTCAAACTGCTCGGCATTAAAGGCTAAACCGATGGTGCACGCGACTGCCGTCGAAGGGCTGCAGGGCGGACATCTGCGCGTCGGTATGATCGGCGGCGGCCGCAATGCGTTCATCGGCGCGGTCCACCGGATGGCCATGCGGCTCGACGACCTGATCGAGTTGAAAGCCGGCGCTTTGTCCGCAGACGTTGAAAACGCGCGCGCATCGGGCGCCGACCTCGGTCTTACGCCGGACCGAACCTACTCGGACTATCGCGAAATGGCGGTCCGCGAGGCGGCGCGCTCTGACGGCATAGAGGCCGCGGTCATCGTCACCCCGAATGACCTTCGCTTTCCCGTCGCCAAGGCGTTTCTTGAGGCTGGAATTGACGTCATCTGCGACAAGCCTCTGTCGACGACGCTTGCCGAAGCGGAGGAGTTGGTCGCGCTCACCCGCGCCAAAGGGCTCATTTTTGCTGTGACCCTCAACAATACCGGCTATCCGATGGTGCGGCAGGCGCGGGAGATGATCGAGGGCGGGGAAATCGGCGAGATCCGGGTCGTCCACGCGGCTTATGTCCAGGATTGGCTGACCCTGCCGATCGACGCCGACGGACACAAGCAGGCGGAATGGCGCACCGATCCGACTCGCGCGGGCGCCTCGGCATGCCTTGCCGACATCGGCGTCCACGCGCACAGTCTGGCGCTGTTTGTGACCGGCCTCGAGCTCGAAGCGGTCTCAGCCGATCTGACGACCTTCGTGCCGGGCCGCCGGCTCGACGACAATGCGCATGTGCTGATGCGGTTTCAAGGCGGGGCGCGCGGCGTGCTCGCGGCGAGCCAAGTCGCGGTCGGCAATCTCAACAATTTAAGTCTCAAAGTCTGCGGTTCGCGCGCCGGGCTCGAGTGGTTCGGCGAGGAGCCGGAGACGCTCCGCTTCACGCCCTATGGCGAGCCGTCTCGCATCTTGCGGCGCGGCGGCCCGGGGAACTCCCGCTTGCGGTCGAAGGCTCACGCATGCCCGGTGGCCATCCAGAAGGCTATGTCGAAGGCTTCGCCAACCTCTACCGAGGCGCGTCGGAACTGATTTCGGCTCGCCGCGCTGGGCGCACGCCCGAAGCGAGCGCGAAATTAACCCCGAACGTGCTGGACGGCGCGCGGGGCGTGGCGTTTATAGAAGCGGCGGTCGAGTCCAGCCAGAACGATGGAGTGTGGACGTCCGCCCGCTTCGGTTGAGCGGATTTGGTGATGCGTCCGCCAGGCCACGCATTTTGTTTGGGAGGAAACGATGAAACTGACTGGAATTCTCGGCCGCGTCTCACTCGCCGCATTGGCGATGGCCGTGGCGGGCGAGCGCAAGCGGCGGACAAGTATGTCGTCGGCGTCTCCAATACGCTGATCGGCAACCGCTGGCGCGAAGAGATGATCTGCTCGATCAAGGCCGAGGCGGAAGCGTCAGGCAAGGTCTCCAAGGTGATCGTCGCCAACCGCAACGGCGGACCGTCGGAGTAGATCGCCGATATCCGCAACCTCATTTCGGCCGGACCGAACATCATCATCATCAACCCTTCTGACCGCGAAGCGCTGAACCCCGTGATCAAGCAGGCGGCGGACAAGGGGATCGTGGTGGTCGCGGTCGACCAGGCGGTTTCCGCGCCGGAGGCCTATGTTCTGACCAACGATCAGGTCGAATACGCCAAGCTCGGCGCAAAATCGCTGTTCGACAAACTGGGCGGCAAAGGCTCAGTGGTTGAGATGCGCGGCATCGACGGGGTTCCCGCCGACGCCGATCGTCACCAGGGCTTCTCCGAGACCGCCAAGAACTACCCCGACATCCAGGTCACATCCGTGTTCTCGGCTGGGCGCTCGACAAGACCGCGCAGAGACGAAGAACCTGCCGGCCTCGGGCAAGCGATCGACGGCGTCTGAACCTCGGGCATCGACAAGACGGTCGTAGACACCTACCAGACGGCTGGAAAACCATTCGTGCCGGTGGTCGGCGCGGACAACAACGGCTTCATCGGCCAGCTCATCGATTTGAAGGACAAGGGACTATCTGGCGCGGCGGTCAGCAACCCGCGGGCTGTCGGGGCCGCGGGCCTCAGCCTCGCGCTCGACGTCCTGGCGAAGAAAGAGCACCCGCACGTCGTCAAGATCACGCCAGCGGTCTGGGACAACGGCGAAGGTGTCAGCCCGCTCAAGGCTGTGTACAATCCGAAGCTCGATCCGTTTTTCAGTCGCCTCGGTGCCGCCCTATACGCACTACACGCCCGAGCAGCTTATCTCTTGCAGAGGCCATGATCTCGGCTGAATAGCCGATCGTAACGCTGGCGGCGCGAGCCGCCGGCCTTTTTTGGACTGCTCTACGCGGTCGGGGATAACCGCGAGGCGTGTCATCTCGCCGGCGTGCGGGTCTGGCGCGTCTTGTTCGCGAATTACTTGCTGTGCGCGATTCTCGCGGCGATCGCCGGGCTCGTCGTGGTGGGCGGGACGAACGCGGCGGATCTCAGTCTTGCCGACAGCTACTTGCTGCCCTTGGTCGCTTGCGTGGTCATCGGCGGCACCTCGATCTTCGGCGGACGCGGCGGCTATGCCGGAACCATAATCGGCGCGCTGATCCTGACCGTTCTCACCGGTCTCCTCACGCTCCTGGATGTCTCCGAGCCGATCAAGCAGTTACGGGGCGATCATCCTCTCGCTGGCGGCGGCCTACGCGCGTTTGACGGAATGATCGGCGGTTCGCCGCCTCCGTAGCTTTTCGCGCCGGAGCCGGGCCGCCGTTTCCGGGCACGTTTCTCACGATTCCAAGAGGTTGCGGCGCCATTTCCGAGTCAATCACCCCATCCGGGCGGCGATGAAGGTTCGTACACTATTATACATATACGCTATGTTTATTTTTACCTGCCCGGGTTGTTGCTCCCCTCCGTCAGCGCCTTTAGGAACATGTGCCGCTCTCGCCATACCTCGGGCCCCGCCCGGGGCGACGTATCCAGCGCCATCACGGGCCCGCCGGCGCTCCGGTGGGATGGCCAGTGAGGCAGATCGAGCCCATTGGGATCTCCCTTGGTGACGAAGTTGATCCAATAGCTAGACGCCAGCTTCGCCAGGGCGCGATCATAGTCTTCGATCAGCCACGGATGAGCGTGGAGATTGTCAAAGACATAGAGGAGCTCGCCGGCATGGAAGGCGCCGGCGTCGCGGCTCAAGCGCTCGCCGAACCAACCCTGCGGAGTTAAGGGCGCGCGGTCGAAACGAAAGCGGAAAATTTCGGCGCGGCCGCTTTGCTTTTGCGCCTCGATCCAGGCCCAGGTCGGGTGGATGATGGTGAGATCGCCGCCGAGCGAGCGCGCCGAGGCTGCGTCAGTCTCTGGCGATCCGGCCGGATAGAACCGCAGCGCCGCCTCCATCCGCTCGCCAAAGATCCCGCGGACGAGTTCAGCATAGGGATGCTTCGCGTCGTCGCCCTGAAGCAAGGTAAAGTTGAAGCCTTCGTCCTTGTTCCAGCCGGCCATCAGCGGCGCATCGCTTTGCTCTCCGGCGGCGAAAATCTCGGCGGGGGAGCGCGGGAGAAACCATCCATCGATGATCGGGCGAAAGCCGAGCCCTGGCGCGGCCGCGAGGATCGCATCGGCGGGCGCGGCGCGCAATTCGGCCAGCGAATTCCCTCCGACCTTGCGCATGAAGTCGAGGCCGGCGGCTTCGGCTTTCTCGAGCGGCGCCGGCGCGCGGCTCGGCGAAGCGAACATCGCTCCGCTCTCGCCGATGACGCGCGCGAACAGTCCCTTGGCGAGCGGCGAGGCCATCAGAGCGCTCGCAGCTTCTGAACCTGCGGATTCGCCCGCGATCGTGACCCTGCCAGGCTCGCCGCCGAAGGCGGCGATGTTGCGCTGGACCCAATTCAGCGCAGCAACGAGGTCGAGCAAGCCGTAAGCGCCCGACGCGGAAAAGTCCGATTCGGCGGTGAGCTCGGGATGGGCGAGAAAGCCCAGCGCGTTGAGCCGATGGTTGAGGGTGACGACAACAATGCCGCGAGCGGCGAGATGCGCGCCGTCGTATCGAGGTTCGGCGCCGGAGCCTGCGACAAATCCGCCGCCGTGAATCCAGACCATCGTCGGCAGGCGCGCGCCGTCGCCGGGCGCGGCCGGCGTCCAGACATTAAGATAGAGGCAATCCTCGGAGACGCCGGCGCCGCTGAGATCGATGTCGTCCCACACGACGCCCTGTAGCGAATTGGGGCCGAAGGCGTGGGTCGGCCTTGCGCCTGTCCAGGGCGCAACCGGCTCGGGCGGGCGCCAGCGCAAAGGCCCAATTGGCGCCGCGGCGTAGGGAATGCCTTTGTAAACGCGGACACTGCCCGCATCTGGTTCTGGGACCGCAAGCGCGCCGCTCTCGATGGACAGGCTGTTCGCCATCAAGTGCGGCCGCCACTGTAGCCGCGCTCGATGAGCGCGGAGACGCGGTCATCGACCGCGCCTACAATCGCGTCTCCAACGCCCGATTCGACTGGCTTCCCCGTCCGGCGTCGCATCGGCATTTCGTCGAGGCCGGCGAAGCGCGCTCGGGAACCGAGCGCCTCCTCGATGCGCAACGTCTCGTTCCACTTCGCCATTCGCTCCGAGCGCGCGAACGAACCGACCTTGAGCTGGCCGGCGCCCCAGCCAATCGCGAGGTGGACGATCGATGTGTCTTCGGTCTCGCCCGAACGCGCCGAAACGATCGTCCCAAAGCCGGAGCGACGTCCCTCGTCGCAAGCGGCTCCGGCTTCGCTGACCGTTCCCGCCTGGTTGACCTTGATCAGCACCGCGTTGACGCTTCGCCGCCGCGCCGCCTCGGCGACCCGGCTCGCGCTGGTGACGAGATAGTCGTCGCCGATCACCTGGATGCGGTCGCCGATCGCCGCGGTGAATTGCTCGAACCCCTTGTCGTCGTCCTCGGCGAACGGGTCTTCGATCGACAGGATTGGATAGCGGGCGCACCAGCCGAGCAGCATCTCGCCCAGCGCATCGCGGTCGAGCGCACGCTGCTCGAGGCCCAGACGATAGCGGCCGCCTTGACCGAACTCCGATGCGGCGACGTCGAGCGACATCGCTGCGTCCTCGCCCGGAGCAAGCCCGGCCCGTTCAATCGCCCGCATCAATGTTTCGAGCGCCTCCTCGTTGGTCGAAAACGCCGGCCACCAGCCGCCTTCGTCGGCCACGCCCTGGAGGAGGCCGCGCTCGGCCATGATCGCGCCGGCCGCATGATAGACTTCCGCCGTGACCTCTAACGCTTCGGCGAAGGTCTTGGCGCGCGGCGCGACGACCATGAAGTCCTGGACGTCGGTTCGCCGTCCGGCGTGAGCGCCACCGCCGAAGATCTGGATTTCCGGCAGCGGTATGATCGCCGGCTTGTCGCCGAGACAATAAAGCCAGAGCGGAAGGCGGCGGCTTGCCGCCGCTGCATGAAGAACGCCAAGCGAAACCGCGGTCAGCGCGTTTCCCCCGAGCCTCGCCTTGTTCGGCGTGCCGTCGAGGGCAACGAGCATCGCGTCGATAGAGGCCTGGTCGAAAGGGTCGAGGCCGGAAAGGGCGGGCGCGATTTCCGTTGCGATCCCTTGAAGCGCGCCCTGCACGTCAAACCCGCCGAAGCGTTGACCTCCGTCACGCTTGTCGATTGCCTCACGGGAACCGCGGGAAGCGCCGGCGGGCGCAATGCCTCGGCCCACCGCGCCGTCGCTCAGCGTGATTTCCGCTTCGACTGTGGGGCGGCCGCGCGAGTCCCAGATGCGGCGCGCGACAAGCGATTGGATGACCGGCTCGCTCATCGCAATTCTGCCCTCGTCCTGAGGAGCTCGCCACCCCTCGCCCTGAGGCGCCCCGAAGGGGCCTCGAAGGGCGCTCCAGCATGCGCAAATCGGGCGAAGCGCTCTGGACCATCCTTCGAGACGCGATGCTGTGCATCGCTCCTCAGGATGAGGTGGACGCGAGGCTTCGCCCTCGCTCCTTGAGGCATGAGGCGGTGGCTCGCGCTGGGATAAACGATCCCCTGGGAGTTACCGCTCATCAGCCGCGCTCCCAGGCGTCGGCGACGTCGATGACACGACGCGGCGGATTGGCGACCAGCGGCTCCGCGCAGCGGCGCACGGCCGCACGCTCGCTCTCGCCCGCGAGGTACTCGACCGGCGACTTGCCGTCGACCCTGGCGAGGAACAAAGCCGGCAGCAAAGCGGCCGCGCGCGCTTCGACTTCCGTTGCGCTCTCCCAATCGACGCCAGCGAGATAGGCGCCTGCCAGCGCCGAAAAGGAGGCAATGTAGCGGGTGCGGTCGGCGCCCTCTCGCGCGCCCTTGAGCACGAGATGATTAAGACAGAAGGCGAGATCGAATGCGGGATCGCCGAACCAGGCGCATTCGGCGTCGAGGAACACCGGTCCAGCGGGACCTTGAAGGATGTTCTTCGGGCTGACGTCGCCGTGAACCAGAGCGCGCTTCGTCGTGAGCGTCATATGCGCGAGCTCATCGAGGCGCGCCGCAAGCTCAGGGTGCGCGCGGCCGGTCGCGCGCAGATAAGGTTCGATGCGGATCGCCTCGAATGTGTCGTCATTCGCGAACGCGGCTGGAACGCCAGGGTCGGCGGCGCTTCGCGCATGGATGATTGCGAGATCGCGCCCGACCGCCGCGGCGAAATCCGGCTCGACGATCCCGGCCAGAAGTTGCGTCTTCCATAAACGATGGTCCTCCAGCGCGAGATAGTCCATCGCGAACCACCCTGCTTCCGCATCCTCGCCGAGGATGCGCGGAACCGCGTGCGGCAGCCAGTGCGCGACAGCGCGCATCCACGCCGCCTCTGCCGCGTTGCGTCCGACCGGCGCCTCCCACAGCGCGGCGACCTTGAGCCTCGGCAGCGCCCGTTTGACACAGAACCTTCGTCCGCCGGCTTCGACAAGCGAGATGTCCGAAGACACCCCACCGGTGAGAGGGGTGAGCCGGACGGGTTCTCCGGGTTTAAGGAGGCCCATGCGGCGCAGGGGCTCAATCAGATCGCCGGTCTCAATGAGCGCATGCTCGCTCGCGTCCTCGGCGCTCACGCGAGCCTCAATAGGTGGCGCGGCCACCCGAGAGATCGAAGACTGCGCCGGTCGAGAACGAGCATTCGCGGCTCGCCAGCCAGCAGACGATCGCCGTGGCCTCTTCAACCGTGCCAAAGCGCTCCATCGGAATCTTCGAGCGCATGTAGGCGATATGCGCGTCCGACACTTGCGAGAGGATTGGCGTGTCGATCGTCGCCGGCGTGATCGTGTTCACGCAAACGCCCTCCTTCGCGAGTTCCTTGCCGAGCGACTTGGTGAGGCCAATGACCGCGGCTTTTGACGCGCTGTAAGCCGAGGCCGTCGGATTGCCCTCTTTGCCGGCGATCGAGGCGATGTTGACGATGCGCCCATAGCCTCGCTCCTTCATGAGCTTGGCGACATAACGGTTGCAGTAGAAGACGCCGTTGACGTTGATGTCGAAGACGCGCTTCCATTCCTCGATCGGGTAGTTGATGACGATGGCGTTCTGACCCGCCACTCCGGCCGAGCAGACGAGAATATCGATATGCCCCATCTCGCCTGCGGCGGTGAGAGTCGCTCGCTCGACGGCGTTCGGGTCCGTAACGTTGACCTCATCCGATCGAGCGGAGTTGCCGCCGACCTCCGCGACGGCAGCCTTCAAACGCTTGGGATCCATGTCC
>DASXXT010000036.1:0-2449 GCA_036502965.1 Roseiarcus sp. | reverse complement strand
TTCCGGGTTCGCAGGTCGACGTTCGTCCCATGCGCGACGTCGGGCCGATCATGAACCAGGCCCAGCCCTTCCAGATCCTGAAAATGGATCGCCGGCGCGGCAACATCGTCGTTTCGCGCCGCACCGTGCTGGAAGAGACCCGCGCCGAGCAGCGCCAGGAACTGGTGCAGAATCTCGAAGAGGGCCAGGTCATCGACGGCGTGGTCAAGAACATCACCGACTATGGCGCCTTCGTCGATCTGGGCGGCATCGACGGCCTGTTGCACGTCACCGACATTGCCTGGCGGCGCGTCAATCATCCGTCCGAGGTGCTCAATATCGGCCAGCAGGTGAAGGTCAAGATCATCAAGATCAATCACGAGACCCACCGCATCTCGCTCGGCATGAAGCAACTGCTCGACGATCCGTGGCAGGGCATTGAGGCCAAATATCCAGTCGCCGCGCGCTTCAAGGGCCGCGTCACCAACATCACCGACTACGGCGCCTTCGTCGAGCTCGAGCCCGGCATCGAGGGCTTGATCCACGTCTCGGAAATGTCGTGGACCAAGAAGAACGTGCATCCCGGCAAGATCGTCTCGACGTCTCAGGAAGTCGAGGTGCAAGTCCTCGAGGTCGATCCGGTCAAGCGCCGCATTTCGCTCGGTCTCAAGCAGACCATGCGTAATCCTTGGGAAGTGTTCCTGGAGAAATATCCGGCCGGCACCGAAGTCGAGGGCGAGGTCAAGAACAAGACCGAGTTCGGCCTGTTCCTCGGCCTCGACGGCGACGTCGACGGCATGGTGCACCTGTCCGACCTCGACTGGAAACGGCCGGGCGAGCAGGTCATCGAAGAGTACAAGAAGGGCGACAAGGTCAAGGCGCAGGTGCTCGACGTCGACGTCGAGAAAGAGCGCATCTCGCTCGGCATCAAGCAGTTGACCGGCGGCGGTGCCGGCGCGGCTGCCGCGACGGAAGCCAGCTCTGCCGGCGAGCTCAAGAAGGGTGCCGTCGTTACCTGCGAAGTCATGGACGTGAAGGAAGGCGGTCTCGACGTGAAGATCGTCGGCACCGACTATTCCTCCTTCATCAAGCGCTCGGAATTGGCGCGCGACCGTTCCGAGCAGCGTCCGGACCGCTTCGCCGCCGGCCAGAAGGTCGACGCCCGCGTCATCCAGTTCGATCGGCGCACCCACAAAGCGCAGGTCTCGATCAAGGCGCTGGAAGTCGCCGAGGAGAAGGAGGCGATCGCGCAATACGGCTCCTCGGATTCCGGCGCGACGCTGGGCGACATCCTCGGCACCGCGCTCAAGCGCAAGGGTGAGGAGAACGAGAAGGGCGACGACGACGCTGAGGAATAACCGTTACCTCTCCCCGTGAACGGGGAGAGGGCAAAAACAAGGAGCCCGGCCATGTCGCTTGATGCCGACCTGATCGTCGATCGCCGCCGTATGCGCAGGAAGCTCACGTTCTGGCGCGTCATCGCCATCGGCGTGATCGTGCTCGCCGTCGCCGGCGCGGCGACGCTGGGCAGCAATCGCGCGGGCTTCACCGGCGTGCGCCCCTACATCGCCCGCGTCACCATCGAGGGCCTGATCCGCGGCGATCGCGACCGGGTGCAGGCGATCGACCGGCTCGCCCGCTCGTCGCTGGCGCGCGCCGTCATTGTCCATGTCGACAGCCCCGGCGGCACCACCGCCGGCTCCGAGCAGCTTTACGACTCGCTGACGCGGCTGCGCGACAAGAAACCGGTCGTCATCGTCGTCGATAGCCTTGCCGCCTCGGGCGCCTACATCACCGCGCTCGCCGGCGACCACATCGTAGCGCAGCAGACCTCGCTGGTCGGCTCGATCGGCGTGCTGTTCCAGTATCCGAACTTCGCCGAGTTGCTCGACAAGATCGGCGTCAAGGTCGAGGGAGTGAAATCGAGCCCGCTGAAGGCGGCGCCGAACGGTTTTGAGCCGACCAGCCCGGAAGCCAAGGCGGCCCTGGAATCGATCATCAAGGATTCCTACGCCTGGTTCAAAGGTCTCGTGCAGGATCGCCGTCATCTGAGCGACAGCGAACTGCAAACGGTGTCCGATGGCCGCGTCTTCACCGGCCATCAGGCCATCGGGCTGAAACTGGTCGACGAACTCGGCGACGAGCGCGCCGCGCTGGCCTGGCTCGCCAAGGAAAAGAGCGTCGATGCCAAGCTGCCGGTGCGCGATTATGAGCTGCGCGGCCGCTTCAGCGACCTGCCATTCCTGCACGCCTCCATGGTGGCTCTGCTCGACGCCACAGGCCTTTCGACGCTGGCGCGCCGGCTCGGCGACTGGGGCATGATTGCCGAGGTAGAGCGGTTCAATCTTGACGGTCTGTTGGCCCTTTGGCACCCTGCGGCGGCGAATTGAGGCAACGTTCGCGGGCGACGAGGCGGCGACAATGATCAAGTCCGAACTGGTTCAGCACATCTCCACGCAGAATCCGCATC
>DASXXT010000035.1:0-3736 GCA_036502965.1 Roseiarcus sp. | reverse complement strand
GCCGTAAGACGGTGTGACGCGGATCACACTCCGACAGCGACGCCTTGACGAATGGGTGGTCGGCATTTCGCGGGAGTATTCAGCGGGGATCGCGCGCCACGGCGACTAGAAGCGGCGCACGCGGGACCTGCGAAACGCGAGCTCAGCCCTGGTACTGCTCGTCGCTGACCTTCTCCATCCAGTCCACCGCCTTGCCGTCGAGCGCCTACTGGATGGCGATGTGGGTCATGGCGGTGGCAGGGGCGGCGCCGTGCCAATGTTTCTCGCCCGGCGCGAAGAACACGACGTCACCGGGACGAATCTCCTCGATCGGGCCGCCCTCCCGCTGCGCCCGGCCGCAGCCCATGGTGACGATCAGGATCTGACCGAGTGGGTGCGTATGCCAGGCAGTGCGCGCTCCAGGTTCGAACGTGACCGCATTGCCGGCCGCCCGCGCGGGAGCGCTCGCTGGAAACAGCGGGTCGATGCGGACCACGCCGGTAAAATATTCCGCTTGTCCTTTGCTCGACGCACTCGAACCAACTCGCTTGATGTCCATCCGCCGCTCCTTATGTGGCGAGGCCGCCGCGCTCCGGCTGGCCTCATGGCCCGTGAATGAGTCGCGCGCCGTTCATGACCAGGCGCCGCGGAATCACTTTCCGCCCGGCTGCGATCTTAGGCCATCGATCAGGAGGTCGATGAGGCGCCGCGCGCTCGCCTCCCAATCCGGCCCCGCGTTGACATACGCGAAGCCGATCAGCGCGCGCAGGAGATCGGCAGAATCAGCGCTCGGACGGATGTCGCCGCTTGCCCGCGCGCGCTTCACGAGCAGCTCCATCGCCTCATTGATCCGCGCGCCCGAATCCGCGTAGAGCGCCGACCCGCCGCCGACCAACGATTTGAGAGCCGGCGCGATGACCTTCTTGGCGGCGATATAGTCGATAAAGAGCCGCATCCAGGCGCGAAGCGCCTCAGCTGGCGGCTGGGAATCGATGAGACGCCGCGCCGCGTCGGCCAATTGCTGGACCTCGCGGCGATAGACCGCTTCGACGACCGCGTCGCGGGTCGGAAAATGGCGGTAAAGCGTACCGATCCCGACGCCCGCGCGCCGCGCGATCTGGTCGAGGCTCGCCTCTGCTCCTGCTTCCGCGAACGCCGCTTTGGCCGCCTCGAGCAGGCCGTCATGGTTGCGTCGGGCGTCGGCGCGGGGCTTGCGCGCTGCGCCCGACGCTTTCCCGCCGGCCGGGCCGCGGGGCCGGCCCATCGCCTCGCTCAAATGTCGCATGTCCTCTTGCTAAACGGAGGGGTCCTCCGTATATGGGCGGAGGCGCCTCCGTTTATTCCTGCTTCGCGCTCCTGGCAACTCTCCGCCGCGGGCGCACGCTACGAAGCCTCCTCATTGCAAAAGCTGGTCGCTCAGCGAGCGACGCCACATCCAGGAGATATCTTATGCCTCAACTCGATGAGCCCGCCGCGACAAAATCGTTTGGCCCGACATCCACCACCGACGAAGTGCTCGAGGGCGTGAGCCTGAGCGGCAAGCGGGTGCTGGTGACAGGCGTATCGGCCGGCCTCGGCGTGGAGACGGCGCGCGCGCTCGCCGCCCACGGCGCCGCGGTGGTGGGCGCCGCGCGCGATCTCACCAAGGCGAAGGCGGCGACCGCGGGCGTGCGCGCAGCGGCGAACGGTGGCGAATTTGAGCTGGTGGAACTCGATCTCGCGTCGCTGGACAGCGTGCGCGCCTGCGCCGACGCGCTGGTCGACGATGGCAAGCCGTTCGACCTCGTCGTTTGCAACGCCGGCGTCATGGCGACGCCGTTCGGCAAGACGGCGGACGGGTTCGAGACCCAGTTCGGGACCAATCACCTCGGCCATTTCGTGCTGGTCAATCGCATCTCGTCGCTCATGAAGGCGGGGTCGCGGCTGGTCAATCTGTCTTCGGCCGGACATCGGTTCGCCGACGTCGATGTCGACGATCCGAACTTCGAGCGCACGCCCTACGCCGAGTTCGTGGCTTACGGCCGCTCGAAGACCGCCAACATCCTGTTCGCCGTCGAGTTCGACCGCCGCCATAAAGCCAATGGGGTGCGCGCGACGGCTGTGCATCCCGGCGGCATCCAGACCGAGCTTGGCCGCTACATGACGGCCGAAGCGAGAGAGCAGGTGATCCAGCGCATGAACGAGATCGCCGCAGCCGCTGGCCAGCCGTCCTACAAGTTCAAAACGATCCCGCAAGGAGCAGCCACGTCCGTCTGGGCCGGCGTCGTCGCCAAGCCCGAAGAGGTCGGCGGCCGCTATTGCGAGGACTGCCATGTAGCGGAGGCGACCGACGCGGGCCGGAACGTTCCCTCAGGCGTGCGCGCCTATGCGCTCGACCCGAAGCACGCCAAGGCGCTGTGGGCGAAAAGCGAGGAGATGGTGGGCGAGCGGTTCTGAACGGCGCCCCGCAGTAAATCCGTCATCGCGAGGAGCCATAGGGCATGGCAAGAAGCCCGTCTTTCGATGGGCTATGGCGACGTGGCGATCAGGAGTCGCGGGCGCCCTACGTTCCCCTGGATTGCTTCGCTTCGCTCGCAATGACGGGCGGCGGGAAAAGCGCCGCCGCCCTCACTGGCCCATCTTCGCCTTCATCGCCTGCAGCGCCTTGCCGCAGCCGATGCTTATTTCTTCCTTGTGCGCCTTGAGGCAGCCGATGATGCGCCCGCCGCCCGGTTGTACGCCAGGGCAAAGCCGCTCGAAATCGGCCTTGCAATATTTCATCGCCGCGGCCTGCTGGGCGAGCGCGCTCGGCGCCGCCGCCATTAGGGCCGCGAGCGAAAAAGCCGAGACGATTGCAAAATTATGGATGCGCATGTTCCCCTCCCCTTGCCGCCCCCGGGCGGTCTGAAGCCTGTCGCCAGATAGGACGCGGGCGATACCGCGGTCAAACGAAAAACCCGGGCGCTTGGCGAAGGTGCAATCGCCGCGAACGGTCTCGTTTGGCGCCCGTGTAAGATCCGTAATAGAACCGCGCCGCTCAAGTCAGGGCTCCGGAAGAGCATCGCGTGGCGAGTTCATCTGGCGAGAGGCCGGGCCGAGGAGACATTGCATGGCGCGGGCTGACATCGAAACCTTGCGCGCCATGCTCGCTCGGGACCGTGGCGTGCTATTGCCCGGCGCCCCGAATGCGCTCGCCGCGCGGGTGATCGCCGATCTCGGCTTCAAGGCGATTTATCTCACCGGCGCGGGCCTCACCAATATGGACCTCGGGCTGCCCGATCTCGGATTCATGGACCTGAGCCAGGTCGCGGAGCACGTCCTGGCCATTCGCGGCGTCATCGATCTGCCGCTGATTGTCGATGCGGACACTGGCTTCGGCAACGCGATCAACGTCGCCCATACTGTGAGGATGCTCGAACAGGCCGGCGCAAGCGCCATCCAAATCGAGGACCAGCATGCGCCCAAACGGTGCGGCCACTTCGCGGGCAAGGAGCTGATTCCGGCTGACGAGATGGTCGGCAAGGTGCGGGCCGCGGTCGACGCGCGCCTCGAGAGCATGGTCGTCATCGCCCGAACAGACGCCTGCGCGGTCGAGGGCTTCGATAAGGCGATCGAGCGCGCTGAGCGCTATATCGAAGCGGGTGCCGACATGACCTTCGTCGAGGCGCCAGAGACTCTGGAGGATCTGAAGGCCGTCCCGAAGCGTCTCAGGGCTCCGCAATTGCTGAATATGGTCCTGGGCGGCAAGACGCCGGTCATAGGGGCTGCCGAGGCGGAA
>DASXXT010000034.1:0-1761 GCA_036502965.1 Roseiarcus sp. | reverse complement strand
TGCTGTGAACGTCTCGGGAGCGGTCATGTCTTCGGCCTTTTGATGCGGATGGGATAGCTCCGCTGGCCCTGATGATTCGTCCGCCTGGCTCTTCGCCCCCATCATTCCAGCGCGCTCGTAGTGGCGCAGGCGGCTTTTCGGGCTTCCAAGCCTTTGCCGTTGGTTCACATCACTTCGTCGGCGCCCTCGATTTCTAGCTTCGCCTTGCGAGATTCCTCTTGCCGAGCCCGTCGCGGTCGTCAGGCCGCAACTGGCCGGTCGTCGTATTGGCCGCCCCTCGTCATCAGCACGAAGACGATGCGCGCGACCTTGTTGGCGAGCGCGACCGCGGTCAGCTTGAACTTGTATTTGACTGTCTTGCGCTCGAGCATCCTGCTCGCCCACAGACGCAGAGCATCATTATGGCCTTTCCGATGGCGGAGCGTCGCGCAGGCGCCGACGACCAGCAGCTTGCGCAGGTAACGGTCGGTGATCCGCCCGAGCCGTGGCTTGCCGCCGGTCGAGCTCTGGCGTGGCGTCAAGCCGAGGAAGGCGGCGAACTCGCACCCGCTGGCGATGTCGCTCATGTCCTGGATCGTGGCCATGATCGCCGAGGCGGTGATCGGGCCGACACCGGGAACGGTCATCAACCGCTTGGCAGTCTCGTCGGCCTTGACCGACATTGCGATTTCTTTGTCGATCACTCCGATCGCCTCGTCGAGCGCGTCGATTTGAAAGTCGAGCGGCCGAAGCGCGACGCGCACGCAGTCGGGAACCACAACCTCGCCGTATTCGTCAAAGCTGTCGACGGCCAGCCGCTTTAGGTCATAGGCATGCTGTGCACCCTGTGGCGCGACGACGCCGATCTCGGCCAGATGCCCCCGCAGTTGAGCGCCGCCGTCCGCTGGCCGGCGAGCAACTCGCGGGTCCGATGGCGCATCAACTCGGCCTGGTTCTCGATCGACCGCACCGGTACGAACCGCTGGCCCGGTCGCCCCGCTGCCTCGCAAATCGCCGCGGCATCGACCGCGTCGTTCTTGTTGCGCCGGACATAGGGCTTCACATGCGCGGGCGGGATCAGCCTCACTTCGAAGCCCGAGCGCCAGCAATTGCCGCCCCCAATGATGTGCCGACGGGCAGGCTTCCATCGCCACCACACACCGCGGAAGCGCGGAGAAAAAGCCGACAACCCTGCCGCGTGCGAGCTTGCGCGTCGCCACGATCTCGCCGTTCGCGTCGACGGCGTGAACCTGAAAGACCCTCTTCGCCAGATCGAGCCCAACGCGCGTGACAGAGCTCAATTTCTGAATAGACTTGCCCACGGACGGCTTCCCTTCAGATGGGGTTTCGACAACGACCATCTTGGCACGCTGATGCCGTTCGGGGCGCCGTCCACCCCATCACTCCATTGCGAGGACGAAATAGCCTTTACAGGGAGACGGCCGGACCCTCTTACTTTCGCGCGCCCGCGCTTCGGCCCCACAGCGCCCCGGAAAGGTCGGCCACTACAAGTATGAGCGCGGACGCGATCGACCCGCCCGCGACGATGGCGAAGAGGACCTCCGGAGCGCAATTGAAAACCCAAACCGCGATCCAACCGCCCCCGGCCGCCACAACAAGGCGGGTGCTGGCGGCCAACAACGGCCACATCATCCGGCCCCGCCCTTGCGCGGCGAAGCTCAAAGCGAAAATGAGGCCGTTCGCCGCATAGGTGGGTCCAACGACGCGAAGATACAGGCTTCCCGTCTCCATAATCTCGGCTCGATGGCTGAAAAGCCCGAT
>DASXXT010000033.1:0-7439 GCA_036502965.1 Roseiarcus sp. | reverse complement strand
ACGCCGTCGATCAGCAGAGCCGACCAAGGCTTTGCGCCTTTGTAAGCACTGCTCGCGCCAATGACGAAGCGCTTGTCTCCAGCGAGGATCTCCGGCTCGATCGTCTCGACGTGAGAATAGAGCTGCTCCTCGCCAAGATAGAGAGCGGGTTTAAGGCGCTGGAAGAGCTCGCGCAGTTCGGCGGTCTTGAAGCGCAGGTTCGTCGGACACGCGATCGCCCCGATGCGAAAACACGCATACAGGGCAACCGCCATTTCCGGCGTGTTCGACATGTGGAGCACAACCCGGTCTCCCGGCCGAACACCACGGGTGAGAAAAGCGCGGGACAGCTGCTCAGCGCCTGTCAGCAAATCACGATAGGTCCACACCACCTCGTTGAAGATGAAGGCCGTCCCGTTGGGACGCGTCGTCGCCCGGCGGAACAAGGCTTTCATGGGAGTCATTGCATTTCTTTCCCGATTGAGCGGCCGTTGCCGCCGCGTCGAGGATTGAAGCAATGGGGAGTTACAGGCCGGCTTCAGCGCCGGGAAATCGGGTTACAGGCGTAACGGCCGTGTCCAAGCCGGCGGACTGTGCGAGCGGCCTGCTCACCACCAATTGTGCAAGAGCAGGCGAATCGGCACGAGGGGCAGCGCTGGTCCGGCGATACGAATAAGCCCGCTACCCTCGCGCGCGGATCGCACTATTGCGCCGTCAAGCCCCCGTCGACCATGAACTCCGCGCCGGTGGTGAATGAGGATTCGTCGCTGGCGAGGAAGAGGATGGTGTTGGCGACCTCGTCCGCCTTGCCCATCCTCCCCATCGGCGCGGCGCGTGAAAGTCCCGCGCGGATCCGTTCCGGGTCCCTCGCCCGCGCGATGCCTTCGAGCACCATGGACGTCTCGGCGAACGAGGGATGCACCGAGTTCACCCGAATTTTGTAGCCGGCGCGGGCGCAATGAAGCGCGGCCGATTTGGTGAGTAATCTGACCGCGCCCTTGCTGGCGCAATAAGCCGCCGAAGACGCGTCGCCGATGATTCCGGCAACCGACGAGAGATTGACGATCGAGCCGCCCCTTTCCTTCATCGCCCGCACCGCCTCGCGGCAGCCGAGAAACACGCCCTCGGCGTTGACCGCATTGACCTTGCGCCAGTCAGCGAGCGTCGTCGTCTCGATATTGCCGAGAGTGCCGATGCCAGCGCTGTTGACGAGAATGTCGAGCCGACCGAACGCGGCGACGACCGCGTCGACCACCTCGCGCCAGCGCGCTTCGTCGGTCACGTCTTGTACGAGCGTGAGATCGGCGTCGGCCCCGAGCGTCTTGAGGCCAGCTTCATTCCGGTCCGTCGCGGCGACCTTGGCGCCTTCCCGGTTGAACAGAGCCGCTGTCGCCCGGCCGATGCCCGACGCCGCCCCGGTGATGAGCGCGATCTTACCGGCGAGACGCCCCGTCCTTGCTCCGTCCATCGTTTCCTCCTTGCCCATGTTCAAGCGCGCTTTGGCCTAGCGCTTGACGCCTGTCGGCCAAATCGTCAGTGGCCCAGACGCGATCGGTCAGCGGAAATTTTCTGCGCCATTTTCTTGCAGAGAAACAGAAACTATGCTATTCATTTTTGCTAACCGGATCGACCCGGCTGCGGCGCACCCGACGGCGAGGAGAATGGAGCTGGGAATGCGTCTGCGACATTCTGCATACAATCTGAACGGACGCTGTGATTTTTTTATTTTTTTCGGCCGTAACCCATTGGAAAGTCCGGATTCGGCAAAAGAAATCCAAGGAAATGCAAGGAATTTTCCTTGGATTTATTTGGAATTGCTTGCATTTATTTGCATGGACGTCGCCTTCAGGTTGTGACCGCTCGGACGGAGCACTGCGGTCGCGTTCTCGCCTATTTGGGCGCCATACGCAGGGCGCCGTCGATGCGAATCGTCTCGCCGTTGATGTAACCGTTCTCCACGATGTGGACGGCAAGCGCAGCATATTCAGCCGGCTGGCCGAGGCGGGCAGGGAACGGCACCGAGGCTCCGAGCGAGTCCTGCGCCGCCTGCGGCAGGCCGGACATCATCGGCGTCATGAAGACGCCGGGCGCGATCGCGTTGACCCGGACGCCGAACTGCCCGAGCTCGCGGGCGATCGGCAGCGTCATCGCCACCACGCCGCCCTTGGAGGCGGAATAGGCGGCCTGCCCGATCTGGCCCTCGAAAGCCGCGACCGAGGCGGTTGAAATGATGACCCCGCGCTCGCCGTCGATCGGTTCGAGCTTGCCCATCTCCGCCGCCATGAGGCGGATCACGTTGAAGGTTCCGATGAGGTTGACGCGGATCACTTTCTCGAAGTCGGCCAGCGGATGGGGCCCATCGCGGCCGGCAACCCGTTTGGCCACGCCGACGCCGGCGCAATTGACGAGCACCCGCGCCGGGCCATGCGCCGCCGCGGCTTTGGCGATCGCCCCGCCGGCGGAGGCCTCGTCCGCAACGTCGCCAACTATCGCCGCGCCGCCGACCACCCTTGCGGCCTCCGTCGCCGCGGCCGGGTTGAGATCGAAGATCGCGACCTTCGCGCCCTTGGCCGCGAGCGCCTCCGCCGTTGCGCGGCCGAGCCCGGAGCCCCCGCCGGTCACGATCGCCGCAACTCCGGAAAGAATCATCGCGTCTCCTCTCTCGGCCCGAACGAGCCGGTCCGCCCATATACCAATGGCCTACAATTCGCGGCCGCCGCGGCGGCGCGGACCATAAATCCCGGGAAACGCCGCGTTGCGCTCAGTCGAGCTTGACGAGCAGCCTGCCGCTTTCGACCTTCACCGGATAGGTCGCCAGGTTGATGCAGGCCGGCGCGCCCTTTGCTTCGCCAGTGGTGAAGTCGAACCGGCCATTATGCATCGGGCATTCGATGATCGTGCCCGAAACGAAGCCGTCGGCGAGTTCGACCAGTTCGTGCGTACACAAGCCGTCGGTGGCGAAATAGCGGTCGTCCGCCGTGCGGTAGAGCGCGTACTGCCGGCCTTCGTGTTCGAACGGCGCGACATCCTCGAGCGGGATGCGGTCGGCCAAGCCGGCGTCGATCCAGGTCTCGCTCATTTCAACCGGCCTTTTCAACCTTCGCCGTTTTGGCCGTGGAGCCGCCAAGCGGGCCCGGCTGCGCGGACGGCGGAAGCTCGCGCCGCACGAAATAGGTCGGCTCCTTCAGTTGGCGCAGAATCGTCGGGATGATCTCGCGATAGGCGGCGACGGAGCTCGGATAGGGGGGCGGGCAATCGGCCTTGATCGCTTGATGCAGCTTGGGAAGGGCGTGATAGGGGACCGTCGGAAAGATGTGATGCTCAACGTGGTAGTTCATGTTCCAATAGAGGAACCGGAAGATCGGGTTCATGTACACGGTGCGCGAATTCAGCCGGTGATCGAGCACGTCCTCGGCGAGCCCGATGTGCTGCGTGACGCCGCAATAAAGCGCGAACCATCCGCCGTACAGCGTCGGCAGACCGATATACATCGCCGGCAGGATCGAGCCGAACGCGAAACAGGCGACGATGACGAGGGCGTAGATGGCAAGGTAAATACGAGCGATAAAATACACCTTCGAACGCTCGCCTTCAGGCACGAAGGTCGCCTCCTCGTCGGTCAGCCGGCCAGTTGCGTGCAGAAACACCTTGCGAAAGAAGATGACCGTGTTCTTGAGCGCAAAGATGTTGAGCAGGAGAGAGAGAACGTCCGGGGGACGCGGCGTGATGATCTCAGGATCGCGCCCGACGATGATCGTATCCGTATGATGGCGCGTATGGCTCCAGCGCCAGATCTCCGGCTCGCGCATGATCATGAAACAGGCGATCTGATAGACCGCATCGTTCATCCATTGGGTCTTGAAGGCGGTCCGATGGCCGCACTCGTGCCAGCGGCTGTCGGTCGAGGAGCCGTAGAGAACGCCATAGACAATAAAGAAAGGCACGGCTGCCCAGCTTCCCCAGAAGTAATAGCCAAGGCCTCCAGACACTATGAACGCCGCGAACCAGATGAGCGTATCCCGGATCGCCGGGCCGTCGTCCCGACGCATCAACTCCTTGAGTTCGGCGCGCGTGATCGGCGGCGTGTACCATTTCGCCGACGCGAGCCCCGCCGTGACGGCCTTCTCGGCCTCCGGACCGACGAGGCTGTAATCGCGAGTGACGGTCGTGGCTGACATCTGTCTCCGCCTCCCAAGAACGGCTTGCGAACAGCCAAGCCTACCGACAACCCATCGTCGGCTCAATGTCCCGCTTTCATTTTCCGTCTTCTCCATCCCGCCGCAGGCGTCGGACGGCGAGAGTCGACCGGGAGCGCCTGGCGGCCTGTCTGACGGGTGCGGGACGCGCGGGAACGCCGGCTGCAGCCCCAAAACCTGCCTTGCGTGGGCTCGCGCTCCGCGGGCGTAGTCAAATGTCGCCGCCGCCCTTCGGGCGAGCCATCGCGAAGACTTTCTCGACTGCCGCGTAATCCTCGTAGCCGCAGCGGGCGAGCGAGTGAGCGCGGGCGGTGTCGAAGCGGCCGGCAACAAGAAAACGCTCATCGATATGGAAGGCGACCACCTCGCCGAGGGTAAGCACGGCTCCGCTCGACGCACCGCTCAAAGATCTGATTCGACCACCTCGACCATCTTGCATTCCAATGCGGCCGGACTCTCAGCGACCCGCGGCGCGGCGACCAGCCGGGATTCGGCCCTGGTCAGTGCGGCGCGCGGGCGAATTCGTTGTCGCCGCGGTCGAACGGGGCAGAGGTTTCATTCATTGGGGCGCGCAGGTCGTGCGTCGCCAGGTTGGCGACGAACTCGCCGCTCTCCTTGGCGAACGACGTCGAGTCCTTCCACCCTTCGCTGGAGAAGCCGACGATCGGCGGTACGCTCGGCAGCTACACCCCGTCGCGCTCTGCGGTCGCGTAGAACATGGCCTCAGGTTTCACTCCGGAAAGTTGGTCACAATCTGCGCGAGCGCCGGCCGCGGGCGATCCTCGATCGCCGCCGTCGTCCGGCCAATGTGAATGAAGCCGGCGACGCGCTCATTTTCGGCCAGGCCGATCGCGGCGCGAAAGCGGCCGTCGTAGGCCATCCATTCGGTGAGCCAGGTCGCCGAGAAACCGAGCGCGCGGGCGGCGACGATCATGTTCATGCACACAGCGCCCGCGGATAAGATCTGTTCCCATTCGGGAATCTTGGGGTGCGGGGCTGCGCGCGAGACGACCGCGACGACGAGCGGCGCGCGTGCGAAACGGCGCGACTCCTCGGCTTGGGCGGCCTCGTCCAGGTCGGGCTTGTCAGCGAGGCGGATCTCAAGCGCAAGCCGGCTTGTGCGGTCGCGCGCACGCCCTGCGAAGACCAAAAACCGCCAGGGCGCGAGCTTGCCATGATCCGGTACGCGCGAGGCGACAGTCAGGATTGTGGCCAGTTCGTCTGCGCTCGGCGCCGGCCCAGCCATCATCGGAGGCGGAACCGATCGGCGGTGTTTGAGGATCTCGATCGTTTCGTTCATCGGCGGTTCTTCTCAAACGAAGGCCTGCTCCTTGGCCGAAAATCAGACAGGTGTAAACCGCCTTCGATCCGCCTCAATGTGTGGTCACGAGCCGCTAGGGCGACGAAGCATCGGCGTCAATTTTCGGCTAACGCGAGGCGGGTTGACAGCGACTTGGCGAATTCTGGCGGCGCTGGTCGCGCTGGTGGCGCTGGTCAGGCCAGCCGGCGCGGAGACGCCGACGAGCGAATCCGCCCCAGCGACGCTGAACCTTTCCGCGGTCCTTAACGGCGGCGGCGCGCCGCTCGCGGGCGGTTTGCGCTGGCGCGTGTTCGGCGCGCAGGCCGATCCGGACGGCTCGCATCCGCTAATCGTTGAATCCGGTCTGGCCCAGCCGACCCTGACCATCCCTCCCGGCGACTATGTTGCGCATGTCGCTTTCGGGCTTGCCAGCGCGGCCAAACGCGTGACGCTCGGCGCAGAAGTTCGCTCCGAACGGTTGACTCTTTCGGCGGGCGCCCTCCGGATCGAAGGCACCCTGGCTGACGCGCCGATCGACGCATCTAAGCTGTCATTGGCCATCTACGTGCCGCAAAACCGCAACCCACTCGGCAAGCTCGTCTACGCCAAAGCCAAGGCGGGCGATATCATCGGACTGCCGGAAGGCTCCTATCATATCGTTTCGACCTATCTCGACACTGTAGGCGCTCACTCGGGAGTCAGCGCTGCGGGTAATTCCGGCAAATCGGCGACGGCCGCCCCGCCTACGGCGATCCCGTCCAATTCGATGGTCAACGCCGACATCAAGGTGGTCTCCGGCAAGCGGATTGACGTTACGATCCGCCATCGTTGCGCGACGCTCACGCTCAAGCTTGTCAATAAGCCCATAGGCGAGGCCCTTGCCAACACCACCTTCACGGTGCTCACACCGGGCGGCGACGTCATTCGTGAGCTCGTGGGCGCCTTTCCCTCGCTCGTCCTTGCCGAGGGTGAGTACGTCGTCATCGCGCGTCACGATTCCAGGGTCTACCAATCGACGTTCCAGGTTCAGACAGGGATGGACCGCGATATCGAAGTTGTTGCAGAAGAGGGCGGCAAACAAGGGCCGTGACCGGATGCAGACCTTCTTCGTCCAAATCAAATGCGCGCTCGGGCGAACCTACGAGGTCGCCAGCGGGCTGGCAGAAGCGGAAATCGCCTCTGAAATCTATTCGATCGCGGGGGACTATGACATTCTGGCCAAATTCTACGTGGAATCGAATGTCGATATCGGTCACTTCGTTGGCCACAGAGTGCAGGTGATCCCAGGAATCGTCGACACCCGCACTGTAATCACGTTCAAGGCGTTTTAGGCCGACGTGTCGGGCGTTCGATCGGCGGTGCCGAGGCTCCGGAAGGTCCTTTCCATTGTCCAACAGCAAGCGGACCGCTTCCAAGATGCGCATAAGCCTTTCTCTCGCTCTCCTCGTTCTCGTCAGGGCTGCGAACGCGGCGGAAAAGGAGACGGGATTTCTGTTCGATGCCTTGCATGGCAAGACGCCCTACCACGCCTCGTGGGACAAGCTGATGAAGCTTGTGCAGCCAACGCCCGACTGGCTTACTCAGTTCAATCGGAACTTCGATGGCGTCGCGGGCCAGATGGCGAATGTCACCATCGACGGCAAGTCCTATGAGATATCGTTCGTTTGCAAGCCGTCGGACTGCGGAGGACACAAGTTCGTCGTGCTGTTCGACGCCAATGGCGCGCACGCCTTCGGCGCACTTGGCGGCAAGGACTATGATCCCGCCTTCTTCGGCTCGCCGACGCAGCCCGAGCAGGAGGCGATGGCGAAAGCCGTCAAGAACTGAAGCAGCCGAGGACCGTCAGTTCAACTCCAGCGCGAACGGCTGTCCTTCCATACATTCCTGGCCTCGGCCAATTTCGGCGATCCCATCGTTCATGCGTCCCCGCCGCCCGAGCGCGTGGTCGGCAAGCGCCACAAGGC
>DASXXT010000032.1:0-11907 GCA_036502965.1 Roseiarcus sp. | reverse complement strand
GGCCCGACTCAACTCAAGAACATCGCCGAGCCGATCCGGGTTTATTCGCTCGAAGTCGGCAAGCCGAAGCAGGCGAAGCCCGCACCGCGGGACGATCGGCCGACAGCGGCCAAACGGCGATGGGGTTCCGCCCCGCTCGCCGCCGCGATTGCCGCCCTTCTCATCCTAGCAGTCGCCAGCGGATGGACCTTGCTCGGCTGGCGCGGCGTGAGGCCCACCGAGGCCGCGCGTCTTTCGATCGTCGTGTTGCCCTTCACTAACCTCTCCGGCGATCCCGCGCAGGACTATTTCGCGGACGGAGTCACCGATAATTTGACCACCGAACTCTCGCGCATTCCCAATAGCTTCGTCATCGCCCGCAACACAGCGTTCACTTTCAAAGGCAAGGCTGTCGACGCCAGGGAGATCGGCGCAGCGCTCGGCGTCCGCTATGTGCTCGAAGGCTCGGTGCAACGCGACCAGAGCCGGGTTCGCGTCAACGCGCAACTCGTCGATGCGGAGTCCGACTCGCATATTTGGGCTGACCGCTTCGAGGAAGACGTCGCCGATTTGTTCAAACTTCAGGATGAAGT
Organism: Roseiarcus sp.; assembly: GCA_036502965.1. Taxonomy (GTDB): domain Bacteria; phylum Pseudomonadota; class Alphaproteobacteria; order Rhizobiales; family Beijerinckiaceae; genus Roseiarcus. The sequence continues at coordinate 11,335 of DASXXT010000032.1, read as the reverse complement.
CGTCGTGCGATTGGCCAACACGTTGGGTTATGAACTCGTCAAAGCGGAGGCAGAAAGGAGCGTGCGATCCAAGAGCCCTGACTCCATTGATCTGACCATGCGCGGCTGGGCCCTGGTGTGGCAGGGATACCAGCAGCCCCTGAAGGAAAGGAAGCAAAGCTACGGCGCCGCGATCGAATTGTTCGAGCAAGCCCTCAAGCTCGATCCCAACGATCCCGATGCGCTGGCCGGCGAGGCCTTCACCTATTTCATCGAGTTTGCAAACGGGTTGGAGTCCCCGGAAATCGATCTCGAAACGAAGATCGTCGCCCAGGCCGACCGGGCGATCGCGCTCGCGCACGGATATGACCGCGCCTATTATGCGAAAAGCGTTTACCTGTCATTCACGCGCCGCCTGAACGAGGCGCTCAGCACTGCCAACACCGGACTTACGTTCGACCCGAACTCTCCCTGGATTCACGGAGCACGCGCCGTCGCCGAGATCTCGCTGGGCCTTTTCGAACAGGCAAAGTCCGATTCGCAGCAGGCGATCAGGCTCAGTCCGCGCGATCCCGGCATCGGCCTCCGGTACGTGCAGGAGGGCGACGCCGAACTCGGCATGGGGCATCTGGACGCCGCACGCGGCAATTACAACAAAGCGATCGAGTCTGGCATGCAGGTCTTCATCCCTTACGCGAATTTGGCCGCCGTCTATGCGCTCGCCGGCAAGAAGGATGAGGCGAAACCCCTTCTGGCGGAAGCTCGCCGCCTCAATCCGCAACTCACGGTCAAATGGATGATCGCGCATGCGCCGAACCTGCCACCGCTGTTCGACGGCCTGCGCGCGGCCGGGCTGTCAGAGGAATGAGCGAGACCCGGGAACTAGCAGCGATTCTGGTCGCCGACGTCGTCGGCTACAGCCGGCTCGCCGGCGCGGACGAGGATCGGACGCTCGCGCGTCTTCGGGGCCTACCCCTCCAATTCTTGAAGCCTTCTTCACTGTTTCGAAATCGGAGCGAACTAGAACAAGTGCAAGCTGGACTTCAGGCAAGGACCCCTCCATGCGTAACTTCGTCTTGACTTTGCTTCTTCTCGGATCGACCGCCGGCATAGGCGCGGCGAGCGCCCAGGCCGCGGACCGGGTCTCCGTGCCGATTTCGGGACTTCGCAACGATGACGGCGTCGTGCGCTGCGGGCTTTACGCCGCGCCCGCGGCCTTCCCCAAAGCCGGACAGGAGAGCCGCGGGGTCATCGCTAGAATCAAGAGCGGGCAGGCGACCTGTGTCTTTAATGGTCTGAAGCCAGGGACCTATGCGGTCGCGGCGTTCCACGCCGAGAACAACGAGACACAAATGCAATATGGCCTCTTCGGCAAGCCCAAGGAAGCCTATGGATTCTCCAGAAATCCGCCCTCGAGCACCGGAGCGCCGGCATTTGCGTCAGCCGCCTTCGACTATGCGGGCGGCGCCCAGACGGTCCCGATCAGGTTAACTTACTGAACTGCGCCTGCCGCCCAGCGAACGGACTTCTGCCGAACTGGATTCGTCTTCGAGGCGGCCGCTTCGCGTCGCCTCAGGACGCGGTATGAGGGCGGCCATCGGTCTCATCCAAACGTAGCGGCTTTAGCTTCCGCCGTACCCTTCGCAAATTTGTTAGGCATGTTCGCAAACTTTTAAGCCTCGGGCCGTAGCTTGGCTGCCCGAGGGGTCTCCGATGCGCCGCATATTCACGATCGCGTTGTCGCTGCTTGCGCTTGACGGCGCCGCGCTCGCAGCCGACATCCCGTCGCCGCCCCCGGCGCCAGTTCAAGCCCCGCCGAGCTGGACTGGATTTTACGCCGGGCTCAATGTCGGCGGCGCCTTCGGCTCGAGCCGCAACGCCTTCAGCATCGCAGGACTTGAGCCTCCGTCCTTCGACACGTCGCTTGACGGCGCCATCGGGGGCGCCGAGGCCGGTTACAACTGGCAGACGGGCCCCTGGGTCCTCGGGCTCGAGGCGAACTTCGAGGGGAGCGGGCTCAGCGGCGGCCGCACGGCGCCCTGCCTCCCGCCTCTCTGCGGACGATTGACGGCGAGCTACACACAGAAGCTCACCTGGTTCGGAACGCTGCGACCTCGGATCGGTTATGCGCTAGGGAACTGGCTCCTGTACGCCACAGGCGGGGGCGCCCTGGCCCGGCTCGACACCAATGCGACCGCCGCGTTCGGATCGTTCTCCGCTACCGACAATCGCGGCGAGACGCGAGACGGCTGGACGCTGGGCGGCGGCGTCGAAGCCAAGTTCGCGCGCGGCTGGAGCGCCAAAATCGAATATCTTTACGTCGATCTGGGCAGCCGCACGACGACGTTTCTCCCAAGCCCGCCGATCTCAAATACCTCGCGCCTCAACGCCAATGTGATCACCACGGGAGTGAATTACCTCTTCTGATCGACCGATCGATGTTCGCTTCCCCTCTTGTGCTATTCTGGCGGCCGCGGGCGCAATGAGCGAGACCCGGAAAATTGCGGCGATCCTGGTCGCCGATATCGTCGGCTACAGCCGGCTCGCCGGCGCGGACGAGGATCGCACGCCGTCGCGGCTGGGTGGGCTGCGCAGCGATCTCATCGATCCCGCCATCGCCGCCTGCCACGGCCGCATCGTCAAGCGCACCGACGACGGGTCGCTTATGCGCGCGGCTTGACAGAGCGGCGAAGGCCCCGACAAAGGTCGCGCGCATTTTTCGTTCCGGGCAGCGAGGGCTGGTAGGACATGCTGACGCCAGACGAACTTGCCGCGATTCCGATCTTTTCCACGCTTTCGCCGGTCGCTCTGGAGGATGTCGCGCGGGCAGCTGCGGACATCCATCTCAATGCCGGAGAGTTCGCGGTCTTTGAGGGCGAGCCGGCGGCTTTGTTCGTCGTGCTCGAAGGAGCAATCGAAGTCATCAAACTCGTCGATGGCGTCGAGCGCAAGCTTGGAATGCGCTTGCCTCCCAACCTCTTCGGCGAGATTCCCCTGGTTTTCGGCGCGCGGTTTCAAGCCGGCTTCCGGGCCACCGACCCGTCTCGTGTCCTCAAGGTCGACGCGCGTCTCTATTACGAGGTCGCGGCCTCATCGCCGGAGCTTGTGAGGACAATGAACACGCTCGCCCACGAGCTCATCGACGGCCTGCAGAAGCTTGCAGCGGAGCCACACAATGCTCAAGTCACACTGCTCGGAAACCGTTGGGACAGCGACTGCCTCGATCTGCGCCGTTTTCTCGAACGGCATCAGATTTCCTTTAGCTGGCTGACGCTGGACGATCCCAATCTTGCCGATCACTGGCCTGGACCGCCGCTGCTGGAGAGCGATTGCCCGGCGCTGCGGCTCGTCGACGGGACGACGCTCACGAGGCCGGAGCCGCGAGAGTTCGCAGCGCTGCTCGGTCTTCAGACCGTTCCGCGCTTTCAGGAATACGATACGGTCATCATTGGCGGCGGACCGGCGGGCCTCGCCGCCGCCGTCTACGGCGCCTCCGAGGGCCTACGCACGATCGTCGTCGAGCAGGAGGCGCCTGGAGGCCAGGCGGAGACGTCGTCGCGGATCGAAAACTACCTCGGGTTTCCGAGCGGGATCTCGGGCTCAGAACTCGCCAGCCGGGCGCTTCGGCAAGCCAAACGCCTAGGCGCTGAGATTCTCGTCGCGCGCAAAATCGTCCGCCTCGATGCTCACCCCCGACGCATCGTGCTCGACAACGAGGAGGTCCTGAATGCGCGGACAATCATTGTCGCCTCCGGAGTAAGCTGGCGTCGTTTGAATGTGGATGGCTTCGACCGCCTGCTTGGTAAGGGGATTTTCTACGGAGCGGCGCGGAGCGAAGCAGGCATCGCGCACGGTCTCGACGTGCATCTCATTGGCGCGGGAAATTCGGCCGGCCAGGCTGCGATGTTTTTCGCCAATCATGCACGAACCGTAACCTTGATCGTGCGCGCCGACGCGCTCGAAAAGAGCATGTCGCACTATCTCATCGACCAGATCCGGACCAAATCGAACATTCGGACGGCGTTGCGCTCTCAGGTCAAAGCCGTCTACGGCGATAGCCACCTGACCGCGATCGACATTTTTGATCGCGGCGCCGACGAAGTGCGACGTGAAGAGTCAGGGGGACTGTTTGTGTTCATCGGCGCCGACGCCGAGACCGGTTGGCTGCCGCCTGAAATCGCGCGTGACCCGCGCGGCTATATTCTGACCGGCGGCGACGTGGTCAAAACGGGTCGCTGGAAGGAGAGCCGCGACCCTTATCTCGTCGAAACCAGCGTGCCGGGCGTGTTCGCCTGCGGCGACGTTCGGTTCAGCCCGGTGAAGCGCGTCGCCTCCGCCGTCGGCGAGGGCAGCATCGCGATCGCCTTCGTCCATCAATATCTCGCGAGCAGCCCGTCCGCGTAGCGCCGCGTGATTCGTTCAGCCATTAGCGTGGAACGTATCCGTCCGGCGGATGTTGGAGGCCAGACAGACGTCGTGGCGCTCGAGCAGGCGCGCGGCGTTGCATAGGAGATCAGACATGGCCGACAACACGCTGAAAGGATTGAAGGTCGCGATTCTGGTGACCGACGGTTTCGAGCAAGTCGAACTGATAGAGCCCCGGAAGGCGCTCGATGAGGCCGGCGCGGAGACGAAGGTGGTCTCGCCGAAGGCTGAGCGGGTCCGTGGCTGGAAATTCACCGACTGGGGGGACGAAGTCCGGGTGGATGCGCCTCTCGATCAGGCCAAGCCGGAAGACTTCGACGCGCTGCTTTTGCCGGGCGGGGTTATGAACCCGGACTCGCTCAGGATGGCGCCAAAGGCGGTCGCGTTCGCCAAAGCCTTCTTCGACGCCGGCAAGCCGGTGGCGGCGATCTGCCACGGGCCTTGGACCGTTATAGAGGCTGGCGCGGCGCGCGGCCGGCGGATGACCTCCTGGCCATCGCTCAAAACGGATTTGAAGAACGCCGGAGCGGACTGGGTGGACAAGGAAGTCGTCGTTGACCAGAAACTGGTCACCAGCCGCAAGCCAGATGATCTTCCCGCCTTCAACCGAGAAATGATCACTCTGTTCAAGGGCGCCGGCGCGCGGCGTCATGCCGCCTAAGGCGATACAAAGTACGGCGCGGGCCGTGGAGCGGCGGCCTTTCGGCTCCACGGCGCGTGAGGTCGCGGTCATCGGGCAGGGCACCTGGAATATCGAGCAGGCGGGCGCTGAGACAGCGGTCGGCGCTTTGCGCCGGGGCCTCGATCTCGGCATGACTCATATCGACACGGCGGAGATGTACGGTTCGGGCGCGGCTGAGGAATTGGTCGGCGCGGCGATCGCCGGGCGACGCGACGAGGTTTTCCTCGTCTCCAAGGTCCTGCCGCACAACGCGTCTCGCAAAGGGACAATCGCCGCGTGCGAGCGCTCGCTCAAGCGGCTCAAGACCGACCGCCTCGATTGCTATCTTCTCCACTGGCGGGGGTCGCATCCTCTCGAGGATACCGTCGCCGCGTTCGAGCGGCTTCGCGCCGACAGCAAGATTTTGTCGTGGGGCGTCAGCAATTTCGACGTGGACGATCTCGACGAAGTCCGCGAGATCGCGGGGGCAGGCCGTCTAGCTTGTAATCAGGTGCTCTACCATTTGCGGGAGCGCGCGATCGAGAACGCCGTGATCCCCTGGTGCGAAGAGAACGGCGTCGCCGTGGTCGCCTATAGCCCATTCGGTCACGCCGGCGGATTTCCCGAGCCCCGCAGCGCGGGAGGGCGGGTGTTGAAGGAGATCGCCGGCCGGCATAATTCCACACCGCGCCAGGTCGCGCTGCGTTTCCTGACCCGGCGAGCGTCGCTGTTTGCGATCCCCAAGGCTGCAAACCCGGAGCACGCCGAAGAGAATGCGGGTGCAGGCGCGCTTAATCTCAGCGCCGCCGAGCTCGCGCGAATCGACGAGGCGTTCCCGCTCGACCCGCGTCCGCGCCCGCTGCCCATGCTTTGAGGCTCAGAAGCGAAAGTACAGGAAGGGGCTATAGGCGCCGGCGGCGACTGTGATCATGGAAAATATCAGCAGCGCGAAAGTGAGCGCGATGTCTGCTGGCGCGCGCACGACAAACGGCGCCGACCATCTTGCCGGCCATCTCGGCGCAACGGCGAGCACGCAGCCGATGATGAGCGTCACGATCGTGCGGTCGTTCAGGACGTCGTGCATGTCGAAGCTGATTTCGCTCAATCCGTTTTGGCCAACCAGGCTCGCGTAATACCCGATCGCCTCGGACAGATCCGTCGAGCGAAACAGCACCCAGCCTCCCATGACCGCGAGCAGTGCGTAGGCCCAGCGCGCCGGCGTCGCGAGGCGGGCGAGAGCCGAGCCTAAGCCCAGGCGCTCGATCACCAGGAAGGCGCCGTGCCAGGCGCCCCACAGGACGAAGGTCCAATTCGCCCCATGCCAGAGCCCGCAGAGCAGGAACACCATGATGAGATTGCGGTAGGTTTGGGCGTTGCTTCCGCGGTTGCCGCCGAGCGGAATGTAAAGATAGTCGCGCAGCCATGACGACAGCGACATGTGCCAGCGCCGCCAGAATTCGGTGATCGAAAGCGACGTATAGGGCATGCGGAAATTGCGCGGGAATGTAAATCCGAGCACGATGCCGAGGCCAATCGCCATGTTGGAGTAGCCGGCAAAGTCGAAATAGATCTGCACGGTGTACGAGATCAGCCCGATCCACGCCTCGACCAATGAGCGATGGGGAAGCTGATCGAACGCGACTCGAACCAGCGGCGCAACGACATCGGCCACCAGCACCTTCTGGGCGAGGCCGATAATGAATATCCGGGCGCCCACGGAAGCGCGGCCAAGCGTGAACCTGCGGGCGTCCAATTGCCGCGCGACAGTCTTGTAGCGAACGATCGGTCCCGCAACCAGTTGCGGGAACAGGGAAATGTAGAGAGCGATGTCGATCGGATTGCGATTGGCGCGAAATCGCCGCCGATAGATGTCGATAACGTAGGATAGGCAATGGAAGGTGAAGAAGGAGATCCCGAGCGGAAGATGGATATTGGTCGTGGCGACCGCCAATCCGAGCGGCGCCAACAAATCCCCCAAATTGGCGGTGACGAAATTCGCATATTTGAAGATCGCGAGAACGAGCAAATTGCCCGCCACCGCGACCGCAAGCGCCAGCTTGCGAGCGGGACCTTCCCGATCATCGATGGCCAGCGCCGCAAGGAAGTTGAAGGCGATGGAGAACAGAAGGACGACGATGAACTGGGGCTCTCCCCAGGCGTAGAAAAGCAGGGAGAACAGAAGGGTTAGGACATTCTTGCCCTGGATCGTCGGAGTGATGAAATAGAGAGCCAGAAAGATCGGCAGGAAATAGAACAGGAAGGTTATTGATGAAAAAACCATTTATCCAAACGCCGCGCCGGCTTGCTCACATTTGAGTGGGCCTCAGAGCCGAAGAGGCGATTGAGGCGGCTTCGAGTCCGGCCTTTTGCGTCTTTTTGGCGGCGATGTCCACGGCGATGGCCCGGATTTCCACCGGCTCTTACAACGACGTCCGAACAGCGTCCGATCTCTGGCTTTCTTAGCGTTTTCGTAAGATGAGCGACGGCGTAAGGACGTAATTACTAGGTAATACAAACAAACGCATATATTTTTGCCGTTAAATATGCTAGCGGCTCTTGCAGGCGGGCAGGCGTCCGCCTACCTCGACGAGGCCGGAATGCCCGATGTCATCACCGCCAACCGGCTTACGGACGGCGTTGTCGTGTTTCAAACCGTTGACGATAGCTGGAGCGAGGATTTCAACCGCGCTGCGGTTTTGCCAGATCCGCAAGCGACGGCCGGCGCGCTCAAGCGCGCCAAGCAGGACGAAGCGAACAATATCGTCGTCGAGCCCTATGCAATCGTGGTCGAGGAGCGCAACGGCCATCTGGCTCCCAAGGCGCTGCGCGAAGCGATCAGGGCGACCGGGCCGACGATCAGGCGCGACCTGGGCAAGCAGGCGTTAGGTCAGGCGCCCCACTCGGGTCCAAAGGTCGCGACGGAGACCGATCATGTATCATTATGACGATTTCGACGCCGCCTTCGTCGCCGCGCGGGTCGAGCAATTCCGTGACCAAGTGGCGCGCCGCCTCAGTGGCGAACTGACCGAGGAACAGTTCCGCCCTCACCGGCTGATGAACGGCCTCTACCTGCAGCTTCACTCCTATATGCTGCGCATCGCGGTTCCCTATGGCGTGCTCAACTCGCGCCAGATGCGCAAATTGGCCGAGATCGCGCGGAATTACGACCGCGGCTACGGCCATTTCACCACCCGACAGAATATCCAGTTCAACTGGCCGGCGCTCAAAGACACGCCCGACATTCTGGCCGAACTCTCGAGCGTCGAGATGCACGCGATCCAGACCTCGGGAAATTGCATCCGCAACATCACCGCCGACCATTTCTCGGGCGTTGCCCATGACGAAATCGCTGATCCACGCCCCTACGCCGAAATCTTAAGGCAATGGTCGTCGCTTCATCCCGAATTCTCCTTCCTGCCGCGCAAGTTCAAGGTCGCCGTCAACGGCGCGGCGCATGATCGCGCGGTGGTCCAGGCCCATGACATCGGACTGCAGGTCGTGCGCAACGACGCGGGCGAAATCGGCTTTCGCGTCTATGTCGGCGGAGGGCTTGGGCGAACGCCGATGATTGGGCGTATGGTCCGCGATTTCCTGCCCGAACGCGACCTGCTCGGCTATGTCGAGGCGATCCTAAGGGTCTATAATCTCGAAGGACGGCGCGACAACAAGTTCAAGGCGCGGATCAAAATCCTGGTGCACGAAAAAGGCCTCGAGGCCCTGCGTGAAGAGGTCGAGGCGGAATTCGCAGCCCGCGATCCCAACGCGCTCAATCTCCCGGAAAAGGAGCTCGCGCGGTTTCGCGCTTTCTTCGCGCCGCCCGAACTGGAGCCCAAGAAGCCGGTCAGCGACCGGGTGGAGCGCCGCAAGGCGAAGGACTCGCGCTTCGCCAGTTTCTTCGCCTCCAACATCGTGCCGCACAAGACGCCCGGCTATGTCGTGGTCACCGTCTCGCTGAAGGCGATCGGCGCGATCCCGGGCGACGCCAGCGCCGACCAGATGGACGCCGTCGCCGACCTGGCCGAGGACTATTCCCACGACGAGGTCCGCGTCTCGCACGAGCAGAACCTGATCCTGCCCCATATCGCGCTGGACGACCTGCCGGTGGTCTATGATCGCTTAGCCTCAGTCGCCCTCTCGACGCCGAACGCCGGCGCGATCAGCGACATTATTGCCTGCCCCGGCCTCGACTATTGCGCGCTGGCGACCGCGCGCTCGATTCCCGTCGCGCAGCGGATTGCTGAGCGCTTCGGCGACGGCCAGCGTGCGAAAGAGATTGGTCCGCTGAAGATCAAGATATCCGGCTGCATCAATGCCTGCGGTCACCATCACGTCGGCCATATCGGCATTCTCGGACTCGAGCGGGCAGGGGAAGAAACCTACCAGATCACGCTCGGCGGCTCCGCCGACGAGCAGGCCGCGATCGGTCAGATCACCGGTCCCGGTTTCAGCTCCGAGAATGTGGTCGAGGCGATTGAAACCATCGTCGAGACCTATACGGGCCTCAGGCTCTCGGAGCAGGAGACCTTCATTGACACGTACCGCCGCGTCGGCATGGCGCCGTTCAAGGAGGCGCTTTACGAGCGAAGCGCCGGATCGGACATCTGATGAGCGCCCATGACGTCAAGCTGTTCGGCGATCAGATCGCCGCCTCGCGGCTGGAGACGCGCTTTGCGCAGCTCAAGGCCTCTTCGCTTCTGAGGCTCGCGATCGAGGATCTCTATCCCGGCCGCATCGCTCTCGTGTCGAGCTTCGGCGCGGACGCCGCCGCGCTTCTGCACATGGTCGCGCAAGTCGATACCGCGACGCCTGTGGTCTTCGTCGACACCGGCCAGCACTTCCCCGAGACGCTGGCCTATCGTGACGACCTCGTCGCGCGTCTTAAGCTCACCAACGTCATCGTCGCCGAGCCGGATGCCGAGACGGTGGCCCAAGAGGACCCCGAGAAATTTCTGTTCGCCAGCGATCCGGATCGCTGCTGCGAGATTCGTAAGGTCCGGCCGCTCGCTGAGGCGATTGATGGGTTTGACGCCTGGATCACGGGCCGTAAGGGTTTCCAGAGCACGACGCGCGCGACCCTGCCGCTGTTTGAAGCGGAGGGCGAGCGAATCAAGATCAACCCGCTCGTCGGCTGGAGCTCGAGCGATGTGCTGAAATATATCGCCGACGCCGGATTGCCCCGGCATCCCTTGGTCGCCAAGGGCTTTCCATCCATCGGCTGCCTGCCATGCACGAGCCCGGTCAAGCCCGGCGAGGATGAGCGGGCTGGCCGTTGGCGCGGGCGGGGCAAGGTCGAGTGCGGCATCCATTTGGGCCCGCTCGACGCCGGATCAGGCATCTGATGCCCTTGTGGCGGCGCGAGGGCTTCACGCAAGACAAATGGGCGTTTCTTGGCGATGAGGCACCCCTGCCCGAGGACGGTGCGATCGTGGTGCCGCTCAAGCGCTGGCTTAGCCAACGCGAGGCGCTCGCGGCGCGCTCCGAGCCGGTCGGGGTCGCGGTCGAGGCGGGGGCAGACGCACAGGCGCACTTGCCGGATCTCTCCGACCGGCCGCTGGTCGCGCTCGCTTTCGACAAGTTCGCCGACGGCCGGTCGTTCTCTTACGCCCGCATCCTGCGCGACCGGCTCCGGTTTCAAGGCGAACTCAGGGCGATCGGCGACGTGCTGATCGACGAAATTCCCCTCATGATACGCTGCGGATTTGAGTCCTTCGAGGTCAGCAACGAGCCGACCTTGCAAGCGCTCCGAGCGGGCCGCCTGCCGGGCTCGCCGCTGCACTATCAGCCGAGCAGCGCCCACGACGAGAAGCAAGAGGGAACCCGGCCGTGGCTGCGGGTGACGAGGCCGTCGACGGATTAAGCTGGGGCCAGACAGGGGTTGCGCAGACCTCGTCCCGAGGAGCGGCGGGCGCAATGGCCGACATTTTTGCGCCTACCTTGAAAGCCTTGCGGTCGGCTCAGGCACGCACCGGTCACGAGACCTTGATCCTTAAGCCGCTAGAGGATGTATTTAGGCTGGCGAAAGGCGATCGAGATGTCCCTCGACCATGGCGGCCATTCTCATGACCATTCCGCTCGCGCCCATGAGCCTGCGAGCTTCGGCAAAGCCTTCGCTATCGGCATAACGCTCAATCTCGGCTTCGTTGTCATCGAAGCGCTCTACGGTTTGATGAGCAATTCGGTGTCGTTGCTGGCCGACGCCGGACACAATCTCGGCGATGTCCTCGGACTTGGCGTCGCTTGGCTGGCGAGCGTGCTGGCCAGACGCGCGCC
>DASXXT010000031.1:0-3046 GCA_036502965.1 Roseiarcus sp. | reverse complement strand
AGAACGCGCCGATCACCGAGATTTTGCAGCGAGGCTTCGAGATGCTGCCGAATACGGCTCCGTTCGACTGTACGCACCACCCAGCAATGAGCGTGCCGTGCGGTCTCGTCGACGGACTGCCGGTCGGAATGATGTTGGTGGGTCGCCAATACGGCGAAGGCGCCATCTACCAGGCCGCAGCCGCGTTCGAGGCCAAGGCCGAGTGGAGGTCCATCAAGGCGTGATCAGAAAGGGACAGTCGGGCTCTGTTAATTTGTCGGGATCAAGGGCGCGAAAGGTCTTCATCCCCGCGCGGTCTTATGCTGTCCCGGCGGTACGCGAGGCGACGCGCCGCCGTGGAAACTCTTACTTCAAAGGAAATTCTGGCGGCCGCGTCAGTTTGGGTTGGAACTGCGCCCTCCAAGGCGTCAATGGATCCATGGTAGCAGCTGCTGCTTGCGGGAATGGCAGGACGACGCAAGACCAACCAACCCACTAAGTATCAGCAAATGAGTGCTGGCGCGGACATCGTCATAGTCGGAGCTGGCGTTGACGCGACGCGGCGCTTGGCGACGAGTGGGTTTTCCACTTTGATGCTTGAGGCGACAACGCGGGTCGGAGGGCGAGCTTGGACATATGATGTCGCGGGTATGCGACTCGATCTGGGGTGCGGATGGCTCCATTCCGCCGACCGCAACCCATGGACTCGCATCGCCGAGGCGGCCGGCTTTGCTGTCGATCGTCGCGCGCCTGCGTGGGGTCGGCAGTATCACGACATTGGCTTCTCGCAAACGGAACAGGCCGCCGCGAGGCGTGCCTACGCTGCTTGGGAGCAACGAATGGCGGCGGCGCAGCCAGCGAGCGACTGCGCCGCCGATGCGTTGGAGCGGGGGCATGAATTTGGTTCTCACTTACACCCTCCCGATATTCCGCAGATTCGTTTTAGGGCCCTTTCTTTATTTCACGCCGAATCTCGTCGTCCGAAATCGGCCTCCGGAAGAAGACCGTCCAATAGTTGACCCCGAGCCCGACGCCCCAGCCGAGGATCGGCCAAATCGGCCAGAAATATCCTCGCGAAGTTATCGCCCAGACGGCAATCAGCAGAAGGTTGACAGCGACATAGACGGTCGCGTGGCGCCCGAAGGCGCGCTTCGCCCGGATACGTTCGATCGCTTCCTGATGATCGACGGGTATCGTCGGCGACGCGGGCGCCGCTAGCGCCGGCTGGCCGACTTCGAGCGAATAGACGCGGATCGGCTCGGCGATGTTCTTCAATTGGGTTGCGCCGAGGTCGGTGACCTTGAGATCGAGCCGGCCTTTTACCTGCCAGTACGCTTGCTCGGACAGACAGATCGCGCCGGGCTTGGCGACGCCCTCTAACCGCGCGGCGATGTTGACCCCATCGCCCATCAGGTCGCCGTCGCTCTCCTCGACGACGTCGCCTAGGTGGATGCCGACACGGCATTCGATCCGCCGCCCTGGCGGCACGCCGGCGTTGCGCTCGATGAGGCCGGTCTGCACTTCGATCGCGCAGCGCACGGCATCGACGACGCTACGGAACTCGACGATCGAGCCGTCGCCGGTGCGCTTGACGACTCGACCGCGATGGGCCGCAATCGTTGGGTCGATGAGATCGCTGCGCAGTCCCCTGACACGTGCCAAAGTGCGCTCTTCGTCAGCGCCGGCGAGTCGGCTGTAGCCGACAATATCCGTGACCAGGATCGCCGCGAGCTTTCGGGTCTCGCTCATTGCTCGCCTCCGCCTGCCCGACATTACCATGGATGTCAACCTAATCTGCCGAAATTCATTGGCTATTGAGCGATGCAGCGGGCGCCTGATTGTCGAACAATCGAGCTGAGTGGGTCTCATTGCCCGTTTGATTTGGCATCGAGAAACGACCGCCGTCGCCCTTAGGCGACCTACGGAATCCTGTGACCACTGTCCTCGCGGGCAACGCGACTCACGCGGCTAGCGCTGAGATCGTCGAGGTCAACTGTAACGGGGTCGACTGTCTTTGAGTCGCCCTCCGCGCCTCCGCCGGCGCTACCGCGCATTTCGATGACGGGATGTGCCGCTTGGATCGAAAGATGTCACCCAAGGGAAATCATCTTTCCCCCGTGAATGACAATGTCTTTTACCATTCGCAAGAGCATGGCGCCGAGGCCGAGGGCGGTTTTTACATAATGGGGCCTTATGCGACCTCGCTCAGCATGGGGCGCCTGACCCTCAACATGCTGCTTTCGTTCGCCCAGTTCGAGCGTGAAATTACGGGGAAGCGAATCCGGGACAAAGTCGCCGCCTCAAAAAAGAGAGGCATCTGGATGGGCGGCGCAGTCCCGTTCGGACATCATCGAGGAATGTGCCGAATTCGTTCGCGACCTCTTCCGACGGGGGAGCCTTACCCGCCGTCGCCGCCGCGGCTGCACCCGGCGAGAAAGAAGGCGACCGAGCGCGCGACGTGATGGCCGATTTGGGCCTGCAGGGCGCTCAGATCCTCGCCCATTAGCGCCCGCAACAATATCGGCGACACTGCCAAATCGAGGAATCGGCGCGCCGTCGAAGCGCGGCGGTCCGGGGCGAACGCCGGCGGCGCCTCGGTTTGATCGCTTTCCGCAAACTCGGCGAACAGGCGCGTCACGGCCTCGACCTGGCGTTCGCGCGCCACCCGGCCGAGGCTGGCTGCTAGATTTGGAAACCGGCGCGCCTCGGCCACCGCCACCCGGATCAACCCGTTCGTTTCCGGTGCGAGGACCGCGTCAAAATCGCCGCGGCTAGAGCATTCAACCGGTTCTCGATCACAACGACGTCGCAGGAACCGGTGTTGCGGCGCAGGACGCGTTCGATGACGGCCGTTAGAAGGGCTTCCTTGCCGGGGAACTTGGCATAGATCGTCGGCTTTCCGGCGCGTGCAAGCTCTGCGATTTCGTCGACGCTAGCGCCGCCAAATCCACGGTCGGCAAAGACCTCGCCGGCCGCGTCGAGGATCCGATCATCGACGCTGCCGGCGAGTTGGCGCGGCGGACGGCCGGAGCGACCCACGCTGGGCCTCGCCACACCCCGCTCAGAC
>DASXXT010000030.1:0-2751 GCA_036502965.1 Roseiarcus sp. | reverse complement strand
GCAGCGCCAATACCGGAGGCGCATTCGCGGGCATGACAAGGGCCGGGGTCGGCCGACCGGGTTGCTATCGCTTCACTCGCCCGAGCCGATCCGCCCCGCCTCCCAGCCGATGATCGCCTGCTTGCGCGCGAGCCCCCAATGGTAGCCGGTGAGCGCTCCCGAGCGCCCCAACACCCGGTGACAGGGGACGACGAACGAGATTGGATTTTTCCCGACCGCGGCGCCGACGGCGCGCGCAGCCGTTGGTTTGCCAATTTTGCAAGCGATGTCCGAATAGGTGGTCGCGCGCCCCATCGGCACGTTGAGCAGCGTCTCCCAGACCCGGAGCTCGAAATCCGTGCCGATCAAGACAAGGCGCAACGGTGCATCGGGCCGCCAGAGGACGGGATCGAAGGCGCGCTCGGCATAAGGGGCAGTCAAGCGCTCGTTCTCAACCAAACGCGCTCGTGGCCAGCGGCGCGCCATGTCGGCCCGCGCGGCCTCGCGATTCCCGTCGTCGACGAAACCGAGACCCGCCATGCCGCGAGGCGCCGCGACCACGATCGCCTCGCCGAAGGGCGAGCGGTGGAAGCCGTAAGCAAGCGTCAGATCGTCGCGACGATAGTCGCCAGGGGTCAGCGCCTCGTGGGCGACGAACAGGTCATGCAGCCGGCTCGGGCCGGAGAGGCCGACGTCGTAGGTCGCGTCGAGCACGCTCGCCGAATCGCGCAGGAGTTCTCGCGCCCGCTCGATGGTGATCGCCTGCAGGAACGCTTTCGGCGTCAGCCCGGCCCAGCGCTTGAAGACGTGCTGGAAGTGCGAAGCCGAAAGGCCGACGTGCTCGGCGATCGCCTCGATCGACGGCTGATCGCGATAGCGCTTGGAGATAAACTCGATCGCGCGCTTGACGGTGGCGTAATCCGCGCCGGCGGGCGGAGCGATAGGAATGTCGAGCATGGCTAGTCCGTAAAATGTTCTGACGTCGGTCGGCGATCTCGGCCGACGAAGAATGCTTACCTGCTGCGGAGGTCAGCGCCCACCCGAAAACGACGATGAGCTCCGTGATCCTATGCTCGGTGAAGCCAACCGTCGTTTGCGCCGCCGTGTTCTTCTCGCGTCGGGTCAAGCTTTCGACCGATGCACCCGCTCGTCAACAAGCGCGTCCCAGCCCCATTTGAGCAGCGGCAGCGCGTCGGCGGTGAAGGCGCAGAAGTCATCGGCCAGCGCCGGGGAGGCGATCGCGGCCTCTGCGACTGGACGCAGACAGATCATGCTCTTGAGCCTCGTTGCCGCGGCGATCTCGGGATCGTCGATCGCCTCGAAGCCGCGCGGCGCGCGTTTGAGCGAGTCCTCCGCCGACAACGCCAAGCCCGCCTTCTTGAGCTTAGCCGTCATCGCTTTGAAGGCCCTGGGAGCGCGCGCAGCCGCGGCCCGCAGCCGCGCCAGCCTAATGGAATCGGGCAGGTAGAAACCGGCGGCGAAGAAACACTCCTCCGGCGACAGGTGGAAATAGAGGAGCCCGGGATCGTTTTTTCCGCCGGACCGGGTCAGCACGACGCCGGAATTGGTCTTGTAGGGGTCCTTGTTGGCTGAGAAACGTACATCGCGATGGACGCGGAACAGCGAGGACTTGCGGTCGCCCTTGATTGGAATTTTCGCTTTCTTGAGGCGCTCTGCGACTTCCTCGACCAAGTCGCCCATGGGGCCTTTGACCGCGCTTTCATAAGTCTCGCGGTTGGCCTCGAACCATTCCCGGCTCTGGTGGAACTTGAGCGCCTTGAAGAATGGCAGCGCCTTTGGGCCGAAGCCTGCGAACGTCATCGAAGCCCCGGATTCCTTAGACAGTCACCGGCGCGGCCCTCATTCCGGCCAACCCGAACACCCGGCGATAGCGCTCGACCTCGTCCGGCCGCCCCATCACTTTGTTCGGATTGTCGGAGAGTTTGACCGCCGGACGCCCGTCCGCCTCTACAACCTTGCAGACCAGCGAGATCGCCTTGAGCTGCCCGTCCACGCCGGCCGGGGCGCAACCGACGAAGTCGTTGGTCAGGTTGGTGCCCCAGCCGAACGATAGATTGACCTGCCCGCGGAGCGCCCGCACGGCCTCTTCGATTGAATCGACGTCCATCGCGTCGGACAGCACGACAAGCTTCTCTCGCGGATCGCGTCCTCGTTCCTTCCACCAGTTGATCAGCTCCCGCGCCGCCGCGATCGGCAGTTTGGAGTCCGGCCGGGCGCCCTTCCAGTCCGCCACCCAATCCGGCGCATTGTTGAGGAACGACGTCGTACCGAAGCAGTCCGGCAGAACGACTAGCAAATTGCCTCCGTACATCTTCGCCCAGTCCTTCAGCACTCTGTACGGCGCCTCGAGCAACGCGTCGTCGTCCTCGGCGACCGCGGCATAGACCATCGGCAATTCGTGGGCGTTGGTGCCGATCGCCTCAAGCCCGGTGTCCATCGCGTGTTTGACGTTGGAGGTGCCGATGAAACTGGCCCCGAGACCCTCTTGCATCGCCTCGACGCACCACCGATGCCAGAGAAAGCCGTGCCGCCGGCGGGTGCCGAAATCCGACACTCTCACCGGCCCCTCCTCACGCTCGAGGATGCGCAGCCGCTCCACCTTCGACCACAGCTTGGCCTTGGCGCGGGCGTAGAGCACGTCGAGATCGAAGCGGCTCATGCGGCGCATCGCGGCGCGAGCCCTCAGTTCGCTGATGATGGCGAGAGCGGGAATCTCCCACATCGTCGTCCCTGTCCAGGGGCCGGCGAAGC
>DASXXT010000029.1:0-16744 GCA_036502965.1 Roseiarcus sp. | reverse complement strand
TGCGCGACACGCTGCGCGAGGCGCTCACGACCAAGGCCGAAGGCCCGAAGATTATCGTCGCCTCCTCCGAATGCATGCTGAACAAGCAGCGGCGGGTGCGGCCTCTCTTTTCGAAGAGCGTCGCGGCTGGCGAGCGCATGGTGAAGGAGCGCTTCGGCGTTGACGAGACGATTTGCTCCGGCGATCACGCCTGCATACGCCTCTCGGGCTGCCCGTCGCTGTCGCTGAAGCACACCGACGACCCGCTCAAGGACGATCCGGTCGCCGCGGTGGACAATCAATGCGTCGGCTGCGGCAATTGCGGTGAGGTCGCGGAGGCTGCGATCCTGTGCCCCTCCTTCTACCGCACCGAGATCATCTTCAATCCCAGCCGCTGGGACCGGCGGCTCGCCGCTTTGCGCGAGCGCGTAATCGGCTGGTTGCAGCGGCGCCGCGAAGCCCGCCGGATCGCCTTTGCCTAAGACAGGGTGCGAGCGGATTGCGATTGGATCGCGTCCCCTTCTCCCTCGGGGAGAAGGTGGCGCGCATAGCGCGACGGATGAGGGAGCCCGCCACGGAACCCTCACCCCCAGCCCCTCTCCCATAGGAGAGGGGAGGGTCTCGCTCGACAAGCCGCTGACGATCGCCATTCTCGCCATGGGCGGGCAGGGCGGCGGGGTGCTGGCGGACTGGATCGTCGAGGTCGCCGAACACGAAGGCTGGGCGGCGCAATCGACATCCGTGCCCGGGGTCGCCCAGCGCACGGGCGCGACGATCTACTACATCGAGACGCTGCCGCCGCGGAACGGCGTGGCGCCCGTCTTCTCGCTCATGCCGACGCCGGGCGATGTCGACGTGGTGATGGCGGCGGAGCTCATGGAGGCTGGCCGGTCGGTTCTGCGCGGGCTGGTGACGCCGGACAAGACGACGCTCATCGCCTCGACCCACCGCGCTTATGCGGTGGTCGAGAAGGAGAAGCCGGGCGACGGCGCAGGCGATCCGTTCGTGGTGGTCGACGCGCTCGATTTCGCCGCTCGCCGGACGATCGCCTTCGACATGGAGAAGCTCGCGGTCGAACGTGACACCGTGATCTCGGCGCCGATGCTGGGCGCGCTCGCGGGTTCAGGCGCGCTGCCGTTCGAGCGGTCGGCCTACGAGGCGATCGTGCGCGAGGGCGCGCGCGGCGCCAATGCGAGCCTCGCCGCCTTCGCCGACGCCTATGATCGCGCTCGCGAGGGGAAACGCGAGGCGCCGAAGACCGGGCCCGCCAAGCGCCTCGACGACCTGCCGGAGGATGCGGGCCATCCCGAGCTCAACCGCCTCGTCGGGCGCTTAAGCGCGGAATTGCCTGAAAGCGCCCGCTTGCTGGCCTTCGCGGGACTGAAACGGGTCGTCGACTTCCAGGATGTGGCTTACGGCGACGAGTACATCGACCGGCTCCGAAAGCTGACCGCGCTCGACGCGGCCAGTGGCGGCGAAACGAAAAATTTCGCTTTCACGGCGGAAGCGGCGAAGCGGCTCGCCGTAGCCATGGCCTATGACGACGTCATCCGTGTCGCCGACATCAAATTGCGCCCGTCTCGCTTCACCCGCCTGCGTGAAGAGGCGGGCGCAGCGCCCGATCAGCTTGTCTATGCGACGGAGTACCTCCATCCGCGCGGCGAGGAGATCTGCGGCATGATGCCCGCGTCGCTTGGCGCTTTCATCGAAGCGAAGCCGTTCTTGTTCCGAATGCTCGACCGTATCGTCAATCGCGGGCGGCGTGTGCCGGTCGGGCGGATCGGCGGCTTCCTGCAGCTTTATTGCGTCGCAGCCTTAAAACCCATGCGGCGCTCGAGCCTGCGGCACAAACGGGAGACGGAGCACCGCGAGGCATGGCTCGCGCAAGCGGTGGACATCCTGCCCAAGAACTATGATCTCGCGGTCGAGATCCTGCGCTGCCGGCGGCTCGTCAAGGGCTATTCCGACACCCACGCGCGGGGCCTGAGCAAGTTCGACCGCGCCATGGCGAAGGCGCCCAAACTCGTTAGCCGGGAGGACGGCGCCCAATGGATGGCGCGCCTCATCGCGGCTGCGCTCGTCGACGAGCCGGGCGAGGCGCTCGACGGCGTCGCGAAGACAATCGACACGCTTTAGGGTCGAACCGCAATCAGTTGGACCCGTTTCCGAGCCGACCTCGAGAATCGACCAGGGTTCGCCATCCGGTTGACTAATCGACGACCATCGATCCGAGTCGCTTCCTGATCACGGCTTCGGCGCCGTTTATCATCTCATCGACAATGCTGGCGGCGCTCATCAGTCGCTTGGTCTGACCGACCGATTCACCAGCCAGCAGGCTCATCTCTTCGAGGTCGCCTGTGAACTCCGGCGTTGGCGGAAATCCGCAAAACCGCTTCATGGGAAACTCCTGTCCATAAAAACTGGCCTGACCAATCACCGGCAGCTCCGAATCCGGAACGACCTCATAGGGCGCCGGATGGTCACGCCCTTCCCATTCCTGCACGATGCGGTTGCGCAACCCGCGAGTCGACGCGTTGGGGAATTCCGGACCAAAGATCAGATGGCGAGCCGTATCCCCGACCCCGGCAGCGACGACCCGATCCTTATATTGTGGATGGGCGTTGGCCTCTAAGCTCGCGAGGAGCCGAGTCCCCACCCAGACCGCATCGGCGCCGAGCGCCAGCGCAGCAGCAACGGTCCGACCGTCGGCAATGCCACCCGCAGCGATGATGGGCACAGAAGGGACTGCATCGATGACTGCCGGGAGCAATGAGAATGTCGCCGCGGCGGCGCGATTGTGGCCGCCAGCCTCGCTGCCTTGGACGACGAGCGCTTCAGCCCCGCGTCGGGGAGCAGCTTTCGCTTCCTCCACGCTGCCGACTTGAAACCAGATGTGACTGCCGGCCGCCCGCAGGCGTGAAAGCCACTCGTCCGGCGGATCATCCCAAAAGAACACGACAACGGGCGCCTTTTCCGTGACGCACACCTCGATGTGCTCGATCCCATTGAACCGTGCAATGAAATTGACCCCGAAGCATGCTGGGCCTACTGCTTTGATCTCGCGGAGCGCCGCTTGCAGCACGTCGGGAGGCATTGCCGTAGCGCCCAGCATGCCCATCCCGCCCGCCTTGCACACCGCCCGCACGAGAGGCGCGGTCGCAATGAAAGCCATGCCGGCGTTGATGAACGGAACTTTCAGTCCGTATTGCTCCGTGATGCGGGTCTTCAACATGGAATTCTTCCTCGTCCAGGGTTATCGAATGTCCGGGCCGACCCGTCGATGAAGATTGCCCCGTGGCCTTCCGTGGGAAGCATCCCAGCGCAAACTTCGCCGGTTACCATTTGCCGACGTGCATGCCTCCGTCCACGTGCAGCACCTCCCCGGTTATGTGGCGAGCTTCGGTCAGATAAATCACAGCATCGGCGATATCCTTCGCGTCGGAGATCGCGCCCATCGGCGAAAGGGTCATCAGGAAGTCTTTTGGGATATCTTTGACAAGCGGCGTGTCGACAGCCCCCGGCGCAACCGCGTTGAAGCGGATGTTGTTCTTCGCATACTCGCTTGCAAGGCTTACAGTAATCGTATTCAGCCCGCCCTTGGTGAGCATCGAAATCGAAGCCGGAAGACCGGCGATGGGATTCTGGGCCAGTGAGGCCGTAATGGTTGTCACGCTGCCGCCCGTTCCCTGTGACAGCATCTGCGTAACGGAAAGTTGAGTGATAAATAAGAAGCCTTCCAGGTTGGTAGAGACCAGACTGCGAAAATCCTCCGCTGTGTAGTCCGTGAAGGGCTTAACTAAGAAGAAACCTGCATTGTTGACGAGACTATCAATTGAACCGAACTTGCTGATCGCGGTCTGTGCGACGTTCGCAGCGGTCGCGGCTTGACCGATGTCTCCATCGACGAGGGCGAGGTTCGGCGCGGGGGCAAAGCCTGCCTTGGAAACGCTGCGCGAAGTTGCGACCACATTATAGCCGCGACCGAGAAAGGCCTGGACCACGGCTGCTCCGATGCCCTGGGAGGCGCCGGTTACGATGACTGTCTTGTTGCTCGCCATAGCTACGCTCCGCTGTTTCGGGCAAGGCCATCAACGGATGCGGCCCGGAGTCAATTTCGCGTTCACTGATAAGAACCAGGTCGTCGTCGTCAAGGACGCGGCCACCTGCAGTCTTGCTGTTCGGCAAGTGGCCCGCTGGCGACCGATATTTTGCGCGTTGTGCTTTCGGCGCGAGGAGCGGTCGTTCGAAGCCGGCGCAACGGACGGGCGCGGCGCTCGACGGCGTCGCGAAGACGATCGACAAGCAGTAAGGGTCACAACTGAACCAGTTGGACGTCGATTTGGCGCCTATTTCCGATGTTTCGCGGAGCCCTCGCCGACGACTTCGCCATCTTCTTTCGTAAACCGGCCGATGGGATTCGGGAGCAGGTCGAGCACCTTCTCTGACGGACGGCACAGCCTGACGCCTTTTGGCGTGACGACAATCGGTCGATTGATCAGAATCGGGTGCGCCAGCATGAAATCGATTAGCTCGTCGTCCGACCACTTTGGATCGGCGAGTGCCAGCTCCGCATAGGGTGTGCCTTTCTCGCGCAGCAATGCGCGCGCTGGAATCCCCATGGCGCCGATCAGCTCTTTCAGACGGTCGCGCGTCGGCGGGTCTTTCAGGTACTCGATGACAACCGGCTCCTCACCGCTCTGCCGGATCATCGCCAATACATTGCGGGACGTGCCGCAGCTCGGGTTGTGATAGATCGTGATCGTCATAGCTTGGCCTCGAGATTGAGCGAGTCGGACGCGTCGACCCGCTCGCGCAGCAGCCAACCCATGAGCGCCAGGGCGCAGACCGCCCCAAGCAGCTGCGCTGCGATGAAGCCCGGCAGGTCGAGCGGGCGGATGCCCGAGAAGGTGTTCGTCAGAGACCGCGCGATTGCCACCGCCGGGTTGGCGAACGACGTGGAGGCCGTGAACCAATAGGCGGCGGTGATGTAAAGGCCGACCAGCCATGGCACGGCAGAGCGTTCAAAGCGAATTCCCGCGAGGATTGTTGCGACAAGTCCGAACGTGGCGACCCATTCTGCGAACCATTGCGCCCCGCCGGTGCGCGCCTTCAGCGACAACTCAATGAGCGGCAGCGAGAACATCAGGTGCGCGATCATCGTACCGGCCATGCCTCCGGCGACTTGGGCGACGGCGTAGAGCGCCGCGCTGCCTGCGCTGATGTCGCGTTTGAGGGCAAACACCAGAGAGACAGCCGGATTGAGATGCGCCCCCGAAATCGGCCCAAAGATCGTGATGAGCACGACCAATATTGCTCCGGTCGCGAGCGTATTGGCGAGCAGCTGGAGCCCAACGTCATGGCTCAGGTTCACGGCCATGACGCCAGATCCCACGACAGTCGCCACGAGTAGCGCCGTTCCAACGGCCTCTGCCGCGAGGCGGCGAGGGAGATCGAAGACCACCGGTCAACCGGCCTTCTTTGGGCCAATGGACGCGCCATCCATTCGGCCAATTTCGCGCAGCTTCGTTTGCAGGGCGCTGCCCGGCTTCTTCGCGCGCACGAAGGCGCTCATGAATTTGCCCTCGACCTGCGGCGCGACCGCATCGACATTGACGCCCTTGCCGGTCAGAAACTCTCGAGCGTCCTCAATCTCGTAGACGCGCGTCGGCTCAATCCCGATCGCCTCGAAGCCGGCAGCGGCGAGTTTCGCGCGATAATCGCTCTCATCGAGGGCGCCGGCGATGCAGCCGGCCCAGAGCAGCACGTCGCCCCGAACCTGCTCCGGGATCGCTCCGCGAGTAACGACATCGGACACGGCGAAACGGCCGCCCGGCTTCAGCACGCGGAACGCCTCGCGGAGCACCTTGTCCTTGTCGGCCGAGAGGTTGATGACGCAGTTCGAAATGATCACATCGACCGAGTTGTCGGGCAGCGGAATCGCCTCGATCTCGCCTTTCAGAAACTCGACATTCTCCGCGCCGGTTTTTCTCTGGTTCTCATGTGCGAGCGCGAGCATGTCGTCGGTCATGTCGAGCCCGTAGGCCTTGCCGGTAGGGCCGACCCGGCGGGCGGAGAGCAGAACGTCAATGCCGCCGCCAGACCCGAGATCGAGAACCGTCTCGCCTTCGCTTAGTTCAGCGAGCGCAGTGGGGTTGCCGCAGCCTAGCGACGCCAGCACAGCGTCTTCCGGCAACGACCCGGTCTCGTCGTCGGTGTAGAGATTGGCCGAAATGCAGCGTGATCCGACTTCGCCGTCATAACAGCACGACGATCCCGGCCCTTGAACGCTGCGCGCGATTTCAGCGTAGCGCTCGCGCACGACCTCCTTGATGTCAGCTCCCGACATGAATTCCTCCTATGGACAGGCGCAGGTGATGGCTTCGGGCCGGATCGCCTTGTTGCGGGTGCAGCACTCGGCGAACAAAAACCCGACGACTTCCTGAAGCGTCGCGGTGTCGGCCGTGTAACGAAGGAACGTGCTTTCGCGCCGTACGGAGACCAGGCCTTCATTCCTGAGCTTGTCGAGGTGATGGGAGAGCGTCGACGGCGGGATGCCGAGCTCAGAACCAATCTCGCCAACGACGAGGCCTTCGGGATGCGCCGCAAGCAGAAGCCGGACGATACGCAATCGAGGTTCTGCCCCGAGAGCTGCGAGCATGTCGGCGTAGCGGGTGGTCTCTTCGGCGTCACTCTTGCGCATGGGATCTTCCTTCATATTTCTATAGATGCAGAACTATGGAATGTCAAGACGACAGTCTGGCAATCCGACCGCATAAAAAATGAAGAGGCCTTAGATTGCGAAAAGCTGAATTCTGTGCTAATGTTTCCCCTTCGCCGGAGACAGGCCTATGGCGCGACGCGCTGGGCGAAAAAAGCGAGGTGGAATTCGGGTTGAGGCCGTGTGCAACACAACCTGAGACGTGCGCCGGAATTTTTTTATTTGAATCGGCCGTAACCCTTTGAAAAGTCCCGAATCGGAAAAATAAACGCTGGTAAATGAAAGCAAATGCAAGCTATTTTGCTTGCGTTTATTGGCGTTTATTTTCACATAATTGCACAAACTTCGCCTTGCGGTTGTATCGGCCCGGGATCACTTCGGCTGGGCCGAGGGAGAAGCGGGTTCCGTCGAAGCGAATGGCGCTCTAGTCTAGCGTCGACCCTTAGCCTGAACGATAAGGCCTCGCTTATGTCCCTCGCCCGCTATCCCTCGCTCATCGATAAGGTCGTCTTCATCACCGGCGGCGGGTCGGGCATCGGCGCGGCGATGGTCGAGGCCTTCGCCGAGCAGAAGGCCAATGTGGCTTTTGTCGATATCGCCGTCGAGGCGTCCAAGGACCTCGTCGCCAAGATCGGCGCCTCCCACCTCCCGCCCCTGTTTCTCCAGTGCGATCTTACCGACATCGCCGCGCTCGAAACGGCGATGGAGGAGGTTCGCCAGCGCATGGGGCCGATCGCCGTGCTCGTCAACAACGCCGCCAACGATCAGCGCCAAGAGGCGGACGAAGTGAGCGAAGAGGATTGGGACCGCACAATGGCGCTCAACCTCAAGCACCAGTTCTTCGCCGCCCAGATCGCACGCCGCTCCATGCGCGAGCTTGGCGGCGGCGCGATCGTCAATTTTTCCTCGACCGCCTGGATGATCGGGGTCCCCCGATTGTCGGTCTACGCCGCCGCGAAAGCCGCCGTCGTCGGCCTGACGAACAGTCTCGCGCGCGAATTCGGCCCCGACAATATTCGCGTCAACGCCATCGCCCCCGGCGCAGTGATCACTGAGCGGCAGCGCCGCCTCTGGATGAGCGAGGAAGACATCGCCGGCTTCCGGATGCGTCAATGCCTGGACCGAACCTTGCTCGCCGAAGATGTCGCGCGGCTGGCGCTGTTTCTATCCTCTGACGACAGCGCGATGATTACTAAGCAATGCTACCACGTCGATGGCGGACTGCGTTAGCGCGCCTCGACAAAAAGGGACTTGATCGCGCCATGTTGAGGGAGCATCCTTCGGTTTCTACGGCGGCCCGACTCAAGACCGCCCGAGTAAGGGGAGAGAACGATGACAGTTGCCCGCATTCTGGACGAGAAGGGGCGCGACGTTTTCACCACTCAGCCGCATCGCACCCTGAAGGAAGCCATAGGGCTCCTGGCCGAAAAAGGCGTGGGAGCGGTGGTCGTATCGGACGCTTCTCTCAGCGTTCTGGGCATACTTTCGGAGCGCGACGTGGTCCGCGTCATCGCCAAGGATGGCGCTTCCGCGCTCGATGATCCGGTGTCGCGTTACATGACGTCGAAGGTCATCACCGTGACGCGCGACGACACCATCGACCATGTCATGCAGACGATGACGACGGGCCGGTTTCGCCATGTTCCAGTGGTCGAGGATGGGCGCCTGATCGGCATCATCTCCATCGGCGACGTCGTCAAGCGCCACGTCAACGCGCTCGACAGCGAGCGGCAGGCTTTGCGCGAATATATCGCGACAGCTTAGGCTGGCGGGCCCGCCGAGGCGACAGCCCCGGCGGCGTCGAGCCGCTCCGGTTCAATATGCTCGCTGATTTCGCTGGCCGCCTTGCGAACCGCCTCGCGGCCGAGCGCGATCAGTTCGTCGGCGCGGTGAAACTCGAACATGCCGACGTCGCCGACCTTGAGCTGCACCAGCGCGTCCGGCGGGTCGCCGGCCAGCCGGGAGCGCATGATGCGGTCTTGGAGAATATCGAAGGCGCTGACCATCGAGGTCATGAGGCCCGGCGCCGCGGCCTCCCCGTTGATCCGGGTTGATCCGTTGCTCCCGCGCCACCAACGGGCGATCATACCGCTACTATCCTGCGCCGGTTCTTCGACGGCGCGGGCATGCTCTGGCCGTCCGAACGGGTCCTGAATGACGGCGCCGCGGCCAAAGCGGTCGCTTGAAATGTTGAGCGCGATGACGCGCTCGGCGCCGAGCGCGCGCGCGACGCTGACCGGAACCGGATTGACGATTGCGCCGTCAAACAGCCAGCGCCCGTCGACCTTCACCGGCTCGAAGACGCCGGGCAAAGCGTAGGAGGCGCGGATCGCATCGACCAGCGGGCCGTGCCGGAGCCAGATCTCGTGTCCGCCGCCGATCTCGGTGGCGACGGCGGCGAACCGGACCGGCAAATCCTCGATGCGAAGCCCGCCAAGCGCCGCCTCGAGCCTCGTGCGAAGCCGCTGGCCGCCGATCAGGCCGCTGCCGGTGAAGGAGAAATCAAGCAAGCCGAACACCCGCCGCCTGGTCAAGGAGCGGGCGAAGGCCTCAAGCATGTCGAGCCGACCGGCTGCGTAGCAGCCGCCGACCAGCGTGCCGATCGATGAGCCGACCACGACATCGAGTCGCAAGCCGAGCGCGTCGAGTTCCCGCAGCGCCCCGATGTGGGCCCAGCCGCGCGCAGCGCCCGCTCCGAGCACCAGGCCGACTTTCGCTCGGCGGCGCCCGCCGCCCGATGCAGGGTCAGTATCGATTCTGCGATAGGCCGCCCTGAACATCGCTCAACCCGCCAGAAAATGACCCCACCGTTCGCCTTCCGTTGAGAAACTTAAGCTTGCGCGCCAGATGTCGCCAGACAATTAACGTCACGTTGTTGCGATCCGGGCGGACGCCGCGGAGCGCGTTTGCGTGTCGCTGACCATCAGGCGTTTGTGGTCGAAGGCTCGATGAATGCGAGCCGGGCTGTGTCACCGTCCGTCTCGACCTTTCGGTAGAAGCACGACCGTCGGCCGGTATGGCAAGCGCCGCCGTCGCCGCCGACGGTAACGAAAGCCAGAAAGGCGTCCTGGTCGCAGTCGACGCGCATCTCGACCAGCGTCTGGGTCTGGCCGGACGTGTCTCCCTTGCGCCACAGAGCGCCACGCGAGCGCGACCAATAGTGGACGACGCCGGTGGCGAGCGTCGCCCGCAAAGCGGCCTCGTTCATGTGCGCGACCATCAGCACCTCGCCGCGCGACGCATCGATCGTGACGCAAGTCGCCAGGCCATCCACGCCGAATTTCGGCTCGAACGCCTGACCTTCTTCCCGATCGCTTGTCGCGCCGGGCCCCGCTTTTGATTTGACCTTCTCGTTCATCCCCGTCTCTCGTCGCCCGCGGCTTTTTTGCTCGCCCTTCCCTAAGGCCTCGATTTCGGCTTTCTCGCGACCTATATGGGGAACGTTGAGGATCGGGTTAGATGATCAACGAGATCTACAATCATCGGATTCTTGAGCTGGCGGGCAACATTCCGCGGCTCGGGCGGCTTAAGAACCCCGACGCCAGCGCGAAAGCGCATTCGCGGCTGTGCGGTTCGACGGTGGTGATCGACCTTTGCGTCAAGGATGGACGTGTGGTTGATTTTGCTCATGACGTGAAGGCGTGCGCGCTCGGTCAGGCGTCTTCGTCGTTGATGGCTCGCCATGTTATTGGCGCCACTGCCGCGGAGCTCAACGAGCTGCGCGACCGCATGACCCGCATGCTGAAAGGGAACGGCCCGCCGCCTGAAGGCAAATGGGCCGAATTTGCCGTCCTTGAGCCGGTTCGCGACTACAAGGCTCGCCACGCTTCCACGTTGTTGACGTTCGACGCGGTCACCGATGCGTTGGCTCAAATCGCGGCGCGCGAGGCGGCTCCCGAGACCGCTCCGACGTCGTGAGCGCGCCCGCTTTCGTGCCGCGTCGGGCCGCCCACGCGCTGATCCGCTTCTACCAGCTCACACTCTCGAGCCTGGTCGGCAGGCAGTGCCGCTATTTGCCGACCTGTTCGGCTTATGCGGACGAGGCGATCGCGCGCCATGGCCTTTGGACGGGCTCCTGGATGGGCTTGGCGCGGGTGTGCCGCTGCCATCCGTTGGGCGGCTCCGGCTACGATCCGCCACCCGACCGGCTCCCCCCGAACGCCTCATGGGCGCATCCCTGGCGCTATGGACGCTGGCGCTGGGTCGATTAGCCGAGCCTTGCCTCTCCCGCTCCCGGCCTTTATGCACTGGCGCCATTCCTAAGACAGCCCAAGAGGTTTGACCGATGGCCGAGCCACGCCGGGCCGCCGTAACTCTGCCTCGCTTCGAAGGGGGTCGCTTCCTCATCGTCGAGGCGCGCTACTACGAAGCGATCGGCGCCGACCTGCTTGCCGGCGCGACCCGTGTGATTGAGGCCGCCGGCGCGACTTACGACCTCATCCGCGTGGCCGGCGCCTTGGAAATTCCAGCTGGCATGGCGATCGCTCTCGATGCAGCGAAGGCGGCGGGCCGGCCTTATGACGGCGCGGTCGCGCTCGGCTGTGTCGTCCGCGGCGAAACCTTTCATTTCGAGATCGTCGCCGGCGAGTCGGCGCGGGCGCTGATGGATATGTCGGTTGAGCGCCGGCTCGCGCTTGGCAACGGCATCCTCACGACTGAGACGATCGAGCAGGCCGAGGAGCGGTCCGACCCTGAACGCGGCGACAAAGGCGGCGAAGCGGCGCGGGCGGCGATCGGGCTTGCCCATCTTGCTCGTCGGCTTGTTAACCGATGAAACGGTCCGACCGGCGGTCGGCGGCGCGCCTGGCGGCCTCGCAGGCGCTCTATCAGATGGAGATTGCTGGCAAAGGCCTCAACGATATCCTCGCCGAATTCGAGGCCCACTGGATTGGTCAAGAGATCGAGGGCGACGCCTATACGCCCGCCGACCCGGTGTTCTTTCGCGACGTGGTCTCTGGCGTGCTGCGCGACCAATTGCCTATTGATCGCGGCCTCGATGACACGCTTGCCAAAGGCTGGCCACTGCGGAGAGTCGAAGCGCTCATGCGCGCCATCCTGCGCGCGGCGTTTTACGAATTGCGCAACCGCCCGGACGTGCCAGCGCGGGTGGCGGTGACCGAATACGTTGACGTCGCCGCCGCTTTCTTCGGCCCCGAGGAGAGCGGCATGATCAACGCCGTGCTCGATGCGCTCGCGCGCCAAACTCGACCGGCTGAGTTCGCCTCGGACCGATAAGCCAGTCCGGTTGGGGCCTACCCCGACCCCGAGCGCCTGATCCACTCCTCCTCGTCGATCGTCTCGACGCCCAATTTCCGCGCCTTGGCGAGTTTCGAGCCGGCGCCGGGTCCGGCGACGACGAGGTTGGTCTTGGCCGAGATCGAGCCCGAAACCTTGGCCCCGAGCCGCTCGGCGACCGCCTTAGCTTCGTCGCGACTCATCCGCTCCAGTGAGCCGGTGAATACGATGGTCTGGCCGGCGAGCGGATGGCCGGCGGCGACCGCCTCCATCGGCTCGATCGTCACTTCCTTGACGAGCGCGTCGAGCGCCGCCTCGTTGCGCGGCTCCGCGAAGAAGTCCGCGATCGCCTCAGCGACCACGGGACCTATTCCCCCGACCGCCGAAATCTCCTCGGCAGCGTTTTCCGCCCGCGCGGCGGCCCGGAGCGATTCCCAGTCGCCGAAATGACGCGCCAGGCGCCGCGCATTCGTCTCGCCGATATGGCGGACGCCGAGCGCATAGAGGAAGCGGTTAAGCGGAATCGTCCGCCGCGCGTCGATGGCGTTGAACAGGTTGCGCGCCGAAGTCTCGCCGAACCCCTCCCATTCGCGCAAAGGTGGGTGGCCTTGCCCGTCGCGGGCCTTCAGGGTGAATATGTCAGCCGGCGTGCGGACCAGGCCTTCGGCGAAAAAGAGTTCGATCAGTTTTTCGCCCAGTCCCTCGATGTCGAAGGCGTTGCGCGCCACGAAGTGTTTGAGTCCCTCGACCGCCTGCGCCGGACAGATGAGCGTGCCGGTGCAGCGGCGCACGACGTCCTTTTCGCCTGTCTTCTCGTCGATCTCGCGCAAAGCCGCCGATCCGCAGATCGGGCAGGTCTCGGGGAAGGCGTAGGGTTTCGAGTCCGCCGGTCGCTTGTCAAGCACCACCGCAAGGACCTGCGGGATCACGTCGCCGGCGCGCTGGACCACCACCCTGTCGCCGACCCGCACGTCCTTGCGCTTAATCTCGTCCTCGTTATGCAGGGTGGCGTTGGAGACGACGACGCCGCCAACGGTCACGGGCTTCAATTTCGCGAGCGGCGTGAGGGCGCCGGTCCGGCCGACGTTGATTCCGATCGCCTCGACGATTGTCATCGCTTGTTCGGCCGGGAACTTGTGCGCGACCGCCCAGCGCGGCGAGCGCGAGACGAAGCCGAGCCTCTGCTGCAGGGCCAGATCGTTGACCTTGTAGACGACGCCGTCGATGTCATAGCCGAGCGTCGCCCGCTTCTCTTCGATGGACCGGTACTGCGCGAGCATCTCCGCGGTCGAGTGGCAGAGCTTGGTCATGGGATTGGTTGGCAGGCCGAAGCGGCGCATGGCCTCGATGGCGCCGAACTGGGTCGAGGCGAATGGCTCGCTGATTTCGCCCCAGGCATAGGCGAAAAACTGGAGCGGCCGCTCGGCAGTGATGCGTGGATCGAGCTGGCGCAGCGAGCCGGCAGCGAAGTTGCGCGGGTTGGCGAAGACCTGCTTGCCCGCCGCCGCCTGGCGCGCATTGAGCGTGGCGAAGTCGGCGTGGCGCATGTAGACCTCGCCGCGCGCCTCGAAAATCCTCGGCGCGCCCTCGAGGCGCTTCGGGATGGATTGAACCGTCCGCACGTTGGCGGTCACGTCCTCGCCTTCATAGCCGTCGCCGCGCGTGGCCGCTTGAATGAGTTCGCCATCCTCGTAGCGCAAACTGCAGGAGAGCCCGTCGATCTTTGCTTCCGCAACGACATCGAGCGGCGTGCTGTCGCTCAAGCCCAGAAAGCGCCGCACCCGGGCGCAGAACTCCTCGGCCTCCTCGTCGGCGAAGATATTACCGAGCGACAGCATCGGCACGCGGTGGCGCACCTTGGCGAATTTCTCCGACGGCGCCGCGCCGACCCTGCGGCTCAGGGAATCGGCGTTAGCAAGCTGGGGAAACGCCTCTTCGAGCTCGGTATAACGCTGGCGCAGCGCGTCATATTCGGCGTCGGAAATGATGGGCGCGTCCTCGCCGTGGTAGCGCCGGTCATGCTCGGCGATCTCGGCCTGAAGGCGCGCGTACTCTTCCCGCGCCTTCGTAAGCGTGAGCTTAGGCGCTTTCGGCTCGGTCGTCATGGGCCGCAAGTTAGCGCAGGGCGGATGGCGGTGGAAGACGACGGCTTAACCGGCGGCTAACCCGTTTGCCCGATTATTTACGTCGGCGAGACGCCGGTCCGGGGCGACCGTACGTCATGAGATCTCGATCCGCCTGCCCATAAGCCGAGATCGCAGATGCGCGCCCTGATCGTCATGTTCCTTGCTGCCTTGCTCGCCGGATGCTGCGTCGGCGGCTATCCCCCAGTTTGGACTGCGGATCAACCGCCGTTTAACGCATTCCAAGCGGGCATGAAACTCGCCGTCGGCATGCCGACGGACGTCGCCCTCCTCTTGATCGGATCGGCTCCCGTCTCTTCCAAGGCGACGAGCTGCGGCATCCTTACAGGATACGAGTGGCCATGCGAGGTCCTGAAGTTCGGTTGCTGCGAGGGCAACCAGCTTCTTGTCTATATTGCGCCGACGCCTGACGGCCGCGGCGCCGTGAACAGCTGGGCTTTGGGCAAGAGTTGATCGGGGCGGCCCTCAAGGGGCGACCGTCGCCGCCTCCACCTTCGAGACAAAATCGCCAATGTGCTTGAGAAAAGCCGGCACCAGGGCCGAGGGAAAATCGTGACCCATGCCGGGAATGACGATCAATTCGGCGCCCGGGATGCTCTCGGCCGTATCCTTGGCGGCGGCTGCGGGTATCACCGGATCATCGGAGCCGTGCAGGACGAGCGTAGGACAACGCACTTGTTTTAAGAGCGCGTTGCGAGGCGGGGCAACGATCAAAGCCGCCGACTGCCGCGCGATGCCGGCTAGGTCGAAAGGCGCGTAATCCGTTCGGCGCTCGGCCCTAGCGCGCATCTCCGCTTCGCTTGCTGGAAAGCCCGGACCGGCCAGCGCCTTTTGCACGAGGATGCTCGCCTCGATGAGATCGTCGCGGCTCGTGCTGTTCGGGGGGCGGAATAGCACCGACAGCGTTTCGGGGTTCCCCGACGGCAGATCTCGACGTCCTGTGGTGGACATGATCGAAACGAGGCTATTCGTCCTGTCCGGATGGTTGATCGCCACCAACTGCGCGATCATGCCGCCCATCGAGGCGCCGACGATATGGGCGCGGTCGACTCCGAGCGCGTCGATGAGGCCCACGGTGTCGTTAGCCATGTCATCGAGAGAATAGGGAACGTGTGGGCGTGTCCCGGCGGTGACCTCCGCAAACAGCGCGCGAGGGTCGGGAGCTGTTTGGCCAGCGAGATGGGTCGACTTGCCGATGTCGCGGTTGTCGAACCTAGCGACTCGAAATCCCTTCGCGGCCAGTCCTTGGCAGAGTGCCTCTGGCCAGAAGACGAGCTGGGCGGCGAAGCCCATGATGAGCAGGATGAGCGGGTCGCTCTCGCGCCCAAAGCTTTCATATTCGATGTCGATTCCATTGGCTCGCACGTGCGGCATGGCGGTCCCCCAGCAACCTTTGTTCAGGCCAATCTAGCTGAGACGCCCGTCTCTTCAACCCGATCGCCCGCGCCGCCAAGATGCATTCGGACGATCGTCATCGCGAGGAGGCCGAGGGCCGACGCGGCGATCCAGGGGCACCGACGCGTCCCTTCATCCCTGGATCGCCGCGCCGTTGCTTCGTTCAGGCTCGCGACGACGTAGACGGCTCGACCCGATCGCCCTCGCCCTAAGCGCTGATTCCCGCGAGCGCCCGCGCGCCCTCATCGACCGCCTCCTCCGGCGCCACCCACTTGAAGCCACTGAGCTGATGGCGCGCCCATGTGAACTGCCGCTTGGCGTAATGGCGGGTGTCGAGCTTCGAGCGCGCTGCCGCTTCGTCAAGTTTCATTCCGCCCTCGAGATGGGCGATGAGATGCGGGACGCCGTGCGCGCGCATGACCGGCAGCGCCGGATCGAGCTGCCGTTGCAACAACGAGGCGACCTCGTCGAGCGCGCCGCGGGCGAGCATGGCGTCGAACCGCGCGTCGATGCGCTGAGCGAGTTCCGCCCGATCGGGTGCGAGATAGAGGCCCGCCCATTCGCCGGGCGCTAGCGCCGGCGCCGCTCGCGCGCCCAGGAACGAGACGAGCGGACGTCCGGTCGAGGCTATGACCTCGAGCGCGCGCAAGACACGCTGCCGGTCGCTCGGGTTGAGGCGGGCGGCGGTCTCGGGATCGCGCGCCTCAAGCTCGTCGTGAAGCTCGGGCGTGGCGCGGCCCTCCGCCTGGCTTCGAACCGCTGCTCGCAGCGCGTCGGGCACGGGCGGGATGTCCGACAGGCCATCGGTCAGCGCGCGAAAATAAAGCCCCGTTCCGCCGACGAAAATAACCGGCCGTTCGCCGATGTCCGCGAGAACTTCGCCCGCCGCCAGCGCCCATCGGCCGACCGAGTAATTGACCGCGCCGTCGATGGCGCCGAACAATCGATGCGGCGCCAGCCGCTCCTCGTCCGGTGTCGGCCGCGCGGTCAGGATTTTCAGGTCCCGGTAGACTTGCATCGAGTCGGCGTTGACGATCGCTGCGCCGAACCTTGTCCCGAGCGCAAGCGCCGCCGCCGACTTGCCGCTCGCCGTCGGGCCTGCGATGAGGAGCGCGCGCCTCACCTCATTGCCTCCTGTCTGGAAGCGTCATGTCGTCCATCCTCGTCGCCACGCTCATCGCCGATCCATCGAAGGCGCCGCTCAGCGAAGCAACAGTCGACCGGGCCGCGCAAGCCCTGTACGGCGTCGAGCGTCGGCGCTGGCTCGACGAGG
>DASXXT010000028.1:0-7756 GCA_036502965.1 Roseiarcus sp. | reverse complement strand
AAAGCGCACCTAAGATCATGAAATCATTGAGTCGCGTAACTTTGTGCGCGGCGCCTCGGGTCGCCGGCTCCCTCGGATCGCCAAGCGACTCGGAAATGGCGCCGCAACCCATTGAAAAGGCTCGATCCGGGCTCGGAAATGGCACGCGCCCCGCGGATTACTGGCAGAGCGCGCGGGCGTTGGCGGTCCACTGTCCGAAGCCGCTCGCGATCATATTGCGGATGACGGAGCAGACGTAGGTTTTTTCCGCCGCCGGATTGCCCGGCCCAGCATTGTAGCGGGCGACGGCAAGCGTCCACGAGCCTTCCTGCGCCCTGAGCGATTTAAGAAAGTTCGCGGCATATTCGACGTTGCGCCCCGGGTCGAACATTTCGCTCAAGGAGTGAAAGTCGGCGCTGTGGAAGTGATGATTGATCTGCATGCAGCCGATGTCGATGAACCTCGCGCCGCGCCCCTTCGCCTGGGTGAAACGCGCCATCGCTTCGACGAGGCTTGTGGAATGCACCGCCTGGCCATCGACGTTCATGTCATAGGGGCTGAGCCCGTTTCGGCTGCCTGTCTCGCTCAGGCCGACTGAATAAAGCACGTTGAGCGGCACGCCGTGCTGCGCCGAGGCGCGCGTCATTTCCCGCTCGCAAGCGAGCGGCCCATCGGCGCGCGCGGCGCCGCTAGAAACTGCGATCGCGACCAGCGCTGCGCCGAGATAGCGCATCATTCGAACCGCCCCGTTCCCCCGCGCCTTGCGCCGATCGCTGCTCGCCTCCTGCCGAGCCGCCGTCAGCGGAAGACGCATTTCCGTTCGCATTCCCATTCGTGTTGACACCCGTCTGCTTGACAATGAGCGAGTCGAGCGGCTGGCCGATCGCCGCCATTCGATCGGCGATCGCATCGCGCGCTCCTTCGATTGATCCCAGGGTTTGAGAGCTCGCGGCGCGGATGACGACAGAAAGCTTGTCGCCAGCGAGCCGCATTGTCATCGAGACATTCTCGAGGCCTCCCGGCGAAAGATCGACGTCGATCTCCCTGATCCGGCGGAGTCGACGGCGCGGAGCCAGGGGCGAGTGCGTTCGCGCGGGGCGCGGCGTCTGTATTTGCGGCTCTTGTTGCTGAGGCGTCGGGTTCGAACGACGCGCCTACGACTACGAAAGGCGCCGAGAGCTGTGCGCCAAACGAACTTGTTTGCGCTGTTGACGGCGGTGCGAAGATGGTCGGATCGAGCGGGCGATCGGTCGCCTTGGCGCTCGACCCCGTTGACGCGAGGGGCGCGGCCGAACCCGGAGTCCGCGCGACCGGGGGCGGCACCGAGACTTCAGACTTTCGTATGCTGCGCGTGGCTTCGTGCGCGGGTGCTCGCGTGAGGCTGGCGCGATTTGATGGTGGCGCACCCGCGCGAGGGGCGATTGGCGCCGGGACCGTCGCGCTTGCAATAGGCGGAACAGCGTCGGCCGATGGTTTGGCGGGCATGGCCTCGGCCGGCGAAAAGCTGGCGACAAGGGCGCTTTCGCCCTTGAGATCGGCTTGAGGCGCAAGGTTGGCGGGGAAGCGGCGCCCGGCGCGAATGCCGCGTTGACCGCGAGCGTGCGGCTCGCGATCACGCCCGTGAACGCGGAGGCGCCAAAGTGAAAGGCGCGTTCGCCAATCAGTCGCCCGACGGTCGCCGCCTTGGCGCCAGCGGCAATGGATGCGCCGCTGTCCTCGGATTTCGGGCCTTTGATCGCAGGCGAAGTGGGCGAAGGCGAATTGTCCGCGGCTTGCGGGCGTTCGTCCATCGTCGAGGCGGCCCGCAAAGCAAACGGCAAAGACGCCAAGAGCGCGCTGTCGTTTAGCAGCGAATGGTGAGCCGTCTGACCGCGCGAAGATTCTTCCTGCGGCGATTCGTTCGAGCGACGCGGCTGTTGCTCGGCAGTCGAGGCGCCTGCTTTCGCCGGCGCACTGGGAAGGGAGTCGAGCACAGCGGCGAAGGCGAACCGGTCGGCTGGCGGATGGGGAGCTGCCCGCGGCGCAGCCGGCGCGATTGGCCCGGACGTAGGCGCGGTGGCAGGCGCGGTCATGGCGTGCCTCCACTTTGTGTTGGCGCGAGGCTCGAGGTGCGTTGAAGCGCATCTTGAGCTTGCGCGATCGTCAGCGCGGGCCCGCTGGGCTTATCCTTGTCGGCGTCGGGCAGAGCAGCGGCGTTTTGCGTCTTGAAAACATTGAGGTCGGGAACGACCCGCAGTTCTGCCGCCACCCTTCGAACCGCGGCCAGCAAGCTGGCGTCCGCCCGGTCCAGTTTTGACGCGGACAGAGCCCTCAAATCGGCGATCGCCGCATCATAAGCATCCGAGAACAATCGACTGGCCGCCAGATAGAGGCGGGCGCGCATAGCCTCCGGGCTGTCGGACTTCGAGTTTTCGAGAGCCTCGGTCGCCGCCGACGCGGCTGCGACGAAGCGCCCGCTGACCACCCCGGACTTGGCTAGGTTGAGCAGGAACTCCCTCCGGCCGTCGGGGGGCAACGCCGCCACCGCGCTCGACAGCAGCTTGTAATCGGCCGGATCGTCGGCGAGACCGAGCCGAGCGACCGCGCCGGCCAGATCGCGCAAGAAATCCGCCGCGTAGAGCGAGGCAGCAAAGCGGGTCACGTACTGCCGAGTCAGAACCGCCAAGCGGCTCATGTCCTTGGCCTCCGCAAGGAGGGCGATCTCGCGCCGAAGCGCGGCTTCCTCAACCAATCCGCCCGGCCCAAGCAGGCGCGCCCAATCGAGAAGATCGACCGCCGCCTTGGCGTCTCGCTTCGTCTCGAGGACCGAGCGAGCGAACGCGACCTCGCCCCCAAGCCGCGCGTCGAGCGCAGTCAAATTCGTTTCCTCAAGTAGAGCGATGGCGTCGGCCTCGTGATTGGTGACATAGGCGAGCGCGGCACGCGCGAGCGATCGCTCGGAGTCGATAACCGTGTCGCCTTTGAGCAGCGGCCCGACATTGGCGAGAGATCCGCCGCTCAGGATGTAGATGACGAGCGAATCCGCTTCGCGTTTGGTCTTCCAAGTTTCAGGGCTTGCGGTCGCGATCGCCGCGTCGATCGTCTTCAACTGATTGAGCTGGGCCGGGTAGGCCGCTTTGTCGCCTTGTGCGATCTTGAGCTGGATCCGTCGCAACTCGTCGATAAGGTCGGAGACATGAGCCGAATCGGCGACCGCCACGGCGGGCGTAAGCATTGCGAACGCGGCCAAAGCCAATGTAAGCCCGGGGAGCGTCACGGCTTTGCCTCGCGCACGAGAATCTCGATGCGGCGATTTTCGGCCGCGAGGGGATGGGACGGGTCCCTGAGACTATGGTCGGCGTAGCCCTCGACCCGCTCGAACCGCTTTTCCGGCAGGCTGCCGCGAATCAGCATGTAATAAGCCATTTGCGCGCGCGCCGAGGAGAGCCGCCAATTGTCGTAGGTCGCAGACCGGTAGGGACGCGCGTCGGTGTGCCCGCGCACGACGACGGCGCCCTGCAAGTTTTGCAGGCTCGCGGCAATGGCGTCCATCATGCGTAAGACGCGTGGCTGCGGCTCGGCGGAGCCGATGGCGAACATGGAGAAATTTTGCCGGTCCGTAAGGCTGATGAGGATTCCATCCTCGGTCGCCCGGACGTCGAGTTGCGGCCCCTGCATCGACTTCGACTCGCCTGCGAGCCTCTTATTCAAGTCGGCGAGCAGGTTGGACGCGGCTGTCCGGCGCGCTTCGGCGGGATCGGGAGCCGGCGGATTCGCCGTGGACGGAGTAGGCGATCCCACGCCTCGGCCTTCGGCCCCACCTTGAGCCTGAGGAGGGTCCGGCGTCGGCGCAGCCGCGGGCGCGATCGAGGTCGATAGGGAAACCGGTTCGTCGCTCGGAGCGGCGGCGGCGGGCGGTGCTCCGGGATTGTGGGTCACGACATTGACCGCTTGGTCGCTGCCGAGCGGACGGAACGGATCGCGCAACGCCTCTTCGGCGCTTGGCCCCACTTCGCCGTAGCCCTTTAGCGCCGCCGAAAGATCAATGCGAGGCCCCGGCGGCGGCGCGCCAGCGATCTTGTCGAGGCTCGCGCGAGGATCGCTGAACAATTCCTGCTCCGACATTGTCGGATAGGGTTTGGCCGGATCGGGCGGCGGCAAAGGCGACGGGGTTGGCGCGCGCGCTTGCTCGTTTTGCTTAGATGAACTCGAAGAGTTCTCGTTGGCCTTGTCCCCCGCGCCTTCGCCGCGTTCGGAAGAGGGCTTCGCGGCGCTGGGCGTAGCAGTCTCCTCGCCTGGCGCGTAGATAGCGTCCTTTTCCGGAACGCCGTGAATGCCTTTCTGCGCCTTCGCCGGCTCCTCGACCTTCACCGGATTGAAGTATCGCGCGATCAGCGTCTTGGTGTTCTTGTCTGTGGCGCTGATGATCCACAGCACGAGAAAAAAGGCCATCATCGCGGTCATGAAATCGGCGAACGCGATCTTCCAAGCGCCGCCGTGATGCTCATCCTCCTGCAGGCCGCGGCGCCTGACGATGACGATTTCCGGATGCGCCTCGGTCATTGACTCGGCTCAGGCCTCGAACGAGGCCAGCAACTCGGCCCAGGGGCGAAGCTCGGCGACAATCTGCGTGGCGTTACCCTCGACGACGGTTTCCACCTCGTCATCTTCGGCATATTCGACCTCGATCGGCAGATCGACGATTCGCTGGCGCAAGGGCGCAAGCACGCGCTCAGGTCCGCGAATCTTGATCAACCCGGGCGAATTGCCAGCGCAGATCCGGGCAATCGCCTTGACCAACTCGTCCACGGCGCGCTTGACGACGTGCTGCGAGAGAAACGGCGCGAGAATACGGGTGACAGCGCCGCCGATATCGTCCTCGATCCGCCTGAACTCGGACCGGATCGCGCCTTCCAGCTCCGCGTATTCGTTGAGACGCAACTCCTGCTGCTGCGTTTCCGCCTGCTCCCGCGTAGCGACGAGTTCCGCCGCGTGGCGGTCCGAAGCCTCGACGCGGCCTTCCGCGAGGCCTTGCTCGCGGCCGCGGGCATAAGCGACGGCGAGTTTGGCCGACATATCCTCGGGCTTGGCCGGCTCGCCTGCCGGCGGCGATTCCCGCGCCACGGACTCAAGCAAAACCGGCTTTGGCGCCCATGGCGTGCGCCGGCGGGCCCCTTCTCCTTGCGTTTCGACGCCCGCGTTCGCCATGCGATCAACGACAGGCCTCAAACCGGGTCCGCTGTTCTGCCGGCTCGGCACGCTTCGGGGGCGAAATGGCGAGTCCTCGCGCCGCGGCGGCGCCCGTTCTCCGGCCGCGCCGCCGAGATGATCGAGGTAGTCGGCAATCGATAGCGGTTTCATCCGTTCGCTCCTTGACGAATCCATTGCTTGAGGATCGTGGCGGCGTGATTCTCGTCGAATTCGATCAGCTTCTGCAGTTTGCGCTCCGGACCGTTGTCGCGCCGCGCGAGCAGCGCCTGCATGAATTCGTCATGGCCCGCGTCGGTCTCGATGAGGATGCTTTTGCCGGGCTGACCGTCGCCGTCCGGCGCCCCCAATGCGGGCGTCCGGCCAGATACGCCGCGTGCGTCCTCAGTCGCGACGATCCGCGGGGGAGCGAACGCCATTCTGAGGCCAGGCCGAACCCCGAACCAGAGCAGCATCGCGGCGACCGCCACGATGGCGCCGGCGTTGAGGATCGATCCTGTTTGTCGGGCGACAATCTCAAACAGCGAAGGACCCGGCGCCGGCTCGAGGTCGCGGCTCGAATCGACGAAATCGACAACCGAAATCTTGACCGCGTCGCCCCGCTGCCGATTGAGCCCGGCGGCTGAGCCGACGAGTTGTTCGATCTCGTGGACTTGTGCGGCGACTGCCTCGGCCGACGGTTTGCCGCCAAGCGATGTGGCGAGCGCGGCGCGATTGATCAGCACGGCTACCGAGAGATTCTGGACCACGAAGCCGGCGCTGGTCGTCTGAATCGACTTCGACGAGATCTCGTAGTTTGTCAGTTCCTCGCGCTTCTGCGTTTGATCGTTCGACTGCTTCGATTCGCCGCTTGTCGTTTTCGGCTTCGGAAGATTGGCCTCGACGCCCGCGGGTTGCTCTCCGGCCGCATTCTGCGAGCTCTGCTGTTCCTTGGTGACGCGCACCGACCGTTCGACGCGCTGATCGGGATCATAGATTGTCTCATTCGTTTGCGTTTTGTCGGCGTTTAGCCTGGCGGCGACTGAGATCTGAAAGTTTTGGGCGCTGAGGTAAGGCGTCAGCGTGCGGCTGACGTTTTCGCGGATTTGCTGCGACACTTCCTTTTCGAGCGCGAGCAGATTGTCCGGCGACTTCTCGACCGAGTCAGCGCCATAGGCCAGGAGGCTGCCGTCGACATTGAGCACGGTCACGTCCTCGGGCTTCATTCCTGGAACCGCCGAGGCGACGAGGTGCCGGACCGCCTGCCCGGCGGCGCGATCGTCGCCGCCGTCGGTGCGGATGACAACCGAGGCTGAGGAGGGTTGGCGCTCGCGGCGGAAGGAGCCTTCGTCGGCGAGGACGATATGCACCCGTGCGGCCTTGACGGTCCGCATCATCTGGATCGTGCGCGCAAGTTCGCCTTCGAGCGCTCTCAACCGCGTGACGTCCTGCATGAACGACGTCAGGCCAAGCGAGCCGAGCTTATCGTACAGTTCGTTCCCGACCGCGCCGCTGCGCGGCAGGCCCTTTTCCGCCAGGATCATCCGCGCGGCGGCCGCCTGTCCAGCCGGGGTCAGAACGACTGTGCTCTCGGCATTGACGTCGAAAGGGACGCCCGCCTCGCGCAAGGCGGCGCCGATGGCGGCGATATCGTCGCGATCGAGCCCGGAATAGAGCGTCTCCATCGTCGGCCGGCTCAGATAATAGCCGGCGAGCCCCGTCGTCGCGAACACGGCGACGCCGATCAGCGCCAACGCGGATAGGCGCCGAACGCCCAGCCCCCGCAGGTTCGCCCACAGCCGCTCGATTTGCGCCAACAGATTCGTCGCCACATCCGGGCCTGAGTGAGAATTCGCAGCGGCCATCGTGGGAAGCGGAGCTTGCGCCGGCATTGCGCGGCCGGCTTCGAACGCGGCCTCAGTCGGCGCAACAAGCAAATTTTTGCGCCCGTTAACTGGCCATTAGCGGTCGCGCCGTTAGTTTTCGCTGGTCAGGGCGAGGACGGGCGCGAATGAGCGCGCGTCGCCCCGGCTCTACACGACGGCTAGGCTCCTGACGCGAGCCTAAGGCATGCGGCCGGTCCGTCGTCTCGGTGCGAGTCCGAAATGTCGCCCCATCAGTGTGAACATTTTCGACAGGAGCACAGCCATGAGTTCAATCTTAAACAATCCGGCCGCCCTCAGCGCGCTGCAGGCCTTGCAGATGACGCAGCAGTCGCTTGCGACGGTTCAGAATCAAGTTTCGACCGGCCTCAAAGTCGCCACCGCCGCCGACAATTCGTCCTACTGGTCGAGCGCTGCCCAGCTCAACGCCGACAGCGGCGTCGTGTCGGCCTCCAACGACGCCCTGTCGCAGGGGCAGTCGCTCCTGGCGACCGCAAGCTCAGCAATCAACTCGGTCATCACCACCATCAATTCGATCCAGACCGCGCTGACTCAGGCGACCGAGCCCGGCGCGCAACTCGGCAATATCAACACGTCGCTCGCCTCGCTCGGCAAGCAGCTCACCGACGCGGTGAACGCCGCCTCGTTCAATGGTTTGAATGTCCTGAATGGCAGCGTTGCATCCCTCAACTTCGTCGCCGGGTTCAACGCCACTGCGACGGGCGGGA
>DASXXT010000027.1:0-9627 GCA_036502965.1 Roseiarcus sp. | reverse complement strand
ATCCTCTTTGGCCCACCTCAGAGAATCAAATCCAACCGCTTCTGCAAAGCTCTCCCGGTCATCATACTCTGAATTTCATTAAACGAGAATACTTTTCTTGATTTTCTTATTTAAGTGGTCCATCGGCCCA
Organism: Roseiarcus sp.; assembly: GCA_036502965.1. Lineage (GTDB taxonomy): Bacteria > Pseudomonadota > Alphaproteobacteria > Rhizobiales > Beijerinckiaceae > Roseiarcus. The sequence goes on along the minus strand of DASXXT010000027.1, from coordinate 9,497 downwards.
TGGCTCTAGGAGGGGTCGATGAGGTCGGCCGATCGAGAAGCCTGTGAGAAGGCGCTAGCGCGTAGTCGCATTCGGCATGCGCTTCCTAAGGGGCGGCTAATTCGGCCTCGGTACGTCCATGCCGGTTCATCGTTCATCTGAGCGGAAAGCGCGCGGATCAGACGCGGCAAGGATTTGCAATGGAAAGCGCGAGAACAATGCTCAACAAGGTCCCGGAAGTCACCATCGTCTTCTGGATCATCAAAATCATGTCGACGACCGTGGGCGAGACGGGAGCGGACTATCTCGCCGTTCATGTCGGGCTCGGGAGCACCTACACAGCGGCGGTCATGGTCTCTTTTTTGGTTGCGGCGCTCTTCTGGCAAGTGCGGACGCCCCGTTATACGCCGTGGATTTATTGGCTGACTGTCGTGCTCGTCAGCGTGGTCGGAACACAGATCACCGACTTCCTGACCGACAAGCTCGAGATCAGCCTCTATGTCAGCACGGCCGCGTTTGCGCTCCTGCTCGCGCTAACCTTCGCCATCTGGTACGCAGTCGAGCGCACGCTATCAATCCACACGATTGTGACGACGCGGCGGGAGCTCTTCTACTGGGCCGCCATTCTCTTCACCTTTGCGCTCGGAACCGCGGCGGGTGACCTCGCGACAGAGGCGTTGAGTCTCGGCTTCAATGTCGGCGTCCTGGCTTTTGGCGCGCTTATCGGCCTGATCGCCGCCGCTTACGGCCTCGGCGCCAATGAGGTCCTGACCTTTTGGCTCGCCTACATTCTCACTCGCCCCCTCGGCGCCTCGCTCGGCGATCTCTTGTCTCAATCGCATGAATACGGCGGCGTTGGACTCGGGACCACCTACACGAGCCTCGCCTTTCTGACTGTCATTGTCGTGCTCGTCGCGCTTAAGAGCGTAACCTCGATCGGGACAAGGCAAGGCTGGCGACCGGCGGACTAGCACGCAGAAGCTCAACGAGTTTGACCACCCCCTCAGTCGACCTATGACAGGAAAACCCATGAACATCGGTAGGACAACCCTGACTTCCATCCTCGGCCTCGCGTTGCTCGCGGGCGCGCCTGCGCCGTTCGGCCTGAAGACCCAAGCGGTCGCCAACGCGGCGACGGTCTCGAAGCTCGGCGATCTCGAGTCCTTTCGCAAGATCGTCGTCGATGCGGCCGCGCTCGTCGACAAGGGCGACCTTGCAGGCGCCAAGACCCGCATCAAGGACCTCGAAACTTCCTGGGATGACGCGGAAGCGGGCCTGAAGCCGCGGGCGCCGGCCGATTGGCATGCCGTGGATAAAGCGATCGACAAGGTGCTTTCGGCGCTCCGCGCCGGGATGCCCGACGCCGCCTCCTGCAAGCAATCGCTTGCCGACCTTCTCGCCATGATGGATCAGATGTCCGCCAAGGCCTAAGGAGATTGACGGGTTGTTTTCATGCGCGCGCTTTTGGCCGAAGATGACAGGATGATCGGCGAAGCCGTCGTCAACGCGCTCAAAGACGCGAGCTACGCGGTCGACTGGGTGCGCGACGGCGACGCGGCGAGCGAAGCGCTCGCCGCCCATATCTATGATGTGATCCTTCTTGACCTTGGGCTGCCGAACCGGGACGGCCTTGACGTGCTTCGCTCCAGCCGCTCGAAAGGCGACGCGGCGCCGGTCGTGATCATCACCGCGCGTGACGCGGTCGACGATCGAATCGCGGGTCTCGACGCGGGCGCCGACGACTACGTCATCAAGCCTTTCGACATGGGAGAGCTTCTCGCCCGCATGCGCGCGGTCACGCGGCGCAAGGCGGGGTCTGCGCAGGCCCTCCTCACCAACGGCCGCATCTCGCTCGATCCCGTGACTCGGGAGGCCTTGTGCGAGGGCGCCAGGGTGCGCCTCACCGCGCGGGAGTTCTCGCTCCTGCAGGCCCTGCTCATCAGGCCCGGCGCTATCCTGTCGCGCGCCGAACTCGAGGATCGCATCTATGGCTGGGGAGAGGAGGTCGAGAGCAACGCCGTCGAGTTCCTGATTCATTCGTTGAGGCGCAAGCTCGGCGCAGATGCGATCCAAAACGTGAGAGGCGTCGGGTGGCTGGTCGCAAAAGACGCCTGAGCCGCTCGCTCGAGTTTCGGCTCTTCCTTTGGCTCTCCCTGGCCATCTTTGTCATCGCGGGGCCGGCGGGCGTGCTCTCCTATTCGCATGCTTTTCAAGAAGCGATCGAACTGCAGGACGACCAGCTGCGCCAGACCGCGGCGTGGCTCGAGCGTCAGCGTTTCTCCGCCCCTCTCGCCGAGGCGCCGGGACCCGCGGATGCGGACCCGGAATCCCGCCTCATTGTGCTCACCGCGCAGCCTCGCGGCCTCTGGCAGCCGCAAGAGGCCGCGCCCGGTCTCAGAGCCGAGGCTTCGGACGGTCTTCAGACGACGACAATCGGCGGCGCGCCATGGCGGCTCTTCATCAGCACCAACCATCAGGGCCAGCGCATCGCCGTCGGCCAGCAGACGGCGCTGCGCAACGAGATCGCCAAAACGAGCGCGATGCGCGCGGTCGCGCCGCTGTTGGGCCTCATCGTTCTTCTGCCGCTCGTGATCGGCGCGACCGTTCGCACGATGCTGAGGCCCTTGAAAGCCATCGCCGACGATCTCAAGCGGCGCTCAGAATCGGACTGGAGAAAGATTCCCGACTCTGGGCTTCCGACCGAGATCCGGCCCTTCGTCGCGGCAATCAAGCGGCTTCTCCTACGCGTCGCAGCCTCCGTCGCCGAGCAGCGGCGCTTTCTCGCAGACGCGGCCCACGAGCTTCGTTCACCGCTGACGGCCCTGTCGTTGCAAGCCGAGCGGCTCGAAGCCGCCGACATGCCGGCCGAGGCGCGAATGCGTCTCTCCGATTTGCGCCGCGGCATCGCGAGAACGCGGCGACTTTTGGATCAGTTGCTTGCGCTGGCGCGTGCGCAGAACGAAACAGGCCGGGCGCAGCCGGCTAGCCTCAACTGCGTGATCCGAAATGCGCTCGAGGACCTGATGCCTTTGGCGGAAGCGAAGCGCCTCGATATCGGGCTCGTCAGCGAGAAGGACGTGATCTTGCAGGCGAGTGAAATCGATCTGACGATGCTGCTCAAGAACCTGATCGACAACGCAATCCGCTACACCCCAAACGGCGGCCGCATCGACCTGTCCGTCGAGGTCGGCGCGAAAGGCGCGACGCTGAAGGTTGAGGACGCCGGCCCAGGGATTCGTCCCGAGGACCGCGAGCGCGTCTTCGACCCGTTCCATCGCATCATCGGCACGGACGAATTCGGCTCGGGCCTCGGGCTCTCCATCGTCAAGGCGATCGTCGATCGGCTTGGCGGCGACATCGCCCTCGACTCGTCCCCCGCGGGCGGATTGGCGGTCGTTGTCACGCTTCCGGAATCGCTCATTCGCAGCGCGTCGGTCGAGGCGGTTGCGGTGGAGGCGAGACCGGTTTGATCCTGCCTCGCCCTCAAAGAACGCTGCGGGAATCAGGGCGCCTTTCGCGGCGGCGTGAACGCCACGCCGCGCTGGCAATCGTCGCCGACCCTTTCGTCACTGCACCGTGATCGGGCTCGCCACTCGCGGGATCATGATGATCGAATCGTGCAGGGTGATCGAGCCGACCGAGAAATAGATTCCGGTCGCCTGGAACGGATAACTCACCTCGCCGAGAACGACATAATTGGTAGGGACGGTATTGGCAGGGATACCGCCGCAAGCGGGATTGTTATTGGCGCCCGAGCCGGAAAAGGCGGAGGCGATCGATGGATCGACCGACAATTGCGTGCCGACCGTGCGCGCTGTTCCGTTCGCGTTCGGCCAGCTGCCGCAGACCGTGCCGGTCGCGGTCCCGTTCGACGTGGTAACCAGCAATTGCGACACAACAACCTGAACGCTGCTGGCGTCGTAGGGGAAGAGGATCAGTTTCGGATAGGCGAGGATCTGGTCTTTCTCCGCCGCGGTAATCGTGGAGGTGTTGACGTTGTTGGCTTGGGCAAAAATATTAGCGACCGTGGTCGCGGCCAGCGTCACTTTGCGCTGCACGCTATAGGCTTGGCCGCCAAAGACCACGAGGCTCATCAGCATGAGGGCGAGCGGCAGGATCAGGGCCATCTCGACGGCCGCCAGGCCTCGAGCGTCGCCGAGGAACGCGCGCGTCAGACCGAGGAGTTGGCGCGCAAGGCGCATCGTCCCGCTCATCCTCCGGCCTGTACATCTTTGGGCTCGATCCGGAACACCTGGGTGGCCGTCATCAGCATTTTGCCATTGCCCATGTTCGCGAAATTGAGGCCGAGCGGGCCGCCATAGACCGGCCAGGGATACATCACCACTAGCAGCATGTCGGTGCCCGCGGCGGCGGCGTTGGCGCCGACATCGACTGTGGGCGTGCCGACGACGTTTCCGTGTGAGTCGAATGTCGGCAGCATAGCGCTGAGATTTGTCGTGCCCGCCGGGACAGGCTCGAGTTCGACTGTCACCTGCCCGCAATTGAAGAGCGCAGTCAGCTGATTGCAGATTTCGGTATGGAATTGCGCCGCTGTCAGCGAGCCGGTCTGATTGGTGAGAACGAGCCTCGCCGCCTGTTCCGCCCCGGATTCGAAGAACGCTTTGACCAGGAAGATCGAACCCGCCTGCAGAGTGGCGAGCACGATGCCGATGAAAATCGGAAAGACCAGAGCGAATTCGACCGCGGGCGAGCCGGCCTCGTCACCGGCGAGCTTTCGCGCCGAGCGGCTCACGCCCGCGAAGAATTTGCCCACTGACCTCATCGTCGCTGCAACCTCGTTTTGACGGGGAATCCTGCGCGCGAAGACCTTACCCTGGTCTTATCCCGGCTGCGTGATTTTGATGAAGATACGAGCCAATTGGCGCGCGGATCGGAGGGACCGATATTAACGTTGCGAGAATGATAAAAGAAATGCTGAACAAGGGGCATGCCGCGCCCGCGCGTTTAAGGTCACCTGAATCCGCGCTTCTTCGAGAGGCGCCCGCGATATCTCCAAAAATATACAACGCTAAATCGTTGCAGCCCCCGTCAAGCCTGGGTACTTTTGGCCACGGGAAGACGCGTTAGGGAGGCGCGGAATGATGATTCCTCACGAGCCTTGGCTCGTGGCTCTTTCCATCGCTATCGCCATTCAGGGCAGCTTCGTCGGGCTGTCGCTTGCGCGCGGGCTTGACTCTGGCGAGGGCTTCCGCCGTCGCCTCGCCCTCGCGGGATCGGCAATTACGCTGGCGACCGGGGTCTGGTCGATGCACTTCGTCGCGATGCTCGCCGCCAATTTCCCAAGCGCGGTCGACTATCTCGTGCTGCCGACGCTGATCTCCTTTCTTATTTGCGTCATCGTCGTCGGGATCGGCGCTTACGCTGCGCACATGTCTGGGCCTCCGGCGTTTCGGATCGGCGCTGGCGCCTTGGCGATGGGGCTCGGCATCAGCCTCATGCATTATGTCGGCATGTCAGCCGTGCATCTGGCCGGACCGACGTCGTACGTTCCATCCTATGTCGTCGCTTCGATCGCGGTGTCGATCGGGGCAAGCGCCTTTGCTTTGTGGACGATCGACAGAAGGCCAACCCGCCCGCGGCTGTTCCTAGGCGCGGTTGCGCTCGGCCTGGCGATTTCCGGAATGCACTATACGGCCATGGCTGGCATGCGGCTCGACCCGCTGTGCTTCGACGTTTCGCGTTTCGTCGGCGCGGAATCCGCGCTGTCGCGCAGCACGCTTGCGCTGCTCGCAGCGGTGGTTGCGTTCAGCGTCTCAGGCGCCTTTCTTCTCTCGTTGGTGCCCGATGCGCACGCCTCCCGAAGCGCCGAGGCCGCCCCGACAGAAGCCGAACCGGCCGCGCCGCTCGCTCCAATAGCCGCGCCCGGTCTGGCGCCGACGCCGTTCCCGACGCCGCTCCAAGAGTCGCCGTCCGCCGAACCGCAGGCCGTCGCGCCGGCTGTCGGGCGAGCCGCCTCGATCCGGGTCGAGAAGGACGGGCGCACGTGCAAGATCGCCGTGAGCGACATCTACGCTGTCCGCGCCAACGCGCACTACACCTATGTCCACGACGGCGAGAAGGAATATTTCTGCACACTCTCGATCAGCGCGCTCGAAGCGCGCCTCGATCCCACAGCGTTCTTGCGGGTTCACCGCAGCTACATCGTCTCGGTCGATCGCATCGTGCGGGTCAGGCGATCGGGCGAAGCCGGCATCGCCGAACTCGGGTTGCCGGTACGCTGCACGATCCCCATTGCGCGCGCGCACTACCGTCAGGTCAAGCTCAGGGTCGGCGCGCTCACCGGCTGAGATCGTCGCAGGAGCATGAAATACGTCATAGGTCCTGACGCATTTCGTGCGGGGGACCCGCTGTCGGCGCCTTTTCTGCCGCGCCCGTTCATCCGCCGTTGATTGGGCGGGTCGCCTGGCCGATCCTGGTGCGCGCGCGAATCCGAATTTCGAACAGCGGGCTCGACTGTGGGCTGGACGCGGTCGGTGACCGCGCCGGCCGCGCTTGGGCCAAGCGCGGTTACAAAGCTACACAGTGGGAGGATGTCTTGATCCCCGGATCCTTCGAGTATCATCGGCCGGCCAGTCTCTCGGAAGCGGTCGCCCTGCTCGGCCAGCTCGATTCCGACACTCGCCTGATCGCCGGCGGCCACAGCCTGATTCCGATGATGAAGCTGCGCCTCGCCGTCCCGAGCCATCTCATCGATCTTGCAGGAGTCGCGGAACTGAAGGGGGTGCGTCTGGAAGGGGGCGAAATCGTCATCGGCGCGATGACGACCCAGCACGAGATCGTCGGCGACGAATTGCTGGCGCAACACGCGCCCATCCTGCGTGAGACGGCCCAGGTGATCGCCGATCCGCAGGTGCGCTACGTCGGCACGATCGGCGGCAATGTCGCCAATGGCGACCCCGGAAACGACATGCCCGCGCTGATGATTGTGCTGGGCGCGACTTACGAGTTGCGGGGGGCGAGCGGTGAGCGACGCGTGGAGGCGCGCGAATATTATCTCTCGCCGTACGAAACGGCTGCTGAGCCCGGCGAGGTGCTCGCCGCCGTCCGTGTTCCCGTGCCCCCCGCGGGTCACGGCTGGGCGTACGAGAAACTGAAGCGCAAGGTCGGCGACTACGCGACCGCCGCAGCGGCGGTGATCCTGACCGTCTCGGGGGGCACGATCGCGAGCTGCGCGATTGGCCTCACCAACGTCGCCGGAACCGCGCTGTTCGCCCGCGACGCAGCAGCGTCGGTCATTGGGACCGCGCTCGACAAGCCGACCCTCGCGCGGGCAGCGGGAGCGGCGACGGCCATCGCGCAGCCCGCCGCCGACGGACGCGGCTCGGCCGAGTATCGCGCCAAGATGGCGGGTGTCATGACCGCGCGGGCGCTGACCCGCGCCTTCGCGCGCGCCAAATCCTGAAAGGGCCCGCCATGTCTCTCACCAACGTCAGCATGACGGTCAACGGCAAATCGATGTCCGCCGCCGTCGAGCCGCGCACGCTGCTCATCCATTACCTGCGCGAGAATCTTGGCCTGACGGGATCGCATATCGGCTGCGACACCTCCCATTGCGGCGCGTGCACGGTCGACGTCGATGGAAAGTCAGTGAAATCTTGCACGATGTTCGCGGTGCAGGCCGAGGGCTCTTCCGTGCTCACCATCGAGGGCATGGCTGGCGCCGACGGCGCGCTCAGCGCCCTGCAGGAAGGGTTCCGCGAGATGCATGGGCTTCAGTGCGGTTATTGCACCCCAGGCATGATCATGCGCGCGCATCGGCTCTTGCAGGAGAACCCCAACCCGTCCGAGAGCGAAATCCGCATTGGCATTTCGGGCAACCTCTGCCGCTGCACCGGATACCAGAACATCGTGCGAGCCATCCAATATGCCGCCGCCAAGATGGCCGGCCTCGAATTCAAGGAAGCCGCGGAATGAATGACGCCCCAGCCCCCACTTCGCTTGAGCGCGCCGAAAAACTGCAGGGCATGGGCTGCAAGCGCAAGCGCGTCGAAGACGTGCGCTTCACCCAGGGACGCGGCAATTACATCGACGACATCAAGCTTCCTGGCATGTTGCACGGCGACTTCCATCGCTCAAGCCACGCCCACGCGCGCATCGTCAAGATCGATACTTCCAAGGCAAAGGCGGTGCCCGGCGTGGTCGCGGTTCTAACCGCTGAGGACCTGAAGGGCGTCAATCTCGCCTGGATGCCGACGCTCGCTGGCGACGTCCAGATGGTGCTCGCCGACGGCAAGGTCCTGTTCCAGAATCAGGAGATCGCCTTCGTCGTCGCGACCGACCGCTATATCGCCGCCGACGCCGCTGACCTGGTCGAGGTCGAGTATGAAGCGCTTCCCGTGGTCGTCGACCCGTTCAAAGCGATGGATGAGGGCGCCCCAATTCTGCGTGACGACATCAAGGACAAGAAAGACGGCGCCCACGGGCCGCGCAAGCATCCCAACCACATCTTCAATTGGCAGGTCGGCGACAAGGAGCTGACCGACGCCGCCTTCGTGAAGGCCGAGGTCAAGACCAAGGACCTGTTGAGCTACCAGCGCGTCCACCCCTGCCCGCTCGAGACCTGCCAATGCGTGGTTAGCTTCAATAAGATCACCGGCGACTTGACGATCTACGGCACATTCCAGGCGCCCCATGTGATTCGCACGGTCGTCGCGCTGATCGCGAGCCTTCCCGAGCAGAAGATTCACGTCGTCTCGCCTGACATCGGCGGCGGCTTTGGCAACAAGGTCGGCGCCTATCCGGGATACATCTGCGCCGCCGTCGCCTCGATCGTGACGGGCGTTCCGGTCAAATGGGTCGAGGACCGGATCGAGAACCTGTCCACCACCTCGTTTGCGCGCGACTACCACATGACGACCGAGATCGCGGCGACACAAGAGGGACGAGTGACGGGCTTGCGCGTGCACATCCTCGCCGACCACGGCGCGTTCGACGCCTGCGCCGATCCCTCGAAATGGCCCGCAGGCTTCGCCAACATCATCACCGGTTCTTATGACTTCCCGGTCGCGCACCTTTCGGTCGACGGCGTCTACACCAACAAGGCGCCCGGCGGCGTCGCCTATCGTTGCTCGTTTCGCGTCACCGAGGTCGCCTATGCGATCGAGCGGGCGATGGACATCATGGCGCAGAAGCTGGGGCTCGATCAGGTCGACTTCCGAATGAAGAATTTCATCAAGCGCGAGCAGTTTCCCTACAATTCAGCGCTGGGGTGGGAATACGATTCGGGCGACTATCACACGGCGATGCAGAAGGCGCTCGACGCCACGGATTATGGCAAGCTGCGCGAGGAGCAGAAGGCGAAACAAGAGACGTTCAAGCGCGGCGAGACGCGCGAGCTCATGGGGATCGGCGTCTCCTTCTTCACCGAGATCGTCGGCGCCGGCCCATCGAAGAATTGCGACATCCTCGGCATTGCGATGTTCGATTCCTGCGAGATCCGCATCCATCCGACCGGCAAGGGGATCGCGCGCATGGGCACGAAGAGCCAGGGCCAGGGC
>DASXXT010000026.1:0-4120 GCA_036502965.1 Roseiarcus sp. | reverse complement strand
GCGGGTGACGCCTGTACCTCTCGCCGGCGGACTGACCAACGACAACTTTCTCGTTGAGGACGGCGGCGACCGTTACGTGGTGCGGGTCGGAGGCGACATCCCCGCGCACAATATCGTACGGACGACGGAAGCCGCCGCGAGCCGCGCCGCGTATGCTGCCGGCGTTTCGCCGCGCGTGCGTTACGCGGACGCCAACGCGCTTGTCATCGATTTCATCGATGGACAGACCCTGACCGCCGAAGACGTGCGGGCGCCGGAGAATCACGCCCGTCTCGTCGATTTGATCAGGCGCGCGCATCGCGAGATCCCGAAGCATCCCCGGTCCGGCGCCCTTGTTCTGGGTCTTCCAGATCGTACGCCACTACGACCGCGTATTGCGGGAATTGCACAGCGAGCATGTCTCCGCCCTGCCAGCTCTCGCCAGGATGGCGGAGCGCCTGGAACAGGCGGTCGGACCGATCGACATCGTCTTCGGCCACAATGACATGCTCCCCGGCAATCTGCTCGACGACGGCGAGCAGCTGTGGCTGGTCGACTGGGAATATGCCGGCTTCAACTCGCCCCTGTTCGACATCGGGGGCCTAGCCTCGAACAGCGGAGCATCTCTCGAGGCGGCCGAACACATGCTGGAGCTCTATGTCGAGCGCCGGGTTGACCGCGATTTGCGTCGTCGCATGGCGGCGATGACGGCGGCGTCGCTCTTGCGCGAAACGCTCTGGAGCATGGTCTCCGAACAGACCAGCAGGATCGACTTCGACTATTCTGCCTACACTTCGGATAATCTTAAGCGTTTCAAAGCGGCCTACGCCACCTTCGAGGACATGCCCACGTGAGCGCGATTGAAGCGCCATCAGCGGCCAAGATCGTGATTGTCGGCGGCGGAATCGTCGGCTCGTCCGTTGCCTATCATCTCGGCGCGATGGGTCTGACCGACGTGCTGCTCATCGAGCGGGGCAAGCTGACCTCGGGCTCGACCTGGCACGCCGCGGGCCTCGTCGGGCAGCTCCGCTCCTCCGCCAACATCACCCAGCTGCTCGGCTATTCCGTCGCCTTGTACAACCGCCTTGAGGCCGAAACCGGCCAGGCGACCGGGTGGAAGCGAAACGGCGGCCTACGTCTCGCGTGCGATGCGGAGCGATGGACCGAGGTGAAGCGTCAGGCGACCACGGCGCGCTCCTTCGGCCTCGAAATGCAGCTTCTTTCCGCGAAGGAGGCGAAGGAGCTCTGGCCGTTGATGCAGGTCGACGACGTCATCGGCGCGGCTTTCCTGCCGACCGATGGGCAGGCGTCGCCCTCCGACATCGCCACCGCGCTGGCCAAGGGCGCACGAATGAAAGGCGTCACGATCAAGGAGGGCGTTGCAATTGTCGGCGTCGAGGTCGAGAACGGCGCCGTGCGCGCGGTCGCCACGTCTGCCGGCCGCGTCGCCTGCGAAAAGCTCGTCATCTGCGCGGGCCAATGGTCACGCGCCGTCGGCCGGCTCGCAGGCGTCAACGTTCCGCTGACCTCGATCCAGCATCAGTATATCATTACCGAAGCCGTGGCGGGCGTAACCCCCGGGCTACCGACGCTGCGCGATCCCGACCGCCTGACCTACTGGAAAGAGGAGGTGGGCGGGCTGGTGATGGGTGGGTACGAGCCCAATCCTAAGCCGTGGCTGGCCGATCCCCTGCCCGAAGATTTCGAGTTCCAGCTTCTGCAGCCGGATTGGGATCATTTCGAGCCGATCATGGAGCAGGCTCTGGCCCGCGTCCCCGCCCTGCGCGACGTCGGCGTCAAGCACATGATCAACGGCCCGGAGAGTTTCACGCCGGACGGCAATTTCATCCTCGGCGAGGCGCCCGAAGTGCGTAACGTTTTCGTCGGCGCCGGGTTTAACGCGTTCGGCATCGCATCGGGCGGTGGCGCGGGAATGGCGCTCGCCGAGTGGGTTGTGAAGGGCGCTCCGCCGTTCGATCTCTGGCCGGCCGATATCCGGCGGTTCGGCCCAAACCATCTCGATCCCGACTGGGTCCGCTCGCGCACGCTCGAGGCCTATTCGAAACACTACACTATGGCGTGGCCGTCCGAGGAATATCGGTCCGGGCGGCCGCTGCGCCGCTCGCCTCTCTACGACCGTCTCAAGGTGGGGGGCGCGGTCTTCGGCGAAAAGCTCGGGTGGGAGCGGGCCAACTGGTTCGCGCGAGAGGGAGAGGCCACCGAGGATCGTTACACGTATGAAAGGCCGAACTGGTTCGACGCCGTGGCGCGGGAGCATCGCGCCGCGCGGCAGACCGCGGCGCTGGTCGACCAGACGTCCTTCGCCAAGTTCCGCCTCTCCGGCCCCGACGCGGAGGCGGTTCTGTCCGAAATGGCCGCCAATGATGTCCGGAAAGCCGACGGCACGATCATCTACACGCAGATGCTTAACGACGCGGGCGGCATCGAAGCCGATCTCACAATCGTCCGTCACGCGAAGGATTCGTTTTCCCTGGTCACCGGCACCGGGTTCGCAACGCACGATTTCCACTGGATCCGCGGTTCGATCGCGCCGGGCGCGAACGCGTCGCTGATCGACACAACATCGCAGAGCGCCGTGCTAGCGCTCATGGGGCCCAAGTCGCGCGAGATCCTCCAGCTACTGACTCGGGACGACATCTCCGACGCGGGGTTTCCATTCGCAACGGCGCGGGAACTCGTCGTCGGCCGCGCGCCTGTGCTCGCGCTGCGCATCACCTATGTCGGCGAGTTGGGCTACGAATTGCATGTCCCGGTCGAATTCGCGGCCAGCCTCTATGACGCGATCCTTGTAGCCGGCGCGCCGCGCGGTCTGCGGCTCGCCGGCTATCGGGCGATCGAGACGCTTCGGCTGGAGAAGGGCTATCGCGCCTGGGGCGCCGAAATCGGCCCCGATCACTCGCCGCTGGTTGCGGGTCTCGGCCGCTTCGTAAAACTGAAGACGGGACTGCCGTTTCGAGGCCGGGGGGCCTTGGAAACGCAACGCGCTACGCCCCTGCCCCGCCTGCTCGCGGGCTTCACGGCGGCAAGCGATGTCATCCTCTTGGGTCGCGAGACGATATACCGGAACGGCGAGCGCGTCGGCTGGCTGGCGAGCGGGGGCTACGGCCACACCGTGGGCAAGGCGATCGGCTATGGCTACGTCAGGCGCGCCACGGGCGTCGATACGGAATTCGTCATGTCCGGCGACTACATGCTCGAAGTCGCCGGCGAACGGGTTCCCGCAAGACCCTTCCTGAAGCCACCCTATGATCCCGAGGGATTGCGCTTCAGGGCGTAAGGCGCGTTGCGCGCCTCAGCGCGACTTCACCATCACGTGCCGAACGAACGTGTAGTCCTCCAGGGCATAGCTCGACAGATCCTTGCCGTAGCCAGAGGACTTGACGCCGCCGTGCGGCATCTCGTTCGTTAGCATGAAATGGCAGTTGACCCAGGTGCAGCCGTATTGGAGGCGCGCGGCCGTCTGCATGCCCTTGGACACGTCCCTGGTCCAAACCGATGACGCGAGGCCATAGTCGGAGTCGTTTGCCCAGGCGATGGCCTGTTCGGCGTCGTCGAACCGGGTCACCGAGACGACGGGGCCGAAAACTTCTCGCCGGACGATCTCGTCCGACTGCAGCGCCCCGGCGACGACGGTCGGCTCGTAAAAGAAGCCCCTGCCCTTGGTCTGCTGGCCGCCGGCGGCGATCGACATGTGCTTCGATTCGAGCGCCCGCTCGACGAAGGAGGAGACGCGCGAGCGCTGCCGGGACGAGATCAGCGGGCCGAAATCGTTCTCGTCATCATCAGGCTGATTGAACTTGAGGGTTTTGGCCGCCGCGGCGAGATCCGCGACAAGCCTGTCGTAGATTTTGTTGCCCGCGTAAACTCGGCAGGCGGCGGTGCAGTCCTGACCGGCGTTGTAGTAGCCGAAGACCTTAACGCCCTCGACGACCGCTTCGAGGTCGGCGTCGTCGAATACGATCACCGGCGCCTTGCCCCCGCTCGAGATGCGTCCGCTTGACGGTCTTGGCGGCCGCCAGGAGGACTTTCTTGCCGGTGGCGATGTCGCCGGTCAGCGAAACCATTGCCACCTTGGGATGATTGATGAGCGCGCTGCCGACCGTTTCTCCGCGTCCGACGA
>DASXXT010000025.1:0-7022 GCA_036502965.1 Roseiarcus sp. | reverse complement strand
CCCCCTTCTCGTTCGCGAGAAGGGGGATGGCGAGGGGTTCAGAAACCAAGAATGAACGCGCCGGCGACCCAGTGGGCGACCAGCGCGCAGAACGGGAGGAGAGGCCACAAGGATGGCGACGCAGCAAACAGCGACGGCGGGTCGCGCTCTCGTTTCACCATCGGTCATCCTGCTTTTCATCTGGATGATCGTGCCGCTGGTGATGACCCTCTATTTTTCGACGCTGCGCTACAGCCTGCTTGATCCCGAGAGCAGCGGCTTCGTCGGACTGCAAAACTATACGTCGTTCCTCACCGACCCGGATTTCCTGACTGCGCTTCTCAATACGCTGATCCTCGTCGTGTCTGTGCTCGTCATCAGCGTTGGCGGGGGCATCCTGGTCGCTTTGTTGATGGACCAGCCGGTGTTCGGGCTGAATGTGCTCCGGCTCATGGTCATAGCGCCGTTCTTCGTCATGCCGACGGTCAGCGCGCTCGTGTGGAAGAACCTGCTGATGAACCCGGATTCCGGCCTGTTCGCCTGGATCGCCCGATCATTGGGGTTCGAACCCATCGTCTGGTTCACCAACTGGCCGATGCTGTCGGTCATCATCGTCGTCTCTTGGGAATGGCTGCCATTCGCCAGCCTTATCCTTTTGACCGCGCTGCAGTCGCTTGATGAGGAGCAGAAAGAGGCGGCCTCGCTCGACGGCGCGGGCCCGTTCTCCTATTTCGGGTATATCGTCTTGCCGCATATCGCGCGTGCAATCACCGTCGTCATCCTGATCGAGACGATTTTCCTTCTCAGCGTATTCGCGGAAATCTACGTCACGACCTCCGGCGGCCCCGGCGTCGCCACGACGAATATCCCCTTCCTTGTCTACAAGCAGGCGCTGCTCAACTTCGATGTCGGCAGCGCTTCCGCGGGCGGCATCGTCGCGGTCATTCTCGCCAACATCGTCGCGATCTTTCTGATGCGCATCATCGGAAAGAACCTGGAGGGCTGAACGATGGCCATAAAGAAATCCGCAGGCGAGCGCGTCGGCGTGACGATTCTCGCCTGGGTCGTCGCCTTCCTGATCTTCTTCCCGATCCTTTGGACGTTTCTGACCAGCTTCAAGAGCGAGCTGGACGCCATCGCCATGCCGCCGAAATTCCTTTTCTTCAACTGGACGCTGGAAAACTATGCCGAGGTCCAGCAGCGCTCGAACTATCTGAAGTTCGCCTTCAATTCGATCGTGCTCTCGATCGGCGCGAACCTGATTGGTCTCCTGATCGCCGTTCCAGCTGCCTGGTCGATGGCGTTCGCGCCGGGCAAGCGCACCAAAGATCTCTTGATGTGGATGCTGTCGACCAAGATGATGCCTGCGGTGGGCGTGCTGGTGCCGATCTACCTCCTGTTCAAGAACCTAGGTCTGCTGGACAGTCTGCTCGGCATTGGGCTCGTCTTGATGCTTCTCAACCTGCCGCTCTTGATCTGGATGCTCTACACCTACTTCAAGGAGATTCCGAACGACATCCTCGAGGCGGCGCGCATGGACGGGGCTTCGCTCCTGAACGAGATCGTGTATGTGCTGACGCCGATGGCGGTGCCGGGCATCGCCTCGACCATGCTGCTCGCGATCATCCTGTCGTGGAACGAGGCGTTCTGGACCCTCAATCTGACGACGTCGAACGCCGCGCCGCTGACCGCCTTCATCGCCTCCTACTCGGCGCCGGAGGGGTTCTTCTGGGCGAAGCTTTCGGCGGCTTCGACGCTCGCCATCGCACCGATCCTCATCCTCGGCTGGTTCTCGCAGAAGCAGCTGGTCCGAGGCTTGACCTTCGGCGCGGTCAAGTGATCCGGCAATAAGGAATTGCTGCTATGGGAAGCATTCAACTGAAGGACGTGCGCAAGGCGTTCGGCGCCGTCAGCATCATCAACGGGGTCAATCTCAATATCGAGAACGGCGAGTTCGCGGTGTTCGTCGGGCCGTCCGGTTGCGGCAAGTCAACGCTTCTGCGTCTCATCGCCGGTCTCGAGGACGTCACCTCGGGCGAGGTGCTGATCGACGCCAAGGACATGACGAATGTCGGTCCCGCGCAGCGCGGGCTCGCCATGGTGTTCCAGTCCTACGCGCTCTATCCGCACATGAGCGTGCGCGGCAACATCGCCTTTGCGCTCAAGATGGCCGGACAGAAAGCCGACGTCATCGAGCAGAAGGTGCGCAAGGCGGCGACGACCCTGAACCTAACCGATTATCTCGATCGCAAGCCGCGCCAGCTTTCCGGCGGTCAGCGCCAGCGCGTCGCCATCGGCCGCGCGATCGTGCGCGAGCCAAAGGCGTTCCTGTTCGACGAGCCGCTCTCCAATCTCGACGCCGCGCTGCGCGTGCAGATGCGAGTCGAGATCGGCGAGCTTCACGAGGCCCTCAAGACAACCATGATCTATGTCACCCATGATCAGGTCGAGGCGATGACCATGGCCGACAAGATCGTGGTGCTCGACCGCGGCTCGGTCGCGCAGGTCGGCTCGCCGCTCGACCTCTACAACAGGCCCAATGGACTGTTCGTCGCCGGATTTATCGGCTCTCCGACCATGAATCTGATCAAGGGCGCGCCTGCAGCGAAGCGCGCTGCGGAGACTATCGGTATCCGGCCCGAACATGCCGACATATCGACCACCGCCGGCGAGTGGCCGGCGAAGGTGCGCCTCGCGGAGCATCTTGGCTCCGACACTTTCGTACACGCGGAGGCGGATGGCATCGGGCCGCTGACCTTGCGTTTGGAGGGCGAAGCGCCGCTGACCCCGGGCCAAAGCATTTACGTCACGCCGCGCGAGGCGCACCTGCATCGTTTCGACAAGGACGGCAGAAGGATCAACTGACGGCGGGCAAGCGGCGAAAGCGCCGATTCCAGGTTTGACTTTGATGAGTGGGATCGAATCATGAGCGTCAAACTTTCGGAGGCGGCGCTCGCACGCCTGCCGGCAGGCGTTGCGGCTGCGAAATATCGACGCTCTGACCTTCGCGCGGGCATCGTTCATATCGGCGTCGGCAATTTTCACCGGGCGCATCAGGCAGTCTATCTCGACGACCTGTTCAACGCCGGCCGCGATCACGACTGGGCGATTGTCGGGTCGGGAGTGCGTGATCCAGACGTTGCGGTCCGCGAGAAGCTAAAGGAACAGGACTGGCTGACGACAGTCGTCGAGCAAGAGGCGGAAACGACTAATATCCGCGTCACCGGGCCGATGATCGATTTTGTCCAGCCTTATGACATCGCCGCGTTGCTCGACACGCTTTCCGAGCCCAGTATTCGCATCGTCTCGCTGACGGTCACCGAGGGCGGCTACTACATTTCGCCCGCGACCCAACATTTCGATCCCAGCCATCCTGACATCGCCTACGACGCCCAGCATCCGGAAGCGCCGAAGACTGCCTTTGGGCTCATCGCCGCCGGGCTCAAGCGCCGCCATGGGGCAGGCTTTGTGCCGTTCACAGTCATGTCCTGCGACAATATTCCTGGCAATGGCCACGTCACTGAGAACGCCGTCGCCGGTCTCGCGGAGCTTGCCGATCCCGAGCTCGCGCGTTGGATTCGCAGTAACGTCGCTTTTCCCAATTCCATGGTCGACCGCATCACGCCGGCGACGACCGACCGCGAACGCGAATTTCTGCGCGACAAGTACTGCCTCGAGGACAATTGGCCTGTCTTCTGCGAAGAGTTCCGGCAATGGGTGGTGGAGGACAAGTTCCCGGCCGGGCGGCCGATGTTGGAGACCGTCGGGGTGACGTTTACGTCCGACGTCGCGCCATACGAACTGATGAAGATCCGGATCCTCAATGGTGGTCACGCCGCGATCGCCTATCCGGCCGGGCTGCTTGACCTTCATTTCGCTCATGAGGCGATGGCGGACGAGCTGATCCGCGCGTTCCTCGAGACGCTGACCAAGCGCGAGATCCAGCCGGTCGTTCCGCCGCCGCCGAACACCACTCTCAACGATTATCGCGCTCTGGTCGCACGCCGCTTCGCCAATCCGAAGATCGCCGACACGATCCAGCGGCTGTGCTTCGACGGCTCGAACCGGCAGCCGAAATTCATTCTTCCCTCGGCTGCCGATCGTCTGAAATCGGGTGCATCCGTCCGAGGCCTGGCCCTCGTGTCGGCTCTCTGGTGCCGCTATTGCTACGGCGAAACCGAGAGCGGCAAGCCGATTGCGCCGAATGACCCGAACTGGGAGCGGCTGCAAGGGGCGGCGAAGCGATCGCGCAGTGATCCGCCCGCCTTCCTTGAGCTGCACCACATCTTCGGCGATCTGGCGGACAATCCAAACTATGTCCGCGCGTTTTCCGACGCGCTCTCCGCCCTTTGGGCGCGAGGTGTTCGATCGACTCTAGCCGACTATCTGTCGGACAAGTCTTGAGCGGAAGCGAGCGACCCGGGCACGCCGGGCGGCGGTCCGATGATGACGGCAGGGCAATGCAAGGATGAAACTTAAGGACAAAGTCGCGCTCGTCACCGGCGGCGCGCGCGGCATCGGGGCTGCGATCGCCGATCGTTATGTCGCTGAGGGAGCGCGGGTCGCCGTCGCCGACATTTCTTTTGCTGACGCCGAGGAAACCGCTGCGCGCCATGGCGACAAGGCGGTCGCCCTCGCGCTCGATGTCACCAAGACCGCCTCCATCGAAGCCGCAGTCGAGATCGTCGTTCAACGATGGGCCGGCGTCGACATTCTCGTTAACAACGCCGCAATCTTCGATATGGCGCCGATCGTCGAGGTGACCGAAGCCAGCTATGACAGGGTGTTCGCTGTCAACGTTAAGGGCCTGTTCTTCACCCTTCAGGCGGTCGCCAAGCGCATGATTGCACGCGGCCAGAGCGGCAAGATCATCAATATGGCTTCGCAGGCGGGCCGACGGGGCGAAGGGCTCGTTGCTGTCTACTGCGCCTCCAAGGCCGCGGTCATCAGCCTTACCCAATCAGCCGGCCTCGACCTCATCAAGCATGGCATCAACGTCAACGGCATTGCGCCTGGAGTCGTCGACACGCCGATGTGGGCCGAGGTCGACGCCCTGTTCGCCAAATACGAGCATCGGCCTCTCGGTGAGAAAAAGCGCCTGGTCGGCGAGGCGGTGCCGTTCGGCCGAATGGGATCGCCAGACGACCACGTCGGCGCCGCCGTGTTCCTTGCCTCGTCGGACAGCGATTACGTCGTCGCGCAGACGCTCAATGTCGACGGCGGCAACTGGATGAGCTGACGACTCGCCGTGGAGGCTTCGGGCCAATGTATCTGGATCGCTTCAATCTCAAAGGCCGCGTCGCGGTCGTTACTGGGGGCGGGCAGGGGATCGGCCTCGCTTGCGTGGAAGCGCTGTCGGAGGCGGGCGCCCATGTTTATATCGCTGATCGCAATCTGAAAGCGGCGAAAGAAGCGCAAGCGGCGATGAAAGCCAAGAGTTACGCAGCCGATGTCCTCGAGATGGAGGTCACCGACTCGAAGCAGGCCGACGCCGCCGCGTCGCGGGTGATGGCGGAAAAGGGCCGCGTCGACATCCTGGTCTGCAACGCCGGCATCGCGCGATCCGAAACGCCGGCGGAAGACGTCACCGACGAGCACTGGCTGAACGTCATCGACGTCAACCTCAACGGCCTCTTCTGGTGTTGCCGGGCGTTCGGCAGGCACATGCTGGCGGCAGGGCGCGGCTCGATCATCAACATCGGCTCGATGTCCGGATTCATCGTCAATAAGCCGCAGCCGCAGGCCTATTACAACGCTTCCAAGGCGGCCGTGCACCATCTGACGAAATCGCTCGCGGCGGAGTGGGGCGCGCGCGGGGTGCGGGTCAACGCCGTCGCGCCGACCTATATCAATACGCCGCTCACCGCCTACGCCAAGACCAACAAGGCGATGTTTGACGCCTGGATCGACGGCACGCCGATGGCGCGGATGGGCGAGCCGGACGAAATCGCCGCCGTCGTCCTCTTTCTCGCGTCCGACGCCGCAAGCCTGATGACCGGGTCTATCGTGCTGGCTGACGGCGGCTATACCTGCTGGTAAAGGCCTGACGACGTCGATACGCGGGTAGGGGGCAATATGGACCTTGGACTCAAGGGGAAAGTCGCGGTCGTCACTGGCGGCAGCGTCGGTATTGGTCTTGCGATCGCCGAGGGCCTCGCGGCCGAGGGCGTTGACATCGTCATTGCGGCGCGCGGCGTGCAGCGGGTTCGCGGAGAGGCCGATCGCATCGCCAAATCCTTCGGCGTGCGGGCCGAAGGGGTGGCGTGTGACGTCGCCACACGCCAGGGGACGGACGACGTTATCGCCGACGTCAGGCGGCTTTTCGGCGGTGCCGACATTCTCATCAACAACGCCGGCACCGGCAGCAACGAGACGGTGATGGAGGCTCCGGACGAGAAATGGCAGGCCTACTGGGATCTGCACGTGATGGCGGCGGTGAGACTCGCGCGCGGCCTCGCGCCGTTGATGAAGAAGCGCGGCGGTGGCGTCATACTCCACAACGCCTCGATCTGCGCCGCGCAGCCCCTCTGGTACGAGCCGATCTACAATGTGACGAAGGCGGCGCTGATGATGTTCTCGAAGACGCTTTCGACCGAACTCATTAGCGACAATATCCGGGTGGATTGCGTCAATCCTGGTCTCATACTGACGCCGGATTGGATCAAGACCGCAAAGCAGCTGACCGCCGACAAGGGCGGCGACTGGCAGGCCTATCTCGACAGTGTCGCCCGCGAACACGCGCCGATCAAGCGTTTCGCGACACCGCAGGAATTGGCGCACTTCTTTGTCTTCCTCTGCTCGGAGCGCGCCAGCTATTCCGTCGGTTCAACGTATTTTGTCGACGGGGGGATGTTAAAGTCGGTCTGAGGAGATCGCGGAGACGGCTGATTTGTGGGCGTGTCCGAAAGCTCGGAAGTCATAGCTTTTGCCGGATTTAGCGCCGGGACGGACTGTTTTCTTGCAAATTGCGCGACGCTGCGGGCCGTGATTCGTTCGCCTTGGTGAGCGGGCGGAGGAGTTGATTCGATGCGGCCGAAGGAGCG
>DASXXT010000024.1:0-4756 GCA_036502965.1 Roseiarcus sp. | reverse complement strand
CGATCGCGGTGGTCTGCACCGTCGCGATCTCATGGCCCCCGAGCGCCTTGCGCACGATGTCGAGGCCGCTCGCAAGTGCCGCGTAGCGAAACGTTTGATCGTTCTCGCGCGGGTTCACCGCTCGAATGGTCGCAACCCGGGACTTCTCCGGATTGATGAGTTCGGCTTGCGCCTTGGCGAGCGCGGCGGCGATCGCCCCGATCGATTCGCTAGCAGCCTGTCGGACTGTGTTTGTGGTTGATCGCCGAGAATGATTTTGGCGGTTTGAGGGTCAGCCGAACGTCGGGTTTGTTGAGAAGGGGTTCGGGGTGGGGTATCGGCGTTGGGTGGGGGCCTGTCTGCCGATAGGCGGCGCGCCGCAGCCTTGTCAGGCCGGGACGAGGGCGAATATCCGCTTGATGTTCCAGACCATGGTGACGAGGCTCCATTCGCCGCGCGCGCCATTGAGGCCGCGCAGCGAAAACTGACGGAATCCGATCGCCGATTTGATGATCCCGAACACCGGCTCCGGCATCTGCTTGCGCAGCGCGTAAAGCGCCCGGCCTGCCGGCGTCTTCAGCCGATGCGCCATGGCCTCGACCGGCGTTGGACGTTCCGGCGCTTCCGGCGCCGCTTCGAAGCGCTCGGCCAACGGCGGGTGATGCGACTGACGGCCCATGGCGATCAGCGGTTCGATTCCCGCCTGCTCGCAAGCTGCGACATTCGCCGTGCTGAAATAGCCCATATCCGCCAGCAGGCATTCGGGCTTGCCCAGCTCTTCGGGAAGAGCCTCGATCTTTCCAGCATCGGTTCGAGTTGCTGCTTGTCGTTGGGCGCCTGGCTCACAGCGCTCGCCACCACCAGCAGGCTTCCCGCCGCCACGGCGGCCTGGGCGTTGTAGCATTGGTCGAAGCCGCCGCCGGCCACGGGCATGATACGCGACTCTTCATCGGTCAGGTTGATCTGGTCATTCGGGCGCGGCCCCTCGACCGGGGGTTCGGGAGGCTTGCCCCCGGGCTTTTTCCCGCTCGCCTCGGCCTTCGCCTGCCGCGCCGCGAGCTTGGCTGCGTGCTCCGCCTGTTCGCGCGCATGGCGTTCCTTGGCCCGCGCCTCGATCTTCGCCCGCGCCTCGGCCAGCTTGCCCAAACGCTCCTCGCGCCGTGCCAATTCGTCCGGTATCGACATGCCGTCGGGAATGTCCGCCGCGTCGGCCGCTTCGGCTTTGGCCATCAGATCGGCGACTTCGGCTTTCAATTGCGCCTCGATCTTGCCGGCGTGTTCATAAGACAGCGCGCTGTGCCGACTGGCGTTGGCGTGGATCTTCGTGCCGTCCAGCGCCACCGTCCCCATCTTCAGAACCCCCATCTCCCGCGCCAGCAGCAGCACTTGAACGAACAGAGCTTCGATCTCCCGGAGAAAGCGCCGCCTGAACGCCGCGATCGTGTCGTGGTCGGGATGATCGTTGGCCGCGATGAACCGGAACGCCACCGAGTCATAAGTCGCACGCTCCAGCTTGCGGCTCGAAAACACGCACGTCGCATAGCCGTAAACCAGAATGCCCAGTAGCATTCGCGGATGATACGATGCCGACCCGGAACCGCGATAACTGCCGCTCATCGCGCGAAGATCGAGCCCGTCGACAACCTCTACGACAAACCGCGCCAGATGTTTCTCGGGAAGCCATTCGTCAACCGAGGGAGGCAGCAAAAACTCGGTCTCGCGATCGATCGTGCGAAAATTGCTCATAAAAAAACGCCCGTCGCCCTGCGAGAATCAATGTTTGACTCTAGCGTAGCCGCAGGCCCGGCGTTAAGTCCGACAGGCTGCTAGGGGCGGGCGGCGGGGAGGGTTGGCATCGGGGCGGAGGGCGTCACGGTCCCATCCTCGACGAAAGCGTAGGCGCTTCCGCGCTTTCCCTGAGCGTCGACAGGTACTGCTCCTTGGTGATCTGGATGTGGTCCACGCAGATCTGGGCAAGCGCCCAAGAATCCGTGCCCGAGAGCAGCCTCAGCATGATCCGGTGATGCTCGCGCGACTTGTCGAGGTTTTCCGGATCGGCGAAAGCCGCGCCGCGGATGGCGTAGGTCAACTCCATGTAATTGTTGATGAGCGAGACGAGGAGCTCGTTGCCGCAGAGGCCGAACAACTCCGTGTGGAAGCGGTCGTTCGTCTCATGGATGCGGTGGAAGTCGCCGCTTCGGACCGCCTCCTCATAGCCGTCGTTAATCGTCGACAGCCTCTGGACCGTCTCCTGCGCCGCCGGTAGAGCGATCCGCAGGGTGGCCTGCCGTTGAAGCATCTCACGGATCTCGTAAATTTGCTGGACCTCGTCGGCTGTGAAGCGGCGTACTAAGGCGCCCCGATTCCGCTCCTTGACGACGATTCCGATCTGCGCGAGCCGCGCCAGCGCAGCCCGAACGTGATGCCTGGAGGCCTCGAAGCGCTCCGCCAGCTCCTCCTCTCGCAGCTTCTCGCCTGGGCGTAAGCGACCGCGAAAAATGTCGCGCTCGATGGCGCGGGTAATCTGCTCCGCCGCTGGATCCGCGGCGGGGCCAAGGCTCGGCGAAGCCGACGCCCAGGAGGGATCTTCGATCGAAATGTCCTTCATGCTCGATAATTGTTGACAATTATGGCCATGACAAGGGTCTTGTGGTCCCAACGAGGCCCTGCTGTATGAGTAACCAACAAAATTGTCGACAATCGTGCCAAGTCTGCTAGGCTTGATCGCGTAGGCCCAACGGCCGGCAACAGGCGAGGGGCAGTGCAAACGCATGTTACCGCTCGCTGAGCCCCCTGGCGGTCGCGCGATGATGGCCGCGGCAGGGAGGAGCAGGCGGACGCCGCTCGTCCGCCAGGTGCAGGAGGTGGACAATGGCGAATCATGTCGCATCGGCGCTGGCGATCGCAGCCAGCCTGCTGGCCGGTTCCGGCGGCTCCTTGAAGGCGCAGGAGAAGATGACGATCGGGATCTCTTACCAGAACCTCGCCTTCCCCTATGTCGCGGCGCTTCAGAAGGCCGCAGAAAACGCGTGCAAGGCGCTTGGCGTCGACTGCATCGAGGCCGACGCGGTCAACGACACCAACAAAGAATTGAGCAATGTCGAGACGATGCTGACGAAGGGCATCAACTGCCTCGCCTTCGAGGCGGCGAGCCTCGACGCCTCCGTCGCCTCGATCGACGCCGCGAACAAGAAAGGCGTCCCGGTCGTTCAGTTCAACGGCAAAGCGAGCGGCGGCGACTATGTCACTTTCGTCGGCTCTGCCCAGACAGATTCCGGTGTCAAGCTCGGTCAGTTCCTGGAGGCGCTCTACAAGAAGCTAGGCAAGCCCAAACTTCGCGGTGTCTATCTTCGCGGCGTCGCCGGGCAGGTCACAGACATCGCCCGCAACGACGGCCTGAAGAACTATCTCAACAGCGCCGGGCTTGGTGACAAGATCGAATTCGTTGAGCAATACGCCGACTACGATCGCGGCAAGGGACAGGCGGTCACAGAGAGCATCCTCACCAAGGACAAGACATACGATTTCATCGTCGCAAACAACGACGACATGATCCTTGGCGCCCTGCAGGCGGCCAAGCAGGCCGGGCTGAAGATCCCGATGGCGGGGGTGGACGGATTGCCTGAGGCGCTCGCCGCGATCAAGAGCGGCGACCTCACCGCGACCGTGTTCCAAGATCCGGAAGGGCAGGGCGGCGGCGGCGTCTGGGGCTGCTTCCTGGCTGTGAAGGGCGTCAAGTTGCCGAAGGACTTTCTCATTCCCTTCACACTCGTGACTCCCGCCAACGTCGACAGTTTCGTCGCGGTCGCAAACCGAGTCTATAAGTAACGGGGAGGCTTCGCGCCTCCTGAGCGAGCGAGCGACGCGAACGCCGGGAAACGGGAAATCGAGATGGATGTGCGATCGATCGAGGATGTCCCGGCTTCGCCGGAACATCAGGGCACGGTTCCAGTCTGGTGGCTGTTCAAGCCGCGCGAGATGCGGGACGAGACGTTGGGTGGCCACCTCGAACTCGTCAGTGAATTCGAGGTGATGGCCGGCGGCGAAGTCCATCCGCATTCCCATCCCACGTTCGAGTTCTACTACGTGCTGACCGGCCGGGGGCTGATGACGGTCGAGCGCGACACGAGGGAGATTCGGCAGGGCGACCTTGTCAAAATCCCGCCCAACGCGGTGCACAGTCTCAAGCCGGTAAGCGCCAACGCCTCGATCCGCTGCCTGGCTTTCGCAGTCGCTGTGAAGGACGCGCCGCCGATCGACTATTCGTCGGAATGACGAGCCGGGAAAGCATTCGGCGCGACGGAGAACTCAACCTCACTGTCGCGTCCGCGTCCGCCGCAGCGACGAGCGCGAACTATCTCGATGCGAACATTCCCCGCGGCGCGGCGGAACTGTCGCAAAACTGGCCAGTCGTCCACTAGGTCGAACGCCATGGCCAATCTCTTCAAGGACAAACTGAAGCGTGGCGAGGTCGTGGTCGTCGTCAACCCGGACTACCCGAGCCCATCGCTGACGGAATTCATTGGGCTTCTCGATTTCGACGGAGTGTTCATCGATTGCGAGCATGGCGTCGCTTCGGTGGAGCGGGTGCAGGACATGTGCTTGGCCGCGCGGGCCGCGAGAGTCCAGTCGATTGTCCGTCCGGAAACTAATGAGCCTCATCTCATCGCACGGTACCTGGACGCAGGCGCAGGAGGCATCATGGTTCCGCATGTCGAGACGACCGCAGCTGCGCGGCGGATCGTAGAGACCGTGCGCTACACCCGGCCGCAAGACT
>DASXXT010000023.1:0-10070 GCA_036502965.1 Roseiarcus sp. | reverse complement strand
GCTGGTCAAAGAAATCCTCGTCGGAGACGACAAAATCGTGATCCGACACTCGATTCCACTTCCGACCGACCCCTCCGGAGGCCCCCCTCCGAAGGGGGATTCACCGGGGTCAGGCCAAGACCAGTCCAGAAGTTATCTTTTGCGTTCAGGGTGTAACTGAGCCATTCTGGCCCTGACGTGTCAACGCTCACAGGCGGCGCAACGAGGGATCCCGCAAGTATCGGAGATAGGATCGAACCTTCCGGAAGCCGCCCTGGCCCCAAACATGCGTTCCGCCTCCTCGTCTCGGATGAACGGTAGCACGACTGTGTCGTCGCCCGGTCTCCAATTGACTGGCGTGGCCACCCGGTATTTGGCGGATAGTTGGAGAGCGTCGATCACGCGCAGGATTTCATCGAAACTGCGACCGACGAAGGCAGGGTAGGACAAAATCAGCTCCACCCGTTTCGAGGGCGAGATGATGAACACATTGCGCCGTCTGGGTCTCGCCGAGGTTCGATCCGTGGCGGAAGTGAGTGGAGTCGAGCATGCCGAACAGCATCGCCACCTCACGGTCCTTGTCGGCGATGATCGGAAAATTGACCTCCGCGCCCTGCGTCTCATTGATGTCCGCTATCGACCGCTCGTGATCGGCCGCGCTGTCCACGCTAAGGCCGACGACCTTGACGCCGCGTTTGCTCCATTCAGGCTCTAGTCTTGCCGCGGCCCCCAGCTCCGTGGTGCATACGGGCGTGAAGTCCGCCGGATGCGAGAAGAGGACGCACCAGGAGTCGTCGACGAATTCGTAGAAGCTTATCTGGCCCAGGCTTGTTTCGGCCGTGAAGTCGGGAACGCTGTCGCCGATTCGGATGTAGCCCTGCTTCTCGAGCTGGACGTGCGCTTTGGAGAACACATTCTCCGGTCCGGTGTATTTGAACTCGAAACCGCCGCGCGGCGCCTCCTCGGGATCGGGCAGCAGGCTCTCATATTCATGGTCGAGCAACTTGACGGTTCGCCTCTTCACGGCCCCCGCGAAGACGAATGCGCCGTCTGGCTGACGGACAAGCGGCAGGTCGAACCGAAACGAATTGTTGCCGAGAAACTTCTCTTCGCCTGCGGTGTTAACCCGTTGAAGGAGTTTGTTCCGGTGCGGAAATCAGCCAAATCGCTTGATAACCTCAACGTATCTGTTAAATATCTCGTGGAATACGTTGAGCGGCTCGTCCGGCTTGAGCACGGCCATAGCCTGGTCCCCACTCCTGCATACACAGATGCTGGTCGTCGAGGATCTCCGAGTGAGTCAACACCAAGCAGAGAAAAACGCGCTCGACCGGGCGCAGACGCGCGCTCACGCCCATCCGCAGTCCACGCTT
Organism: Roseiarcus sp.; assembly: GCA_036502965.1. Classification (GTDB taxonomy): domain Bacteria; phylum Pseudomonadota; class Alphaproteobacteria; order Rhizobiales; family Beijerinckiaceae; genus Roseiarcus. The sequence goes on along the minus strand of DASXXT010000023.1, from coordinate 8,718 downwards.
GACCAGTGCCCTGCAGTGCGCGTCGCACGCGTACATCTTCGGCGTGTCCCGATACATGTTGCGGGGAAACTGGTCGAGCAGGATCACCAGAGCCACCAAAAACCGGGGATTTTCGACGTCCAGGGCCCAATGGTCGTAGTTCCCGCGGGAAGCAAGGGCGACCCACCCCGAATCGGCTCCAAATCTCCTGGTCGGTCTGCTCTGATTTTCCGAACCATAGATTCAGGCAGTCCTTGATGCTCGCGCGGATCATGTAGCCGAGAACCTGTTCGGCCTTGTCGATCTCGGCGACGGCGATTTGCATGCGCTCGCGATGAAGCAGCGTGCGGAGGTCGCGTCTCAGATCCTCCGGTTCGTCGAAAGTAAGCGCACCACGCTCTTCGAGGCCAGCAAGGATGACCTCTGCTGGACGCGTCTGGCAAGCAGTTCCGCAGACCCTACCGTCTCGGTGAGAAGCGTTTCGCTCATCAGTCGTTAGATCCCCAGTCGGTCAGGCCGCCCGGCAAACGCGGCTCATCGAGCGGGGCCAGCGTTTAGCGAAGGATTGTCTCAGGCTCACGACCGTCAGTGCGGCAGACAAAAAGAAATCAGCGGCGATGATAGGGATGGCGAGCCAGAATCGTCATCGCCCGATAGAGCTGTTCGCCGGCCATCACGCGGACCAGCTGGTGGGGCCAGGTCATTCGGCCGAAGCTCAGGAGTCGATGCGCCACGGCGGCGAGCGACGGGTCGAGCCCGTCCGGTCCGCCGATCGCCACCGCGTAGGCGGGTCGCGACGCGTCCCGCGCTCGGCCGATATCGGCGGCCCATTCCTCGCTGGTCGCCGACGGTCCCCGCTCGTCGAGCAAAACCAGTGCGCCGTCTTTGGGCACGGCGGCGAGGATCGCAGCAGCCTCTTCGGCCCGCCGTTCGTCCGGCCGACGCGCCCGCGATTCAGTAATTTCACGCAAATCGACGCCGGCGAAGCCCGCGCCTCGCGCGCCCTCCGTCAACCGCTTGAAGTAGCGATCGAACAGCAAACGCTCCGGCCCCGCCTTCAGTTTGCCGACGCAAACCAGCGCGAGGCGCATGGTTCAGCTCTCGGCCGATTTAGCTCTTGGCCGCTTCTCCGGGCCGATCGGCGCTCCACATCTTCTCAAGGTTATAGAATCGGCGAACGTCTGGACGGAAGATGTGCACAATCGCATTTTGCGCATCGAGCAGCACCCAATCGCAAAGCGGCATCCCTTCGACTTTCGGTGCGGGGTAACCGGCGTCACGACAGGCTTTGACCACCCGGTCGGCGATGGCGCCGACATGCACGCTCGAGCGGCCGGAGGCGATGATCATCCGATCGGCAAGCGTCGTCCTGCCGAAAAGGTCAATGGAGACGATGTCTTCGGCCTTGGCATCTTCAAGTCCTTCAACGATAATTTGCGACAGGACGTCGGCCGTTTGCGCGCTTCCCGAGGCGGCCGGGCTGCCGGCGGCGGGCGCCGCGGCGGGGTGAGGCGTTAAATTCAGCGTCGCACTCCTCTTCGCGCAGGACCAATTCGCGCGCTCACACGCAAAACATGCGACCTCCGGCTGCGCATTTCAAGCTCGCCATTCGGCCGAACGTTTACATTGTCAACACCACCTTGCCGACATGCTCGGCGTTCTCAATCCGCTCATGCGCTCTCGCGACCTCCGAAAGGGGAAAGACCGAGTCGATGACCGGCCGGCAGCGCCCCGCTTCCAGCAGCGGCCACACTTTGGCGCGCAGAGCTTCGGCGATCACCGCTTTTTCCGCCGGTGAGCGCGGGCGCAGAGTCGAACCGGTGTGGACCAAGCGTTTGGTCATGATCGGCCTCAGATCGACGGTCGTCTTTTGTCCTTTCAGAAACGCGATCTGCACAATGCGCCCGTCCAGCGCCGCCGCCTCATAGTTGCGCTCGACGTAATCGCCGCCGACCATATCGAGAATGACATCGGCGCCCCGGCCCCCGGTTGCACGAAGCGTGACCGCGACGAAATCGTCCGTGCGGTAATTGACGCCGAGATCGGCGCCCAGGCGCTGGCATTGCGCGGCTTTCTCATCCGATCCGGCGGTGACGATGACGCGCGCCCCGAACGCCTTGGCGAGCGCAATTGCCGTGGTGCCGATGCCGGATGCGCCGCCGTGCACCAGCAACGTTTCGCCGGCCTTCAGCGCCCCGCGGGCGAAGACATTCGTCCAGACAGTGAAATAGGTCTCGGGAATGGCCGCCGCCTCGATCGCCGCGAGCCCGGCGGGGATCGGCAACGCGTTGGTCTCATGAGCGACGCAGTAATCGGCATAGCCGCCGCCGGGGACCAGCGCCGTCACCTGAGCGCCGAGGCGGTGAACCCAGGCGTTCGGTCCAAGCGCGACGACCTCGCCGGCGATTTCCAGGCCGAGCACATCAGTCACACCGGGCGGCGGCGGATAGTGACCCTGGCGCTGATGAACATCGGGTCGGTTGACGCCTGCAGCTTCGACGCGGACCAGAACCTCGCACTCCGCAGGAACCGGACGCGGGCGCCGCTGAATTTCGAGCGCCTCCGGACCGCCCGGGCGGGGCGCGACAATTGCGCGCATTCCCTCGCTTTGATCAGCCACCTGACGCTCCTTGCCAGCCGGCCGGATTGCACTTGGCGCTTGGCCCCATTTCGTCAATCGTCGATCGCCGAAGCGGTCGCCCCATCCTCCGGCGGAGCGGCGCGAAACGCGGGAAGCGCTTCGGCGCGGGCGTAGAACGCGCCGAGATTGGGATAGAGGCTGGTCTCCACCAGGTCGCCCAGAATGGAGTGGGCGAAGCCGAAGGCGCAGGCGACGGTGATGTCAGCAACGCCCAATTCGCCGCCAATCCATTCCGACCCGGGGAGTTCGGCCTCCAATTCGCTCAAACCCGCAGTCAATTGACCCATAACCCGGTCAACCCATGGCTCGTGCTGCTTTTCGGCTGGGCGCAGCATACGCTCATAGTGGCGCTGCACCGCTTTTTCCATGACCGTCAGCGCGAGTCCCGTCGCCCGCGCCGTTTTCAGACGCTGAGGCGCTTTCGAAGGCGTCAGCGCGGCGATGCGCGAATCCACGCCGGCAAGGTAATCAAGAATGACGCTCGAATCCATCAACGCCATTCCGTCATCGGTGAGGAGGGTTGGCGCTTTCAGGAGCGGGTTGAGCTTTGAGAATTGATCAATGTGCCGGAAGAGCGAAATTGGCCTATGTATAAACGGAGATTTCCCAATGATCAGCGCAATGGCGACCCGGCGCACATAGGGCGAATCAAGCATTCCTATCAATTGCATGAGGTCTCCGCGGTGGCGCGCCGCCCTACTAGAGAAGGAAACAGTCAAATTGCAAGGGGTGACAGGGGGATGGAACAATACGGCCGGAAGGAGAGCTTGCGCTCGCAGGCCATGCGCGGTAACTAATCTCGCAGCCCGTGCGACTCAACGCGGGCATCAAAAGCGAGCGAAACAACAGTTTTGACGACCTTCGCGGCTGCTTTTCCGCGGCTGGGCTCCCGCGGCGACCGCGCGACGGTCGGCCCCGACCTCGGAGTCGAGCCGCCGATTCGACTGGGCGACGATCGGCTCGACCGCAACGAGCGGCGCCTCGCATCGCTCAGATGGCTCGCTGGCGCGACGTTGGCTGGACTCTGCGGCGTGACCCTGATCGGCGCGGCTCTGTATCTCGACCTTGACAGCCAATACGATTTCGCCGAGGCGCCTGAATTCGCCGCGCCGACGCGGCTGGCGGATTCGCAGGAAGGGGGCGTCAATCCCAGCAAGGGCGATCGGCTCCTTCGGCCGGTCGATATCATCTCGGACAAACAGACATTCAAAGCGCCTACGATCATCAAGGTCGGCGACAAGGAAGTGGTCAAGGCGCGCCCCTTCACGCGTCTCCAAACCACTTTGACCATGACCCCGACCGGGTTCGCCGACGCGGTGCCCCCGTTCAATCCGCTCAAGATTGTGAATGGCGGAACCGACGTCGCCGAGGCGCCGCCCGACCCTGGCCCCGTCCAAGACAATGCGGAGGTGACGTTTCGCGTCGAGGATCTTAGTCCGAGCGACGCGGAACAGGCCTCGGGAGAATTGACGCAGGCCGAGGCGGAAGCGCAGATCGTGGAAACGCTGAAAGCGCCCGCCGAAAAGGCGGCCTCTCAATCCCTGCCGCCGCAAATCCTGCTGATGCGAACCAGCCGGGCCAGCGAAGCTCTGCGTGAGCTCTCCGCCTATGCGACCGTGGGCAGCGTGAGCCCCAGCACGCCCTTCGCCTCGATCGAAGTGCGCATGATTCCCGAAAATGTGTCCAATGTCGTCAAGGCGAGCCCAGACGACGCGTCTCCGAACGAAAAGCTCGTTCAAATGCGGCACGGCGAGAGTTTTGAGGACGTGCTCAAGGCCAACGGCGCGAGCCCAGCGGCCGCCCAGGCCATCCTGGCCGCGTTCGGCGTCAAGCATGGCGAATCGCCGGTCGGCGAGGGGCAGAAGATCATTCTCCTCCCCGACGAGCCTGCCGTTCGTCAGGAGAAGCCGGGAATAGCCCGGATCTCGGTGTACGCCGACGATCAGCTCAAGGCGACGGTCGCAATCACCGACGACGGCGGCTACAAGCCCGTGACGCTGCGCGCTGCGCAGGCGCCGCGAAAGCCCAAAGCGGCGGACGACGAGAGTTCGGGCGGCGGGATTAGCCTCTATGAGAGCCTCTACGAGACGGCGCTCAAACAGGGGCTGCCCCGATCGATCATTGACGTAATGACGAGGGTTTTCGCCAACGACGTGGATTTCCAGCGCGCAACGGCGCCTGGCGATTCGCTCGAGGCATTCTACTCCGATCCTGACGACATCAATCCGCGGCCCGAACTGCTATGCGCTTCCATGACGGTCCGGGATCAAACGTTCAAATATTACCGCTTCCAGACGCCCGACGACAACATGGTCGACTTCTACGACGACAACGGCCGCTCGATGCGCAAGTTCCTGGTGCGCAAGCCGATAGCGGAGGGCGACATGACCTCGCCGTTCGGGATGCGTTTTCATCCGATTCTGCATTACGCACGCATGCACACCGGCGTCGATTGGGCGGCGCCGATCGGCACGCCGATTTACGCCGCAGGCAATGGCGTCGTCATCAAGGCGGGGTGGGATGGCGGGTACGGAAGGCGGGTTGAGATCCAGCACGCCAACGGCTATGTGACGGCCTATAATCACATGTCCGGCTTCGGCCGCGGGATCGTCGAGGGCGCGCGCGTCCTTCAGGGTCAGACTGTGGGTTATCTCGGCGATACGGGACTGGCGACCGGCCCGCACCTTCATTACGAGGTGATCATCAACGGCAACTTCGTCGACCCGATGGCGATTAAGCTCCCGCGCACGCGCGAGTTCGACGGCAGGATGCTTGCGGCGTTTAAGCGGGAGCGCGAACGGGTCGACCAGCTCATGGCGGAGTCGCCGTCCGCCGCGGCGATGGCGGAGAAGCCGGCGCCCGTCGCCGCGACCGCGGAACTTCAACCAAACTCGACCGCAGGCCCGCCGGCAGCAGCCGCGCCGAACCCCAACGCTCCGCGAACTTCGCCCGGGGTCAAGCCTGTTGCGCGCAGTTCGGCCAGCGACCAGGATTGACGGGTTTTCGATAGCTTCTCTCCGTTCTGGTCGAGAACCAGCCGGTGGTGCCGATAGCGCGGCTCGGCAAGGTCGAGCAGCGCCTGCAGCAGACGGTGGACTGCCGTCGCGGCGAGCAGGTCGCGTCCACGCACGATGTCGGTCACGCGTTGCAACGCGTCGTCGACGACCACCGCCAGGTGATAGCTTGCCGCCAGATCGCGGCCGCGTAGGACCACATCGCCCCAGACCTCCGGGGCCGCCGAATGCTGCGACGGAACGGCACCCTCGCCATACTCGGTCCAGCAAAGACCCGCCGGTCCGGCGTCAACGGCGCGCCGCATGTCGAGCCGGAGCGCGGCCTTCTCGCCGCGGTCCAGTCGGTCGCGCGCTCCGGCTGGAGATAGCGCGCGGCAACTTCCGGGATAGAGCGGGGCGCCATCTGGATCTCGCTTGCCGTTCGCGGCGCGGGCGATCTCCGAGCGGCTGCAAAAGCAGGGGTAGACAAGGCCTTGCCGGTCGAGCTGCGCCAGCGCCGCCGCGTAGTCGTCGCCATGCTCGCTTTGACGGCGCGGCGAATCAGGGAAGCGAATTCCAAGCCAGGCGAGGTCATCGATGATCGCGGCCTCGAATTGCGGTTTGCAGCGCATGCGGTCTAAGTCCTCAACGCGCAGCAGCATCCGCCCGCTTAGTTCGGATGCGACTCGCTCGTTCATGAGCGCCGAATAGGCATGGCCGAGATGGAGCGCCCCGTTCGGCGAAGGCGCAAAGCGCAGGACGGGCGCGGTCGCGAGGATCTCATCTGCCATAGCGGCAAAGCCGATGCGTAAGTTGGGGGTCCGCGCAACCCGGCGCGCCAAACGTCGTCCAGCGACGAAAAGAATCTACCACCCCGGTCCCCCGATCGACGACGAGGCGACCCTGCGCGAAGCCGCCGACCGCCTGCGCGCCAAAGACCCGGAGCTCATCGAGCGCCTGATCGCGATCGGCGGCCCGCCGCCGCTTCGCCGCAGAGAGGCGGGTTTTGCCGGCCTGGCGGCGATCATCGTGTCGCAACAGGTGTCGACCGCCAGCGCCACCGCCATTTTCGGCCGATTGCAGGCGTTCATCGTCCCGCTCGAGGCGGCTGAAATCGCCAAGGCGCCAGAAGAGGACTTGCGCGCCTGCGGATTGTCGAACGCCAAAATCCGCGCTTTGCGCTCGCTCGCTCAAGCGATCGTCGACGGCGGCCTCGATCTTAAGAGCCTCGGCAGTCTCGACGCCGAGGACGCCCACAAAGCGCTTGTCGCGGTCAAAGGCGTGGGCCCATGGACGGCCGACATTTTCCTCCTGTTTTGCCTCGGCCACCCTGACGCCTTCCCCGCCGGCGACCTGGCGCTGCAGGAAGCCGCCAAGGTGGCCTTGAGCCTGAAGCGGCGACCGGACGCGGCGCGACTCGAGCGGATCGCCGAACGCTGGCGCCCGTTGCGGGGCGTCGCCGCGCGCATGCTCTGGGCCTATTATCGCGGCGTCAAGGCGCGGTCGGGGATGGCTCTTGCTGACGGTTCGCGATAAGCCAGAACGGATTAGCCCTGGAGCCTATACCTAATGAGCGCCGCCCTGGACGGACCCCGCATCCCGGCGGCCGCCGGCCGAACCAGCCAGCTGGTGGTGTTCCTGCATGGCTACGGCGCGGACGGCAATGACCTCATCGAGCTTGGGCGTCAATGGCGCGGGCTGATGCCCGAGGCCGCCTTCGTCTCGCCGCACGCGTCGGAGCGCAGCCCGGCGGCGCCGATGGGCCGGCAATGGTTCGCGCTTTCCAATCGTCCGCCGGACGATCCCAGCGGCGGCGACGAGCGCTTAGCGGGCGCAGTCAAGGCGCGCGGCGCGATCGACGCTTTTCTCGACGCCGAGCTCAAGCGGCTCGGCCTCGACGATTCGAAGCTGGCGCTCGTCGGGTTCAGCCAGGGCTGCATGATGGCGCTGCATGTCGGCCTCCGGCGCCCGCGCGCGCCGGCCGCGATTCTTGGTTTTTCCGGCCTGTTGGTCGGCCCCGAGCGGCTCAGCGAAGCGACGGCGCGCGATGCGCGCGGCGCGCCTCCGCCCATCCTGCTCGTCCACGGCGATCAGGATCCGTTGATCCCGTTTGACGCGATGTTCATGGCGGCGGAAGCGCTCGCCGGAGCGTCGATTCCGACCCAGTGGCATCTCTCGCTGGGGATCGGCCATGGGATCGACGCCGAGGGCCTGCGCCAAGGCGGCCTTTTCCTCGCCAAGGGGTTCGCGGACCGAAGGCGGTAGGCGGCTTTGCCTTTTGATGGCGTCGGTTTGGCTCTCCTCGGCGGGCCGCGACATGGGTCCGGTCGAACCGTTTGGGCTTTCTTGGCTCGTGGCCGTTTCGCTGCGAAGTCCCCCGCTCATGAGTGTTGAATTCTCTTGGATTTCCTCGCCCGAATCTAGACTTTTCAATGGGTTACGTAGCTTAAAGCGGGAAAATTTTTTCTCGCGCTCTTTCCCTGATTTTTGAGAGGCGCTGGAACGAGGAGCATGTGGTCTCGGCATGCGGAAGCGCAGGATTGTTCATGCGGCGAGCTTAACCCAGCTTCTGATTTTCTGCGAGAATTTGTCGTCCGAGGCGGCCCCGCCCCGCCGCTGAGACAACAGCCTTCGATATATTATACTGTACTAGGATGTTCAATAGCGGTTGCGGGCCTTGGGTGCTCGGAAGGGGACCCGCGGCTCGGCGCTCTCTCTCCTCGTTCGGAGTGTGACGTGGATCACAGCGGACGCTGCGGCATGGCGTTAGCTTGTTGTTAACGGATTGAAAGGGAAGTGGCACCATGAAGAGGATTCTGGTCGCTGTGGCCTGCCTCCTCCCGTTCGCGCTGGCCGCGGAAGCAGGCATCAACCGACATTCTCCCGAGGGGGCCGTGAAGACGGCTTACAGTGCGGATGAATCGGCTATTCAAGGCCGTGGCGACGGCATCATGGGCGACAATAGGCTGCGGGCGCGGTTTTTCGCGCGTTCGCTGTTGCGCTCGATAGCGGCTGAGGAGATCATCGCCGGCGTGCGCGACGGACCGCCGGCGGTCCTCCGCGATCCGTTCAGCGACTTGGCGCCCCACCTTGTCGCCCTCAGTG
>DASXXT010000022.1:0-3995 GCA_036502965.1 Roseiarcus sp. | reverse complement strand
AGTTTCGCTAGCGCGTTGGTGACGGCGCGCGACAGGCCGAGATCAAGAAATCCAAATAAGCCAAGGAGGACCCATACAATCGACATCACGCCGTAGCGCGCATCGCCGATGTGGTGAAGATAGATCGGGACCGTCACGAGTCCGACCGCGATCCGTATCATCGGAGAGAAAAGATTGACGACAAAATTTGTTCTGAGAGCTCTCGTCGACATTTTATCCTGCGACCCGAGATACGCGATGAGAGTTGACAGACGCTAAACCAATATCAACTATAGTTCGGGCCACTCGATGAGTGCGTCCCGTCCTGGGCGTGCGTTTGGCGGCTCTCTCCCGCTATTCGCTCTTTTTCAGTTTTTGCCGCCTCGACGCCGACCAGGTTGGGCGCAAGTCCCGCCCTATCGTTCTTGACCGCCCCAAAGCACGGCGGTCTCCGCGGCAAAGGAATTCTATGCCCCAATCCCGCTACCGTCAAACGCGAAGGCGGAGCGGCGTCACAATAAAGCGCTGCGCCAGCACAGAGCACCGAGTGCATTGTGGCGATGACAATTCCCTTGCTGTCGTGCGTCTTGAGTAACAGTGGTCCCGCCGTGGTCGCAGAGATGTGTGGCCACGGCAACTGAGCCGCGTCGCCCTTCAGCGGGCCAATGACGTCTCAGACTGCGCTACACCGTGGGGCTACGTCTCCTCATTCGCTTTCCGATTTGCATCGCGGCCCGGGAGACCAGACGCCGCGCCAATTCAGGTCTGGCGGAAAGATAGGCAAAGTATTGGGCGTATTGGCCAGACCGTCGATAATTTCGAGCAACATCGGACTGGTGAAGGAGAGTCATGGTCTTCCGATAATCATCCATAGCTCTCTTGAGCGACCCGTCGATACGATCTCCATATTTCTGGCGCAGGCGCTCGCTCTCCTTGGAAAGCTTACCGATGTCATAGACCGTACGGCTGTGCGGCGAACGTCCGGAGGGACCACTCGGCATCGAATAGAGCCCCGACCGACACCGCTTATCCGTCGTGCCCGGTCCCGCCGACCACCTTCGCTCACACGTGGTATATCGACGCCGTCAACGGCAAGACCGCCGCGGACTGGAAGGCATACTTCCTCGCCAACCCCTATTACTCTGGGCGGGTTTTTTGTTTGGGGCAGGCACCGATCTCGGATTTGAGCAGTGGGAGGTTCGAGCAAGGAACTATGGCGCGTTAACGGCGTTCCTAGGCCTGATCGGAGCCAGGGATCAGGCGGCCGGGTGAAAGCGAGACGAGGGCTCCGGGGATCGCCTGACGTCGGAGACACGAGGGGGCCGGATTGACGAGGGACCCGCATCTCGCTTGCTGCAAAACCGGGCGCTCGCATACGTCGGCGCCGGCGACCTTAGGCAGGCGGTCGCAGGGATGGCCTCCGATCTCAAGACGCATCCGGATACCGACAACCCGTCGCTCAACGGACTAGCAATGATCGGGATGATGTACGTGACGGACGGCGATAAGGCCGCCGTAGCACTGGATCGAACGTTTTCGATGACAGAGGCGGAGAGGCCGCTCGCCCTCGGGCCGAGAGCTACAGCGACGTGATCATCCGCGCGGCGAGGAGCTAGCCCGCCTCGCCGTCCGCCAAGCGCAGAATGACGTCGCTATCGCTCTCACCCAGGCGGCGAAAGCGTCGTCGCTCACAAACATTACCTTGGTCGGATCGGCGCAGCGACCCCAACAAGCTTCCCAATGGTCCGCAATTTGCTGACGGGTCGTCATCACGGCGTCCATCGCGGAGGCGTCCCCCGCGGCAGCAACCGTTCGAGTTTGAAAATCGTTGCCGAAGACTCTGGGGCTGGCGCTCCCTCGAACGGGGTTCGTACATAGACCGGCTCATTGGCGAAGCCACCGGCGCTGACCGCCACAATAGCGAGCACGAACCGCGCGCCGGCGTTGAGTGCGACGAGCATCTCGTTCGTCGTCACTTTGATCGTGTCGGCGCCTTCGACGCGACCTTTGACTTCAAGGAAGTGCAAATGGCCCGACTTCGGGTCGAGGCTTTCTACGTCGTAGCCGACCTTCTCGGCCGATACATCACGCGGTTGCCGGCCAAGCGCCCGCTCCGCCGCCATCACTTCAGCCATCGCCAGCCGCTCGATCTCCCGTCGGGCCGCGGCATCTTCCGCGAAGTGAGGCGCGGCAACCTCGGGCCTAAGAAGTGCGGCCGGCAAGACAAGCGCCGCGCCCTTGACCTGCGGCGGCAAGGCTTGCATGTCACGTTCCTCTTCGAGCTGGCGAAGGCGACGCTCAAGCCGCGCGGCGAGCGTCTGCGCGTAGGCGCGCGCGTTGCCCGAATTGAGCCTGCCGCCCTTGCCGGCCTGTTCTCGGTGCGCCAGCTTTTCCGCGCGCCCGTCCCAGTAGGCGATCTCTCGCTTGAGCCGCGCCTTGACCTCGCTTTCGACGCGGTCGATTTCGGCGAGCCGGCGCTCGCGCGTTTCCCGCAAGTGCGCCGGCGCAAGCTCGGCGATAGCGAAATGCATCGCCTGCTTTTCGATGTCGTTTTTCAACCAGCCGGCGTCGAGAGAGCGTTCGGCTGCCTCTCGCTCGTCGGGCAGGAGAGGCCGAAAGTCGAGATAGGGCGCCGGACCCGCGTCGCGGGTTCGCCCGGCCTCGTCAATCATCACGAACTGCATCTTCCGCGAGACGATGCTCGGCTGACCGCCGACCCGGCCTTCCGTCACGGATCGCATGCTCAAGCGTGACAAGAACCTGTGGTTTGGGGTCGAACGCTTCCGCTTCGTTGACGAGGATCGTCCCTTGTTTCAGAACCGCGCCACAGTCTTCGAGCGTGGCGGCGATTGTCGCGTCGAGAAGGGGATGGCCCGGCATGACGAGAGCGACTTGCGGCTTAGCACTATCGCGATAGGTCTTGTCGAAGCAGATGCGCTCATACCGCTCCGCGATCGGGATGACGCCCGAGGCGCGGTCCCTCACACGCCCCGGTACGCGGGTTATTTCAAAGCGACCTGCCTCACGCCGACGGATTTGGCCCCCAAGCCGCGTGAACGCGCTCTCGAAAAAGCCGCGGATGTAATGAGGCTGCAAACGGCGAGCCTCGGCTCGATCCATCTTCTCCTTGATTTCGGTTACGGTGCGGGGATCGCGGCCCTCCGAGGTTAGCTTGCGCTCGCGGATCAAGGTCTCGATCTTGGCTGTATCGATGAGGGGCCTACCCGTGATGACAATCAGCGCAACAGCTTGAACGCGTGCGCCGACCAGTCGCCCTTGCCGACGCCCGGAATGCACCAGAGCCTGCACAGCGGCTCGATCGCGCGCGCCGCCTCGACCGCGCCCATATCCTCCGTCTCCCAGCCGAACTGGTCGAGGATTTGCGTCACAGTCTTCTTCGCGCTTGCGTCGTCGCCGCAAATGAACATCGAAGGCTTGCCGCCGGCGAAATGCGGATTGATCATCTGCCCGTTGCCGACCGAGTTGAACGCCTTGACGAAATGAGCGCTCGCGTAAGCCTTCTGCAACTGCTCCATCAGCGACTCATTCTGGGACGTGAAGTACGACAGCACGCCGTTGACCGGCGGCCCGCCGCCGATCGGATTGCAGGCATCGATCACCGTCTTGCCGGCAAGCGCGCCTGCGCCTGCCTGCTTCAGCGCCTCGAGCGCGGCGGCTCCGGCGACCGCGAGCACGACAACGTCGCCGAACGCCGCCGCTTCGGCCATAGACTTGACCGCGGCGCTCTTGTGCTTCGCCGCCCAGTCCTTGAGCTTGGTGGGATCGCGGGTGCCGAGCGCAACCTCATGTCCGTGCTTGAGGAATCCCGCGCCGAGGGTCTGCGCGACCACGCCCGAGCCGATAATTCCGGCTTTCATCGCCGTTCTCCCTTTCTGTGGTGGTTCAGGGCAGGTATGGCGGGCCGGGAACGCCCGCAAGACCACTCGCTCGGCACAAGTTGGCGGCGTTAGTTCGCCTTCGTCTCGCCGGGCTCGAGCGCCCCGACAATGCCTGCC
>DASXXT010000021.1:0-24927 GCA_036502965.1 Roseiarcus sp. | reverse complement strand
GGCATCGCCTGCCTTTGGGGTCCGGCCCATGGCGGCGCCAACGAGGCGGCGCTCAAGATGCTGGGCGAGATCGGACGGGTCGAGAACATTCCCAAATACATCGCCAAGGCGAAGGACAAGAACGATCCGTTCCGCCTGATGGGCTTCGGCCATCGCGTTTACAAGAACTACGATCCGCGCGCGAAGATCATGCAGAGCACCGCGCACGAAGTGCTCAACGAGCTCGGGGTCAAGGACGATCCGTTGCTTGACGTCGCGATCGAGCTCGAGCGCATCGCTCTGCACGACGACTATTTCATCGAGAAGAAGCTCTATCCGAACATCGACTTCTATTCCGGCATCACGCTAAAGGCAATGGGCTTCCCGACCGACATGTTCACGGTTTTGTTCGCGCTCGCGCGCACGGTCGGCTGGATCGCCCAGTGGAAGGAGATGATCCAGGATCCGGAGCAAAAGATCGGCCGCCCGCGCCAGCTCTACACCGGCAAGACGCTGCGCGAATACAAGCCCATGGGCAACCGCTAGAGTTTCAGGACCGCAGGAGCCCAGGGGCCGGGGATGGGCCAGCCCAAGTCTCGCGACAATGTCTTGGCGGCTGCGGGGCTTTTCGTATGAACGGCGGCCGGAATGCTTTTTCGCGAATGGTCTGGTCCCGGGCCTGACGGGGGCGCCGTCGAAACCACCAGGATTGCGCCGGTTTGGCCCGTCGCGCGCACGGACGCCCACGAATCGCCCGGCGGGTGCGTTAACCACCGCCTCCAGATTCACACACGCTTTTAGATAAACTGTTGACTTTGACGCCGTCCCTCCGTATAAAGTTCCACAGAGCAGACTTGCCTCTTGTTGAACCTGAATGCGGCCTTTGTATAGGGGATGGCTTATGAACACGAAAGTCCTGGTGAAATCACTCGCAGTATTTGCAGTTGTAATTCTCGGCTCGCCGGCGGCTCACGCGGCGACGATAACGGTCCAAAACCTCGGCTCGATCCTGAACGACAGCGTCTCGTTTCCCGCCACGAAGACGCCGGGCGCCAGCAAGATGTTCGAGGATTTCTTCGAGTTCACGCTGCCGACCGCCGAATATGTCACCGCCTCGATGTCGATCTCCGGCCCGACCTCGGACCAGATTCCGGCTGGCAAGGGGCAGCTGACCCTCTCGACCTGGACCTCAACCATGGGCGTCTCGCCCTTCATCCCGCTCGGGAGCGTGATCGAGCAAGCCACGGTCTCGGCCCCGTCCTCGGGCGGCCAGTCGGCGGTCGTCGGCACGTTCACCCCGTTCGGGGACTATGAGCAGGCCGGGACTTACTTCGTCGAGGTCTCCGGGACGAGCGGTCTCGGCACGCTCAGGCTCGCCATCGACGGCAACGTGACCACGCTCGCGGTTCCCGAGCCTTCGACCTGGGCGATGTTCGGCATCGGCTTCGCCGGTCTCGCGTTGATGGGCCTCACCCGTCGCCGCGGCAGCCGCGAGAGCGCCCGCTACGCACTCTGACGCCCGCGGGAATTCGGCTCGATCGAATCCAGCTCGCGAGCGCGGACGACGGCGGCACGGGCGCCATAGGCGCGCCCATGCCGCTCATCCCGCTAGGACCGGCTCGTGCGGCGGGTGCGGGAGCGATTGAAGCCGCACAAAGTAAAAATCGAGTTCGCGCGATACTTTCAATCTTACATAGTAGTTATTGCATATAAATCATTGATATTACAAGATATTACCTTGCTGTCCCTCAAGAAGCCATGCGTCTCCGTCAAACCAAGGGGGCGGCTGATGGTCTTCGAGTTGCAGCAAAGGAGCATCTAAGTCCCTGAAAACGCTTCCGCGCGGACAGAGGTGCGCCCCGGACGGGCGCTGTCAGCCATGCGCGGTCTGCGGCCCGGAGACGCTCAAAGTCGATTGGCCGCCGCCCGCCTCGATAGTCTCGAGGACGGCCTGCGCGGCGTGGGCGCTGGGCGCGCCGGCGTCGGGCAGCGCCATCAGCCGATCGAGCCGCGACAGCGCTTCGAGCTGGCTTGAGCGAGCCGGGCCGTCCCGCACGATCTCCGCCAGCGCAGCGCCGAGCGCCGCAGGCGCGCAGTCCCTCTGCAGTTTTTCCGGGATCGCGCGCTCGCCGAGGATGAGGTTGGGCAAGAGGATCGAGGGGACCTTGATCAGGTATTTGAGCTGCTCTTCGACGAGGGAGACCTTGTAGGCGCCGACCATCGGGACGCCGGCGAGGGCGAGTTCGAGCGTCGCGGTGCCAGAGGCGACAAGGCTCGCATGGGCGGCGCGAAACGCGGCGTATTTCGCCGTTTCGCCGAGCGCGATGGTCGGCGGCTCGGGCCAACGCGCCGCCAAAGCCCGCACCTCGCGCTCGATATGGGGCAGAGTCGGCAAAACGAGCGAGAATGGTCCGACCGATTGGCGCAGCGCCGCGAGCGCGCCCCCGAAATCCGCCATCAATCGGGTCACTTCGGACCGGCGCGAGCCGGGCAGCACGACGATGAGCGGTGGCGCGGAGGCAGGACGGCGCGCCTCACCTGCGTTTGGCCGCAGTTCGTCGAGCCGCTCGATCAGCGGATGACCGACATAGACGCAACGCGGTCCCCCCAACCGCCGGTAGGCCTCAGGCTCAAACGGCAATAGCGCCAGCACGCAATCGACATAGGCCCGCATCGCCTTGGCGCGGCCGGGCCGCCAGGCCCAGACGCTGGGGCTGACGTAGTCGACGATTGGCAATTTCGGCAGCGCCGCGCGCACGCGGCGGGCGACCCGGTGGGTGAAGTCGGGGCTGTCGATGATGACCAGGGCGTCGGGCCGTGCGGCGACGATCGCCGCGGCGGTTTTATGGATGCGCGCGACAAGCGTCGGCAGCCTGGCCAACACCGGAAGAATGCCCATGACAGCGATGTCGGCGATCGGAAACAGGCTTTTGAGGCCCTCGGCCTCCATCGCCTCGCCGCCGACGCCGGTAAAGACGAAGTCGCCGAAGCGCGCTTCGTTGAGCGCCCGCATGAGCTTGTAGCCAAGCTGGTCGCCCGAGTGCTCGCCCGCGACGAGAGCCACGCGCAAAGGGCTCATCCGGCCGGATTCGCATATGCGAATCCGGCGAGGAACAGGCCGCCGGCGTCGGCTTTGCGGGCGCAAAGCTCGCGCTTGAGCACAAGCACATGGCCCGCGGCGACTGCCGCGCCCCTCAGTTGCGCCTTGACCGCGCCTTCAATGGTCTTCGGCCCGATCGCCGGCATGTCGAGCCTGAGATCTTGCCCTCGTTTCGGGGCTTTCACCAGGACGCCCGCCGGGCCAGCAAGCCGCAGCCGGCCATTGGCGCGCATCTCCGCGGCGCGCGCGAGCATCGCATCGGTGCCTTCGGCCGCCTCGATCGCCAGCACCCGGCCCGCGGCGACGATCGCGCCCTGCCCCGCGTCGAAGGCCGACAGCGCTCCGAGGAGGCGCGCGCCAAACGCAATGTCCATCTTGTCCTCCTCGGAAGCCGCGCGCGCGCCAATCGGACCGACCGGCGCGAGGAGGCGCGGGGCGATCTCGTGCGCACCGACCACGCGGACGCCCTCGCGCTCGATAATCGCGGCAAGGCCGGCAAGCAGCCCGTTATCGCCGCGCCGAAACAGTTGCGCCAGCCCCGCGGCCCGCTTCACCGCGCCCCAATCGAGCCTGAGATCGGCCAGTTCGGGTCTCGCCATCGCGCCGATGATCACCATCTCGGCAATAGCGCGCCCTCTCAAGGCGGCGAACAGCTTGCCGACCTCGCCCATGCGGACCCAGACGTGTGGATAAGCTTCAATCGGCGAATCGGTAGCGCCGACGACCCCGACCAGAAACGGCTCCCGGCCAGCGCGGCGGGCCTCGCCGGCGACCTCGAGCGGAAAGGCGCCGGCGCCGCAGAGGATGGCCAGCGGACCCGGGGCGCCAGCGCCCGGACCGCCATTCGACCCGCTCACCCCTCCTCCTCCTTTCCGGCGCGCGGAACGCAAATCGCACGGTCCCCGCCCTGGCGCAGAAAGGCGACGATCTGTTGTACGGCGACCTGGCCAGCGAACGACCCTGCGACCTCGTCGATGCGCTCCTTCAACGTGCCGCCTAAGGCGCCACCGCCGTTGAACAGCATCTTGTAAGCGCGCCTTAGCTCATGGATCGTCTCGTGGGTAAAACCTCGTCGCTTGAGACCGATGATATTGAGGCCGGCGAGCCCGGCGCGGTTGCCAAGCGCAAGGCCAAAGGGGATCAGGTCATGCTCGACGCCAGCGAGACCGCCGACGAACGCGTGGGCGCCGATGCGAACGAATTGGTGAGCGGCGGCGCCGCCGCTCAAAATGGCGAAATCGCCGATGTGGCAATGGCCGGCCAGCATCACGTTGTTGGACAGAATAACACCCTCGCCAATGCGGCAATCATGCGCCACGTGGGCGTTGGCCAGGAACACCGAGCGCGGGCCAACGATCGTTTCCGAGCCGCCGCCCGCGGTGCCGGGGTTCATCGTCACGCCTTCGCGAATGAGGCAGTCCTCGCCGATCACGAGGCGGACCGGCTCCCCGCGATATTTGAGGTCCTGCGGCGGATGCCCTATCGAAGCGAAGGGGTAAATGACGGTGCGCGCGCCGACCGTGGAATCGCCAGCCAGGCTCACATGGGAGATAAGCCGGACATTGTCGCCGAGCGTGGTCTGGCGTCCAATATGGCAAAACGGCCCAATCTCGACGCCCGCCCCGAGCCGAGCGCCGTCTTCGACGACGGCGCTCGGATGGATCGCGCCCGTCATTCACGCACCAGCATCGCGGACACTTCGGCTTCGCAGACCAGCACGCCTTCGACTTTCGCCTCACCCCGGAACCACCACATGTTGCGCCGCTTGGCGACGCGAGTCATATGAAACCGCACCTGATCGCCGGGAAGGACGGGCTTGCGGAACTTGGCCTTATCGATCGTCATCATGTAGACGACGCTCGGGGCCGTGTTGTCTAGCTGCGAAGCGACGCAAAGCGCGCCCGCAGTTTGCGCCATCGCTTCGATCAACAGGACGCCCGGCATGACCGGTCGGCCTGGAAAATGGCCCTGGAAATGAGGCTCGTTGGCGGTCACGTTCTTTACCCCGACGCCATATTCGTCGCCGCGGGCTTCGACAATTCGATCGACGAGGAGAAATGGATAGCGGTGCGGCAACAGCGCGAGCAGTTTCTGGATGTCGTAGCTGTCCAACGTCCGGGCGGCCGGTTCGTTCATTCCGTTTCCTTTCTCACCCGTCCGTCCGGGGACATTATTCTGCATTGGCGTCGCCACACGCGTCGCCGTCGGCCAGCCGCTTGATCGCGGCGACTTCGCGAAAAAACTTCCGGACGGGTTTCGCTGGCGCCCCGGCCCACCGCTCCCCGGCGGGAATATCGGTCATCACGCCGGCCGCCGCGGCGACTTGGGCGCCCGCGCCAATCGTCAGATGTCCGGCGAGACCCGCCTGACCGCCGAGGGCGACGAAATCGCCAATGGCGCTCGATCCCGAGACGCCGGACTGGGCGACCAGCACCGCGTGGCGGCCGATGACGACGTTGTGGCCGATCTGCACCAGATTGTCGATCTTCGCCCCCTCGCCAATCACAGTATCGCGATTTGCGCCGCGGTCGATCGTTACGCCGGCGCCAATCTCAACGTCGTTTTGAATGATCACGCGGCCGATCTGGGGCACTTTGAGATGCCCCCGCGCCCCAAGGGCGAACCCGAAGCCGTCCTGTCCGATATGCGCACCGGGATGAATGATCACCCGGTCGCCGATCAGCGCGGCCAAGATCGTGGTCGAGGCGCCAACCGAGCCATCGCGACCGATGCGCACCTCAGGACCGATGACCGCATTGGGCCCGATAATCGTGCCGGCGCCAAGCTCGGCGCCGCGGCCGATCACCGCGCCAGGGTCGACGATCACACCCGGTTCCAGCCGCGCCGAAGGGTGAACCGACGCCGTCGCGGAAATCCCGGTCTCGCCAAAAACGGAGCCCGGCTTGACCGCGGAAGGGTAAAGTTTGGTCATCACCAACGCCATCGCGCGGTAGGGCTCGGCGGCGATGAGCACCGCGCAAGTCGCGGGCGCAGCGCCAGCATGGCGCGGCGAAACGAGCGCCGCCGCCGCCCGCGTGCGCTTGAGCACGTCGAGATACCGGAGATTGTCGAGGAAGGTCAGATCGCCCGGCCCCGCCTGATCAAGAGCCGCGACGTCCCGGACTACGCGGCCGGGGTCGGAATCGGCGGCGAGAGCCGCGCCGCACCAGCTCGCGACTTCGGCCAACGAAGGCGTTGCGCTCGGGGGAAAAAAGCGAATCCTGGCCAATAAGAAGTTCCGTCAGAAGCGACGACGGACGCGCCAGCCCCTGACGCGCCCGCTTGTTGGGGGAGGCGGCTGGTCGATCTCAGAACGATGTGCCGCCCGAGAAGTTGAAGAGCTGGGTCTGGTCGAATTGGCCTTTTCTCAGTGGGACCGCCAGGTCAAACCGGATCGGGCCCATGGGCGAGTCCCAAATCAAACTCGCGCCCACCGAAACGCGGATTAGGTTCGGATCGTTTACCTGGGCGCAGCTCAATTGCGTGGTGGGGAACGCCCGGCCGAAACTCCCCGGAGGCGGACAATTGACAAAGCCGAGGAAACTCGAGAAGTCGGTCGGCCCTGAGTATCCGATCAGGTTGCCGGCGTCGGCGAACAGCGCGCCTTTCAGCCCGACTTCTCTGGGCAAGCCAAAAATCGGAAAGTCAACCTCGGCCGAAGCGCCATAATAGGTCGTGCCGCCGAGAGCCGCGGCCCGAATATTGAACGGGTCGGAGACATCGCGCGGCCCGATGCCTCCCGGGGCGAAGCCGCGCACCAAGGACGGACCCTCTATGAAGTTGTTGATGATGAGCGCCTGCCTCGAGCCGAAGGAATTGATCTGACCGGCCTGCAAGTGAATCAGACCGATGAAGTCCTCTGTGATCGGATGATACCAGCGCGCGTCGAACGTTTCGCGGATGAACTCAGATTGCCCGCCGAGGCCGGCGACATCCTGCTTGTAATTGACAACGTAGCCAGTCGTCGGGTTCTTCCGATCGTCAATATTGTTGAACAGGAGCGAGAATCCGGCCAACGAGGTGATTATATTGCCTTGCGCTGCCGCCTGCTTGATTTCGACCGGCGCCTCGCCGTTGGTCAAGCAGTTGATAAACGGCGTCGGGACAATCGGGATGACGGTTCCGCCCGGAAAGAAGGTCTGATCGGGTCCTACGCAATCGTCGAAGGGCGCACCTGCCGAGTTCGGAATGGTGATCTTCGACTCGTAGAGCGAGTAGTTAGGCTGCAGCGTCAGGTCATCAGTAATCGGTATGCCGAGCCGAAGGGTCCCGCCGGTCGTCCAGTTCTGGTAGAGCGCGAATTGGTTGTTGTTGTTGGTCTGATGGTAAAGGTCAAAGCCAGCGGCCAGGCGCTGGCCAAGGAAGTAAGGCTCGGTAAACGAAGCCTTCCACCCCTGGGTGTATTGACCATCGGAAACACTCAGCCGCACGTATTGACCGCGGCCAAGAAAGTTCGTTTCGGTGTAGGCGAGCTCAGCCAAAAAGCCTTGGGTCGTCGAATAGCCGCCGCTCAGGCTGATTGAGCCGGTCGGCTGGTCCTCCACATCGACCACCACGATGACCCGATCCGGCGAAGACCCCGGCCGGTTCGAGATGTGGACCTTCTTAAAGTAGCCAAGGCTGTTGAGGCGTCGCTCGGCCCGCTCGATCAGGACGTGATTATAGGGGTCGCCCTCGCCGATATCGAATTCGCGGCGAATGACAAAGTCGCGGGTGCGGGTGTTTCCGACAATGTCTATGCGCTCGATGTAGACTTTCGGACCGTTGTCGACCGAGAACGAAAGCGCGATCGTATGATTGGCGGCGTCGCGCTCGCCATGCGGCCGGGCCTCCGAGAAAGCGTAACCTTGCCGGGCGACGTCGCGGGTGATCGCCTCCACTGATTTGTCGACGCTGCTTGCGTCATAGACGTCTCCGGGCCTCAGAGCGACAAATCGATTGAGCGCCGGTCCATCCACCCTCGGAATATTGGAAACCACCGATACCGACGAGACGTGATATTGGGGACCCTCGTCCATCGTGATCGTAATAACGTAGCCTGCGGGATTGGCCTGGTAGGCGACGTCGGTATTGGTGATTTGGAAATCCGCGTAGCCGTTCTTCATGTAATAGCGGCGGATCGCCTCCAGGTCTGAGGCTAACCGGTCGGGATCATAAACGTCGGTGCTCTTGAACCACGATAGCCAATTCATCGTGCTAGTTTGCATCAGGCCGCGCAGGCGGTAGTTCGAAACCGCATGATTGCCGACAAACCGGATATCGCGAATGCCGGTCTTTTCGCCTTCACTAATGGTGAACACCAAATCCACCCGTCCGTTCGGCAATTGAACCAACCGTTTGGTCACACCGGCTTCGTTACGGCCGTATTTCTTGTAGGCGTCCTTGATTCTGCCGACGTCGGCCTCCGCGGTCGCCTCGTTGTAGGCGGTATGCGGCTTCGACTGCACCTCGACTTCAAGCTGCTTCGTCTCGATCTGTCGGTTGCCTTCGAATGCAACTCTATTGATAATCTGCGCGCCCCCAGCGAGACTGACGACAATCTTGCCATTCTCCACCTTCGCGCTGACATTCGAATAAACGCCAGTGGCCTTCAAATCCTCAACGCCCCGCTGGACTGAGGCTGGATCGGTTCCCATGAAATACGGCTTCAGGGTTGAAGGATCGACGTTGGCGCCTTGGACAACGATCTGCTGCGCGCTTGCGGGCGCCGTCCAGCTCAACCCGCACAGACAAAGGGCCATCGCTAGAAGAACGCCAACACACCCGCGAATCCAATCCATACGGCCCAAAGCCCCTGTTCGCGCCAACGCGGCCCGCCACTGCGGCGCCGCTTCAGTGTGATCCTTGCTCGCGCCTCCCACGCGCCTCACGGCGCCGATCGCGGGCGGCGCCGCACACGCCGCGGCGCTCTGTCCCGCTCGCCAAGCGGCGATCGGGAAGATTAACGGCGTTTTACAATCTTTGCTCGCCCCTGCAAACCGTTATTGGCGGAGCCTACACCATTTCCGGCCACCGTTGCGTCGGGGACACGCAAACATGGTCGACCGTTGGTTAATTCCCGCTAGTAACCAAGCGGAAAAGGTCGTGCGAGGTGGTGAAAACCACTAATAATGCTACCAGCGCGATTCCTATCCTAAGGCCGATTTCCTGCGCCCGCTCGCTCAAGGGGCGTCCGCGTAGGGCCTCGAAGGCATAAAATGCGAGGTGGCCGCCATCCAGCAGCGGTATCGGCAGCAGATTCATAAGGCCGACCGACACCGAAAACCACGCGGCGAGGCTGAATAACTCCCAAAGGCTAATTTTCGCCATTTCGCCCGCCATTTGCGCGGCGCCGATCAATCCCGACATCTGATCGGTTGATTCCCGCCCGGCAAAAATCCCGACCACATAGGCGCCAGTCGCCTTGACGATAAACCATTCCTGCGCCGCGCCCCACGCGGCGCAGGTAGTTAGGCCGCACCGTTCGACCTTTGCGTCGTTCCGGTCTGCCGAGGAGGCGAGCCCGAGATGACCCATACGGCGCTTGCCGAAGACGCCCTGATCGACAACGGTTATCCGCGGCGTCGCCGTGAGATCTAAGCTTTGGCCCTGGCGATCGACAACGAAGTTCATCGGTAGACCAGTGCTCATCAGCGTCGATTCCTGAAGCGCTTCAAAGCTATCGATCGGATTCCCGTTGATCGTCTTTACCAAGTCGCCGGCCTGAAACCCGGCCGCCGCCGCCGGACTGCCCGCCTCGACCCGCCCAATGTGCGCCAGATGTTCAATGCGCCCGAAGGCCATGAACATGCCGGTAAAAATGACGAAGGCAAGGATGAAATTGGCGACCGGCCCAGCGAGCACGATGGCGGCGCGGTTTCGCAACGGCTGCCCAGCCAGCGTCAACGAACCGTCGACCGACGGATCAACCTTGCCGCCCTCACCGACGCTGGCGGCATTGGCGTCGCCGTGAAACTTGACATATCCGCCGAGCGGCAGCGCCCCGACCCGCCAGCGTGTGCCGCGCGAGTCCACTCGGGCGAACAGCTCATGGCCGAAGCCGAGCGAAAACGCATCGATTTTGACGCCGCACCATCGGCCGACCAGATAGTGCCCCAGTTCGTGCACGGCGACGATCAGGCTCAGGATCGCGATGAAAGGGACAACGTACCATCCAAGCCAGGCCAGGAGGCCGGCGATCGCATTCACTCCCGCCATCCGTGGCTCCAGTTCTAGCTGCCGCACCGGCCATTGGCCGGCGGGCGATGGTTACTGAACCGTTGCAGTGGCGCAGGTCCGTGCTTACGCCAATAGGCTTGCTGTCCTATCTGTCGCGATATGGTGAATTGTCAGCGCTTCCGCAATGTCAGCCGGCGTCCTCAATTCGCTGGCCGCGGTCATCGCGGCGAGCGTTTTTGCGACAAGGCGCGCGATATCGCCGAAGCCAATTCGTTGATCAAGGAACGCCGAAACGGCGATTTCATTGGCGGCGTTGAGGGCGGTTGGCGCGCCTCCGCCCGAGCGCAGCGCATCGATCGCTAGGCCAAGCGCCGGAAAACGCTGGAGGTCGGCGCGCTCGAAGGTCAATCGGCCGAGCGCGGCAAGGTCGGGCGCTCGCACTCCGGACGCGATCCTATCCGGATAGGCCAGGCAATGCGCAATCGGGGTGCGCATGTCGGGGGACGCCATGCCGGCGATCAGGGACCCGTCGGCGAAGGCGATGAGCCCGTGCACGATCGATTGCGGGTGCACAACGACATCGAGCCGGTCGGCTGGCAAGCCGAATAGATGATGCGCCTCGATCAGCTCGAGACCCTTGTTCATCAGACCCGCCGAATCGATCGTCACCTTCGGCCCCATCACCCAGTTGGGATGGGCAAGCGCCTCCTCGCGCGTTGCGGCGGAAATGCGCTCGGCGCTCCATTCGCGGAAGGGTCCGCCGGAAGCGGTAATGGTCATCGTCTCAATGGTGCCCGGATCGCGCGCCCCGATCGCCTGGAACAAGGCGTTGTGCTCGGAGTCCATTGGCAATACCATTGAGCCCACGCGTCGCGCCCTCTCCATCACCACGTTGCCGGCGCACACCAACGTCTCCTTGTTGGCGAGAGCGACCGTGCGCCCGGCTGCGACCGCGGCGAAGGTCGGGCGCAACCCTGCGGCGCCGACAATCGCCGAAACCACCAAATCGGCGTCGCGTAGAGCGGCTTCCTCGATCGCCTCCGGCCCGGCGGCGATCTCCACGGAGAAGCCGGTTAGCCCCGCCTTCAAGTCTGCATAGCCCGCGGGATCGGCGAGCGCGGCAAATTCGGCTCCGAGTTCGATTGCGCATTTCGCCAGCGCTGCGCCGTCGCGTCCGCCCGCGAGCGAAACAACCGAGAACCTGCCCGGCGCGGCGGCAATGACCTGTGCGCACGAGCGTCCGATCGAACCCGTCGCGCCCAAAATCGACAGGCGCTTGGGTGGCGGGAGGGTCTCACGCGGACGCAACCACGGAGCTCGAACGCCAGCAGAAACACTTACCATTGAAACAATCCGCCGGCGATGAACGAACCGCGCGAGTTAAGGCCTGCAACCACCGCGGCGAAAAGGGACGCCGCGACGAACGCGTCGAGCCGATCCATCAATCCGCCGTGGCCGGGAATGAGGCCGCTCGAATCTTTGACACGGAAACGTCGCTTGAGCGCGGATTCGAACAGGTCGCCAAGCTCGGACACGATCGCCGTTGCAAGCCCGAGCGAGAACAGCGCCGCAAGGCGGTTAGTCCACGCCGCGAGCATAAGGCCGAGAACTGCGCCAGCGAGCGCGCCCACGATCGCTCCGGCCCAAGTCTTGCCAGGCGAGACGCTCGGCAAAAGCCGAGGGCCTCGGATCAGCCGTCCGGCGAAATAGGCCGCAATATCCGTTCCCCAGACGACCGCGAAGAGCCATAAAACCGCGGCCAGGCCGAATCTCGGACTGATTCTCAGCAGCACGACGCTGGTGACCAGCGCGCCCGCATAGAGCACGCCTGCCCCCGCCCAGACTCCCTCCCTCCGTCCGGCCAGCCAGCCGACCGCGACCGTTCCGAGAACGAGCGCGGCGATGGCAGCGAGGATCGAATTGTGAAGCGCGGACAGCGCAGCGAGCGCGACCATAAGGCCGCCGACCGCGACCCGCTCGGCGAGCCGCACGCCGCCGACCAGCCGTTGCCATTCCCACAGGACGACAATCGACGCGAACCACCAGAAAACGGCGAAGATAAACCCGCCGATCCACGCCGTCGCCAGCGCAAGGCTTCCCATTGCCACAGCCGCCGCCACGCGCGGCTTGAGGTCCGACCCGAACCGAGCGTGCGGCTCCGAGCGAATCGCTGGGTCCTCTCCACTTACCGCCATGCCTACATCCTCACGACGCCGATTTGACAGCCGCCGGTTCGACGACGGCGCCAAACCGCCGTTCGCGCGCCGCATATTGGTCGAGCGCGGAGAGGAAGGCCGCGTCGTCGAAATCAGGCCACAGGATGGGGAGGAACACGAGTTCGGCATAGGCCGCCTGCCAGAGCAGGAAATTCGACAGCCGCATTTCGCCGGAGGTGCGAATGATAAGATCGGGATCCGGAAGGCCAGCCGTGTCGAGCCGCTCGGCCAATTCGGCCGGGCCGATCGCCCGCGCATCGAGGCGCCCATCGCGAATGTCGATCGCCAAGCGCCGCGCCGCCTCGAAGATTTCTCGCCGCCCGCCGTAGTTGAAAGCCACCGTCAGCGTGAGCCCGCGATTGTTTTCGGTCAGCGTTTCAGCCTCGACGATGAGCCCAACAATGTCAGCCTTGAGATTGTCCCGTTCGCCGATGATCCTGACCCTGACGCCATTGGCGTTGAGCTCAGCGAGATCGTCGCGAATGAACCGCTTGAGGAGGCCCATCAGCATCGCCACCTCCTCGGCAGGACGGCTCCAGTTCTCCGACGAGAAGCTATAGATCGTCAGGAATTGCACGCCGCGCTCGATCGCCGAACGGACAACCCGGCGCACGGCCTCGACGCCGCGCCGATGGCCCTCGAAGCGAGGCAAGCCGCGCGACTGCGCCCAACGGCCGTTGCCGTCCATGATGATGGCGACGTGGGCTGGCGTCCGAGCCGAACAGGGAGTGGAGCGATGATGATGCATGAGGGCCTCGGACAAGGAAGGCGACCGCCTAGACCTGCATGATCTCCTTTTCCTTCGCAGCCAGCGAGGCGTCGATCTCCTGAATGGCTTGATCGGTCGCCTTCTGCACTTCCGCCTCCTGGCGCTTTTCGTCATCCTCGCTGATCGCGTGCTCCTTCAACAGCTTCTTGAGTATATCGAAGCCGTCTCGGCGCACGTGCCGCACAGCCACGCGCGCGTCCTCGCTGTATTTGTGGGCGATCTTGACCATTTCCTTGCGCCGCTGCTCATTCAGTTCGGGAATGCGGATGCGCAGAACGGAACCCTCGACCGTCGGACTTAGGCCAAGGTTAGCGTCCCGGATCGCCTTGTCGACGGCTTGCACCATGCTTTTGTCCCATACCGAGACGGACAGCGCCCGCGGTTCGGGAACGCTGATCGTCGCCACCTGATTGATCGGCATCCGCTGGCCGTAGGCCTCGACTTGCACCGGCTCGAGCAGGCTCGCGCTGGCGCGCCCGGTGCGCAGGCCGCCCAGTTCGTGCTTGAGCGTCGCGTGCGTGGCCTGCATGCGGCGTTTGAGTTCGGCAAGGTCAAATTGCGGCAGTTGCGCCATGTGTGTCACACGAATCGGAGGCTTAAGCCGCGCCGGGGGAGCGAGGCTGC
Organism: Roseiarcus sp.; assembly: GCA_036502965.1. Taxonomy (GTDB): domain Bacteria; phylum Pseudomonadota; class Alphaproteobacteria; order Rhizobiales; family Beijerinckiaceae; genus Roseiarcus. Next base: position 11,081 of record DASXXT010000021.1, on the reverse strand, counting down.
CAAAAGCGAGTTTGCGGCAAGATTCACGCCCGCCGCCTCATAGCATAGCTTTAGCGCACTAACAGCGTCCAAAGAAGGGCGGCGATATCGCCGCTCCGAGAGAAGGCGCAGGCAAATTCCGCGCCGTCGCAGACCCGCTTTCTATGGCCCCGCGCCGGAGGCCTGCGTCTCCATCGTCGGCTTTGCGAGCTTCGCCGCTTCCGCCATTGCGGCGAGCGCCGCTTGGCCTTGCGGCTGGATGAGACCCGCCGACATGATGAGTTTCGCCGCCTCGTCGGCGGAAATCGGCAATTCTATGACCCGGTCGGCCGGGACATAGAAAGAGAATCCGGTGGTGGGGTTGGGCGTGCAGGGCATGAAGGCGGAAATCATCGGCTTCCTCTCCGGCAAGGCGCCGGCGACGATCTCGGCCGGGGCCGAAGAGATGAAGACGATCGACCAACTGCCCGCGACAGGAAACTCGACCAGCCCGACCTTGCGGAATTGGCTGCCGGACTGGCTGAAGATGGTTTCGAACACCTGCTTCAAGCCCTTGTAGACGCCGCGAACGAGCGGGGTGCGATCGAGCATCGCTTCGCCGAAGCGCACCAGCGAACGGCCGATGAAATTGGCGGTCAGGAACCCGAGCAGAGTGAGCCCGACAATCGCAATGAGGACGCCAAAGCCCGGAACGTGGAACGGCAGGTAGCCGTCCGGCGACAGCGTGTTCGGCAGCCAGGGCCTCACCCAGTTATCGATCGTGTCGACGACCCACCAGGCGATATAGGCGGTGACCGCAATCGGACCGAACACGACGAGCCCGGTGAAGAACCAGGAGCGAAGGCGCTGGAGGAAGGAACGGTGGAACGGTGGCGAGAAATGATCGGACACAGGGATCTCAGCGCGTTGCGCATCGACGGGATGCCGACTCGCCCGTGCGGCTGCAAGACGAATGCCAAGCGTCCGAGCGTTCGGCCAGCTCAACAAACGCAAATAAACGCACATAAACGCAAATAAACGCAAGTAAATTTGCTTGCATTTACTAACGTTTATTTTTTCGAATCGGGACTTTTCAATGGGTTACGAGCGATTCAAATAAAAAATCCTCCTGTCTCACGTCGTGTGCGAAATCGCCTCGGGCCCCTTCCCTCTCTCTCTCCTCCCCCGAGCGCCGGCGCCGGGGCGAATTTTGAGATTGGTTGCATGGGAATATCTATAGCAGCGGTTTCCCTTTTCGGCAACAAATTGCATCCATTCATTTTCCGGGAGAAGGTCGCTTCAACCTTCATCCGCGGACCCCAAGCCCTCGCAGGACCGGCCGAAGGCGGAGAGAGCGTCCTCGAGGTAGTCGGGCAGGAGCTCCATCTCCAGGAGGTATTTCCAGGTCGCGCCCTCGGCCTGCTCCTTCGCCTGCGCGACGGCGATTTTCCACTCCTCCGGCTGCAGGTCGCCCCGCCCGATCCAGGCGAGCGCGACCAGCGCCGCCGCCTCGTCGACATCGAGATCCTCAATGAATTCGATCAGTTCGCGGCGGATCGAACGGCCGGCGGCGTCGGTCAGCATGATGTGTTCTTCATCATCGGCGGGGTTCGAGTCGTCCGCCTCGACGCCCACGTCCTCGCCGAAATATTCGCGCGATTTTTCAATGATGAAACACACTTTCGCCAGATCGATCTCCGGCATGGGTCGTTCGGACTCGTCAATTCTGCGCATGAAGGTCCTCCGGCGCCCTCGCTTCCGCCGCTGCTGAACCCGCGAAGCGTCTGATCGTTCCGAATTGGCGCGCCGCCACTCTGTCGCCGCCCACTTTACCCGATTGAGGCAGGCAGTCGGCCCCGAATCGCGCACGCCGGCGGGACGGCCGGCGACGAATTGCGTTCTCGGACGCATTCGGCTACCGAATAAGGCATCGGAGGATGTTTTGGTGGGCCTCGGGCGCCGGAGATTTGCGCTTGGGACGCGGGGCGCAACGCGCGGCTTGGCGGCGTTCCGATCGCCGCTGGCGACATTTGTCGTTGCGCTCTCGCTCATCGTTCAGCTTTTCGCCGCCGCGACCCCGCCGGCGCTTGCCGCACCCGCCTTCGCCGGCGCCGACGACGCGGCGATCGCCGCCGAGCTTAAGGCGCTGTTTGGCGACACCGCCCAACTCTGCGTCCAAGTCAACGACGACAAAGCGCCCACCAAACACGCGCCGTCCGGCCATTGCTGCGATCAATGCCCACTCTGCCGGTTCGCCGCTCAGGCCGCAGCGCTTGTTCCGCCAGACCTGCCGGCCTTACCTGAGCGGCTCCATACCGACGCGCACGCGATCCGCGCGCCGCCCAGCCGGGAGGTTCTTCCTCCCTATCCCGTCCAGCCAAATCCGGCCCGGGCGCCTCCTCTCGCAGTCTGACGGTTCGTCGCCACGCGCGCGTTTCGGCGCGCGTTCGCATTCCTTCAGACTCGAGGACCTTCCATGCCTACCCCTAAAATCCGCTTGGCCACGGCTGTGCTCACGGCTGCAGTCGCGGCCCCGTGGCTCACGCCAGCCTATCCGCATGCCGTCTGCGGCGACCGCATCTTCCCCGACAGCCCGGCAGGCCGATCTTCCCCCAATGCACTTGGAATAGCACCCGGAATCTGACCCAAGGAGTCTGACCATGCGCACCGTCTCTCTAAGAATCCCCGTATCTCTTGCGTTCGCTTTTATCGCGACCCAGGTTTTCGCCCACGCCCAGCTCGAGAAGTCGGCGCCGGCCGTCGGCGGCACGGTCGCGTCGGCGAGCGAGATCCGCCTCACGTTCAGCGAGGGCGTCGAGCCGCGCTTTTCCGGCGTGACGCTGACTTCGCCCGGCGGGGCAAATGTGCCGCTCGGACAGCCAAAGGTTGAGGGGAGCGACCAGCGCGTGCTCATCGCGCCGATCACCAACGCGCTCACGGCCGGCGCCTACACCGTGCACTGGCACGCAGTCTCGGTCGACACGCACCATACCCAGGGAACGTTCAAATTCACCGTGAAGCCATGACCAGCCGCCGAAGGCTGACGGCAGCAAAGGACAGACAATGAAACATCCTGTTTTCCCCCTGGCGCTCGCTCTCGCGCTCAGCGCGGCGCCTACGCTGGCGCAAGAGTTCAAGGCGGGGGACATCGTGGTCGAAAAGCCGTGGGCGCGGGCGACCCCGAAAGGGGCCGACGTCGGGAGCGGCTATTTGACGATCCAAAACAACGGCGCCGCGCCAGACCGGCTGATCGGAGGCACGGCGGACTTCGCCACCGTCGAAGTCCATCAGATGAAGTCGGAAAACGGAGTCTCGGAGATGCGCGAACTCAAGGACGGGCTGAACATTCCCGCCCGCGGCTTGGTCGGGCTCTCGCCCGGCGGCTATCATTTGATGTTCACCCATTTGACGCATCCACTGACGAAGGGCGAGAGCGTCAAAGCGACGCTCAATTTCGAACACGCTGGGCCGGTCGAAGTCGAGTTCAGCGTGATGGGAATCGGCGCCTCGGGAAGCGGCGGCATGAAGGGCATGGGGGGCATGAAGATGTAAGGCTGTGCGCTCACCAGCATGACTGCACTCGCCCTCTGCCGCTTCGCCCATTTCCTGGGGGCAATGCTGGCGTTCGGGATGAGCGCATATCTTTGGGCCTATGCGCCGGAACGGCTGAGGCTTGCGCTCTCGCCGGTCGTACGGCGCCTGGCGCTGATCGCCAGCCTCGTCGCGCTCATCACCGCGATTGCGTGGCTTGCGCTGGAGTCCGCCTCAATGGCCGATGACTGGAACGCTGCGATCGATCCCGAAGCGATCGGCGCGGTGCTCACTGACACCGCCTTCGGCCATGTGTGGGCGGCGCATCTCACGCTGGCGGCGGCGCTGGTCGCCGTCGTCGTGCTAGAGCCTTCGGCGATTCGATCGAATCGCCTAGGAGTCCCGATTTCTTTGTTGTCGCGCGCTTTTCGCGAAAGACCGGCTTCCACTTTTTCGCAGCGCGCTTCTGGCCCGCGCGCCCGATGGGCGGCGACGTCGCTCGTGTCGGCGGCGCTGCTGGCGAGCCTCGGCCTCGTCGGCCACGCCGCGATGCAAAGCGGCGCCGAGGGCGTCCTGCACCGCGCCAACCACATCGTCCATCTCCTGACCGCGGGGGCGTGGATCGGCGGCCTCGTTCCCTTCGCGATGTGCCTTGGCGCGTATGAGCGCAACGATCTCAGGCGAGATGCGGTGCGGGCGATGGCTGGCTTTTCCTTCTGGGGCCAATTCATCGTCGCGGCGATCGTTCTCACCGGCGCCGTCAACATCGCACTGACGTCTCATCACGCGCCAATCCCGCCGACGACGCCCTACCGCGCTCTTCTCTCGGCGAAAATCATCATCGTCGGGATCATGATTTCGCTCGCGCTCTTCAATCGTTTTGTTCTCGCTCCGCGACTCAAGACAAGCGCGACCGCGCTCGCGACCTTGCGCGCGACCAGCGTGGCAGAAATTGCGCTCGGCTGCGTCGTCATCGCTGTCGTCAGCGTGTTTGCGCTTTTCGATCCGGCGTGAAGCGGCGCCGGCGGCGGCGGCACGCTGCAACGGGCCCGAACCGGAATAGGTAGTAACCCCTATTGTGGCGCAACCATCTGCGGCCTCACAATCTTGGGTTCGCCTGAACTTCGCTATCCCACAACTCGGGTGTTGTGTGACCGCGATCACTGTCCCTACTGCTCTAAGCACGTAGGGCAAGGCCCTTAAAGCTCGCTGCGTTGGCGCTTGAGTTAGGAGGGCGACAAGCGAATAGTTTGCGGTGCAAGCAGGGAGGGAAAGATGAAGGCGCATATCGTTGGCGGTGGGTTTGCCGGACTGGCGGCGGCGGCGTTGCTCATCCGCAACGCGAACATGTCCGGCACGGACATCACGATCTATGAGGCGGAGGACAAGCTCGGCGGCGGGTTCTTTTTGGATGGCGACTTGGAACATGGATACAACCTGCCAGGCTCCATCTTCGACAAGGAGTTCCGCTGCGCTTTGGATCTGCTGGCGAAGATCCCCACCCAAGGCTACCCCAACATCAATGTTGCGGAACAATTCCTCACGTTCAATAACGAGCACCCGTTCGTCGACCAAACGCACATTGTCGATCGCGACCTCCGCCCCGTGCATGGGCCGCGGTATGGGCTGAGCCTGAGCGACGGCCTCGCCCTTGCGAAGCTCTCGCTCACGCCCGAGGCGTCGTTGGACGGTCAGCTCATCAAAGACTCCTTCTCCCCGAGGTTCTTCGAGACGGAATTTTGGCTGCTCTGGTCGACGCTGATGGGTTCGCTGCCGCAACACAGCGTCATCGAGTTCCGGCGTTACCTGAACCGCTTTGTCTACTTGTTCCCCGACCTCTCGACCATGGCGCATGTTCTGCGCTCGCAATTCAACCAGCACGAAGCCTTCGTCAAACCGCTGGTCGCGTGGCTCAAAAAGGAGAACGTGAACTTCGTGAAGGGCGCCTTCGTGCAAGACATCGGCTTCGCCGAGTCGCCTGGCCGCATGACCGCCAACCGGCTCGACTACCAGCTCCGCGGGGCTCCGGCCTCGGTCGCTGTCGCGCCCGAAGATATCGTGCTGGTGACCACCGGCTCGCAGGCTGCTGACATGTCGGCGGGAACGATGGACCGGGCGCCGGGGCCGCCGGCTAACCCCGGGCGGTCATGGGCCTTATGGGAGCGGCTGGCCAAGACGCACAAGGGCTTCGGCAATCCAGACGCGTTCTTTGGAACGCCCCGGATCGCCGATTCGCGTTGGGTGACATTCACGGTCACCACGACCGGGACAGAATTCCTCGATGAGATGACCAACCTCACCCACAGCGACCCGGGAAGCGGTGGACTTCTCACTCTGAAGGACTCGCCCTGGGTGATCTCACTGTCGATCTTCGAGCAGCCGGAAGTCCTCAGCCAGCCGCCAGGCACCTCGGTCTGGTGGGGCTATGGGCTCTTTCCCGAGCGCACCGGCAAGTGGGTGAATAAACCCATGTATGAATGCACTGGCGGGGAGATCCTGACGGAATTGCTGCGGCATCTTCGCTTCGAGAAGACGGCGGCGGCGATCATAAAGAACTCGATCTGCATTCCCTGCAACATGCCTTACGTCAACAACATCTGGCTGCCGCGCAAGCGCGGCGACAGGCCGCCGGTGGTTCCGGAGGGCGTAACCAACCTTGGACTTCTCGGTCAGTACGTGGAGCTTGAGCGGGACATCGCGTTCACGTTCGAGTACTCCACCCGCACGGCCTGGGAAGCGGTTCATCAGTTGCTCAAGCGCGGGCCGCCGCCGCCGCCCGTCTATCAGGGCCAGTACGATCCGAAGGGTGTGTGGGCAGCTTTGAAAGTTTTTCTAGGTCTTACGCCCTAAGAGAGCGCCATGAGGCTCGCGCGCCTTTTGCTCTACGCGCTCGCGGCCCTCGCTGGCCTCTATGTGCTCGCGGCTGCCCTTTACGCCGTTCCTATGATCACCGGTCTCATCGACGACACAATGGAGGTGAAGTTCAGTCGTCCCGATCCATCGATCGTGACGGACTACCGAAATGGACTCACGGCCGCGCAGAGGCAAGGGTTCTACCACCTCTCGCAAGGCTCGGAGATCATGCCGTGGATCGTGCTGACCGCGGTCGATGTCGCCGACCCCAGCTCCGCCAAGCCATTCGTCGAGAACCTCGATCGCTACGGCTTGTTGCCTGATCCAGGGCGCGACGACGGATTGCCTGTGGGCCTGACCGCGGCGTCCAACCCGTTCACCTTCGGCATGGAGTTCGTCGGGGTCAATTGCGCGGCGTGCCATGTGGGCGAATTGCGCCACGACGGCAAAGCCGTGCGGGTGGACGGCGCGCCCAATATGTTCAACCTGCAGCTCTTCTACTCCGACGCCATTGACGCGGTCATGGCTACAACGAGCGATCGAGGCAAGCTGTGGCGGGCGCTCAAGCGCCTGGGACGGCAGGATTATGCACGCTACGGGGCCGGCGCGCCCTTCGTCCGTCCGGCGACGCTCGTCTATTACGGCGCGAACGTGCTGATGCACCGCGACCGGCTCGACGCGCGGCTCGAACTGGTCGACGTCATCAAAGTCGCCAAAGAGCAGCGAGACCCCAAGCACCCAACCCCGGGCTTCGGTCGCCTGGACGCCTTCGACGGCACACGGAACTTCATCTTCACGCGCCTGCGCAAGGCGGACGATGGCGGGCGCTTCAAGGTCAACACGGCGAACATGGTCAAGCTTGACGCGCCGGTGAAGTTCCCGTGGCTATGGTCCCGCAAGGCCTCGCCATTGGCGCCAGTCGAGACCTATCGCGATCAACCCCAGAATTTCCCGCGCGTCTGGGGGTTCAAGGACTATGACTGGATCGAATGGACCATCGACACCAACACGGTGATGGAGCGCAATTTCACCGAAACCCTCGGCGCAGGGGCGACCGTGGTGCTCGATCCCAAAAGCGCCTCTCTCTTCGAGACCTCCGTTCCGATAAAGGACATGCATGACCTCGAATGGCTGGCTTACTATATCGATCCGCCGCGATGGCCCACCGCGATCTTCGGCGAGATCAAGCCTGATCTGGCTGCGGCAGGCGGAGAGATTTTCAAAAAACAGTGCGCCGGGTGCCATGAGTATGGCGACGATCGACGCACTCTAACCGGCTTGATCAAGCTGAACGCAATGCGTCCCGAAGAGGTGGGCACAGATCCAACCGCGGCGCTCCGGATCGCCTGCCCAATTCCCGACATCGGGGCACTCGCGGTTCCTCCGAAGTCATACAGCGTGGAGGACTCGCAACTCCTGAAGGATTGCGCTGGCGTCAAGGCCGGCAAGGCTTTCACCGGCAATCCGTTCGCCAAGACCGTTCAAGTCGCGGTGGACAGCATCAAGCAAAAGGCCTACGCGGCCGCCGGCATCGACACGGCGCAGCAGCGCGTGATGGAAGATCTCGACCAACGTGGAGGCGTCGCTTGGCGCGACACGCTGCTGGATACGCAACCGCCCTATGGTCCTTATGCAGCGAGGCCGTTGTATGGGATCTGGGCGGCGGCGCCCTTCCTGCACAACGGATCGGTCCCGACGCTGTACCACCTGCTGCTTCCCCCGGACCAGCGACCCAAGAGGTTTGCGCTTGGCGCGCGGGAATATGACCCGGTGAAGCTCGGCTTCGTCGTCAACACAAACTGCAGCCCGCAAGACTGCCTCGTTGACACCAGTGAGACCGGCGAAGGAAACGGCGGCCACCTTTGGGGCACGGACCTCTCCGAGTCCGATCGCATGGCTGTTCTGGAGTACCTCAAGACCTACTGACGCCCGCGGGCCCGTCGGCGCCTCCGGATGGACATCCGGCGTTCAGCGATGTCCGATTCCGCCCTGTCCGAACGCCGCCGCCCCGCCGTGGAAGACCCCGCCCCCTCCAAAGCCATGAAAGCCGCCGCCGGCAAAACCTGGCGAAGCCGGCGCGCCGATGTGGACCCCTCCCGCGCCTCCGCCAAAGCCATGAAAGCCGCCGGCGGCAAAACTTGGTGAGACGGGCGCGCCGATGTGAGGAGCTCCCACCCCGCCGCCGGCATGGAAACCCCCGACCCCGGCAAAACCTGGCGAGGCAGGCGCGCCGATGTGGACTCCTGTGGCCCCGCCAAGTCCATGCAAACCGCCGCCCCCCGTAAAACCTGGCGACGCCGGGGCGCCGATGTGGGGAACTGCCACCCCGGCGCCATGGAAATTTCCGGCCCCGCCAAGCCCATGCAAACCACCGCCGCCAGCAAAGCCAGGCGAGCCGATGTGGGGAACTCCGGCGCCGTGAGACTGATGAAAGTTGCCGCCGCCAAGGCCGTGGAATCCACCGGCAAAGCCGGGGGAAACGGGCGCGGCGCCGGCGTGGAGACCGGGCGATGGATGTACGCCGCCTGCGCCAAAGCGATGCAAACCTACACCACCGCCGAAGGCGCCATGCAGACCGGCGGACGGGACGCCAACGCCTAGGCGCCGCGAGGGCTCCAGGCCGGGGTAAACGGGGTTCGGCGCCCGGGGATGAAAAACGGCGACGCCATGGCGATGATGTCGCCGGACCGCAAAGCCGCCAAAGTTGTTAAAAGGGCCGACCCAACCAAAGCCATTGTTCCACTCGGCACCGCATTGGTACCAGCCGCGGCCGTTCCAGCCGTCGGCGTAGTAGCAATTGCTGGCGAACTGAACTGTTTGCGCGAGCGACAAACGTCCAAACGAGGACAGAGCGCCGCCGCTGCTGTCGCCGACGCTCGCCCCGGCCCCGTCCGCGACCGTGAAAGACGCCAAAGCCAGCGCCAAATATGTAAGAATGCGCGAAGTCCAGTGAGACATGATTCATTGACCACGGAAGAAAACCATCGTCCGCCAACGGTACTCGGGAAATCAATGAGACACGATTGTCGCTTTAGTTGGACGCCATTGTCCAATGGTTGGCGTGAGTTGACGAAAAGGTAATCCAAGCGCCGCTTTAACGCGCGTCACCCTTTCTTGTGCCGGGCCCGGAATGCCTTCGCCCAGCCCGGTTTGGCTTCCTGCCGGCCGCGCGCCACCGCGAGCGCGTCGGCCTCGACCGGCTTCGTGATCACCGAGCCCGAGCCGATATAGGCGCCCTCCCCGATCGTCACTGGCGCGACGAGAGACGAGTTAGAGCCGATGAAGGCGCCGGCGCCAATGTCGGTCCTGTGCTTGGCGAAGCCGTCGTAATTGCAGGTGATGGTTCCGGCGCCGATGTTCGCGTTGGCGCCGACGCGCGCGTCGCCAATATAGGTCAAGTGGTTGACCTTGGCGCCCTCCTCGATCGCCGACTGCTTGATCTCAACGAAATTGCCGATTCTGGCGTTGGCCTCGATGTCCGCGCCCGGCCTGAGGCGGGCGAACGGCCCGACGATCGCGCCGCCCGCGACCCGCGCGCCCTCGAGATGAGAGAAGGCTCGGATAACCGCACCATCCTCGATACTGCACCCGGGCCCGATCATGACATGGGGTTCGATCAGGACGTCGCGGCCGATCGCGGCGTCAAATGATAGGAACACGGTTTCGGGGGCAACCAGCGTCGCGCCCGCGGCCATGGCGCGCCGGCGCAGCCGATCCTGTAGCGCGGCCTCGGCGGCGGCAAGCTGCGCCCGGTCGTTGACGCCCATGACCTCCTTTTCCTTTGCGGCCAGCACCCTAGCCGTGAGACCCCGTGCGTTGGCGATTTCGACGATGTCGGTGAGGTAATATTCGTTTTGCGCGTTGTCAGGCTTGACCGCGGTGAGCAGGCTCAGCGCTTCGGCGCCGCTGAAGGCGATCGGCCCGGCGTTGCACAAGCGTGAGGCGCGCTCTTCGGCGCTCGCATCGTTCTCCTCGCGGATCGCGATCAAGCCTCCGTTGCGCTCGATGAGGCGGCCATAGCCGGCTGGGTTGGCGGCCTCGAATCCCAGCGCCACGACATCCGCGCCCGAGGCCAGCTCCGTACGTATCGCCGCCAGCGTGGAGGCTTCGATCAGCGGAATGTCAGCGTAGACGACGAGAACGTCGTCGTAACCGCGCTCAATCTGATCGCGCGCCGCCAGAACCGCGTCTGCGGTGCCCCGCCGCTCACGCTGGACGGCGATTCTCGCCTCCGGCGCGGCTTTCAAGGCTTCCGCTGCGACGCCGTCGCCGTCCGATGCAACGACGACCGCGATGTCGCCCATCGCGCCCTTAAGCACGGCTGAGAGCGCGTGCGCCAGCATCGAGCGGCCCGCGAGCTCGTGCAGGACTTTGGGCCGTGCCGAGCGCATGCGCACACCCTCGCCGGCGGCAAGCACGATGGTCAGACAGCGGCGGGCGTTGGCGCTCATTGGACGTTTGCTCTCTCGTCGACGAGCGTTGATGAAACGAGGCTCGGCCGCTCCGAATCCCCATAAGCTCGCTCGGGGCGCCACTATCGCCGCGGGCGAGTGCGGTTTCCAGCCCCAACGGCGCCTGCATCAACGCGATTTTGCGGTGGCGACAAAAAGCGTCTCGCTGCGCCGCAAAAAACGATATACAACCGCAAGGCCTAGGACGGAACGCGCCGGGCTAGCAACGCGTTTTTCCCATCCTCAGGGCTGATTTTTCATTTTGGCTGGGAGCGACGTGGTGTCGGG
>DASXXT010000020.1:0-5819 GCA_036502965.1 Roseiarcus sp. | reverse complement strand
CAACGACGCCGAGCTTCGCCAAGAGGACGGCGCGTGGAAGGTGGAGGGCGATCCGACCGAGGGCGCACTCTATCCATTCGCCGCGAAACTCGGGACTGAGCGGCAAAAGGAGCAGGCCGCCTATCCGCGCATCGACGCCATCCCGTTCGAATCCGAACATCGGTTCATGGCGACTTTGCATAAAGCCCCGGATGGCGGCGAGATCCTGCTCGTCAAGGGCGCGCCTGAGGCGATCCTCGACCATTGCGACCGGCAGCAGGACGCATCGGGCGAGCGGAAGCCGCTCGATCGCGCCTATTTCGAGCAGGCCTCAGACGTTCTCGCTTCGCAAGGCGAGCGCGTGCTGGCGCTGGCGTGGCTGCCCGATCCCGGTGTCAAAGCCGGGAGCCTCGGCCCGGCCGATTTGCCGAAGAACCTCATTCTCTTGGGCCTTGTCGGCCTCCTCGATCCGCCGCGCAAGGAAGCGATCGAGGCGGTGAAGGAATGCCGCGCCGGCGGGATAAGGGTCACGATGATCACCGGCGACCACAAGATCACCGCCGCGGCGATAGCCAAAATGCTCCACATCGGCGACGGCAAGACGGCCGTGACCGGGGCCGAAGTCGCGGAAATGGACATGGCGACGCTTCAGGAGACGGTGCGCAACGTCGATGTGTTCGCGCGCGCAAGCCCCGAGCACAAGCTGCGTCTGGTCAAGGCGATTCAGGCCAACAAGCAGGTGGTGGCGATGACCGGCGACGGCGTCAACGACGCGCCGGCGCTGAAGAAGGCCGACATCGGCGTCGCGATGGGGATCAAGGGCACCGAGGTCACCAAGGAAGCGGCCGAGATGGTGTTGGCCGATGACAATTTTGCCTCGATCTCGGCTGCGGTGAAGGAGGGACGCACCGTCTACAACAACATCGAGAAGGCGATCCTGTTCATGCTGCCGACCAACGTCGCTCAGGCGCTGGTCATTCTGGTCGCGATCTTCGTCGGCTTCACGACGCCCATCACCGCGCCCCAGATCCTGTGGGTCAATATGGTGACGTCCGTCGCGCTCGGCCTCGTGATCTCGTTCGAGCCGCACGAGCTCGATGTGATGCTGCGGCCGCCGCGCACGGTCAATCGTCCGATCCTTGACGCCTTCGGGGTGTGGCGCGTCGTCTTCGTCGGCGCGGCGCTGCTCATCCTCACGCTTTGGGCGTTCTTCTGGATGAAGTCCCAAGGGGCCTCCGACCCGCTCGCGCGGACGGTCGCCGTCAACGCGCTGGTCATCGGTCAGGTCTTCTATCTCTTGAACAGCCGGTTCAAGATCGACTCGTCGCTGTCGCCATTGGCTCACCTCGGCAACCCCTATCTGCCGGCGGGAATAGCCGCAGTGATCGTCCTGCAGCTCCTGTACACTTACGCGCCGCCGCTGCAGTACGTGTTCGAGACCGAGGCGGTGCCGCTTGGCGTCTGGCCGTGGCTGTTCCTTGGCGGCTTGATCTTTTTCCTCGTCGTCGAGGTCGAGAAGGCGATCATCCGCGCCGCGCGTTCGCGTGGACGCGCGGTGGAGGCGCCCGCGTCGGCCTAAGGTCAGATTGTACTTGGGTCGACGCGGGCAACTGTAGCCGCGTCGATGATCGCGGCGACGCGGTCGGCGACCGCGTCTACAAAGGCGCGCGGAGGGCTTGAACGCGATGCAAAGCAACAGAAGCGAGCCGATGAACGCACCTGGTACTGTTAAGCCCCGGATGCAGCCCTTTCTTCCGGCGACGGCGGATTTCGCGAGCGGGAAAGACTCGCCGCGCGCATTCCTTGAGCGCTGCCTCGTCCAACTCGAAGCGTGGGAGCCAAAGATCGGCGCCTTCGTCACTCTCAACCTTACCGCCGCGAGGACGGCTGCGGATCGCTCCACCGAGCGCTGGCGCGACGGCAAGCCGCTCTCGGCCATCGATGGCATGCCGACCGGAATCAAGGACATCATCGAAACCATCGACATGCCGACGGAGCACGGTTCGCCGCTGTTCGCCGGGTTCCGCAGCGAGCGCGACGGCGCGAGCGTCGCGGCGCTGCGTGAGGCTGGCGCGGTCATGGTCGGCAAGACGGTGACGACCGAGTTCGCATGGATGCAGCCGCGCGCGACCCGCAATCCGTGGGACGAGACCCGCACGCCAGGCGGCTCGAGCAGCGGTTCGGCCGCGGCGGTCGCTGTCGGCGCCGTCAGCGTCGCCGTCGGCACGCAAGTGTTCGGCTCGATCTTGCGGCCGGCAAGTTTCTGCGGCTGCTTCGGCTTCAAGCCGACGGTGGGCGCGATCAATCGCGGCGGCAGCCATGACGCCCTTTCCCAAAGCACGCACGGGCCGATAGCCGCGAGCCTGCCTGAAGCCTGGCAAGTCGCCTACGAGATCGCGCAGCGCGTCGGCGGCGACCCTGGCCACCCCGGGCTCTATGGCCCGCCCACCTGCCCTGCGGCAGCGAAGCCGAAACGCCTTGCTGTTCTGGAAACCCCCGGCTGGGCCGTGGCGACGTCGGGAGCAACGGCGGCGTTCGCGGAAGCGTCAGCGAGGCTCAAATCAGCCGGCGTCACGCTCGTGTCGCGGCATGAAAGCGAAAAGGCCGCCGCGGTCGAGGACGCGATCCACAACGCGCGGGAGCTCTCCCATAACATCATCGCCTGGGAGTCGCGTTGGCCGCTCAACACCTACCGCGCGCGCGACATGAGCAAGCTCAGCCAGGCGATGCACGACCTTGCGGCCCGGGCCGAGGCAATGACCCTCGACGACTATCGCCGCGACATCAGGGAGCGCGACAGGCGGCGCACCGTCTATCAATCGCTGGCGGAGGAATTCGACGCTTGCCTGACCTTGGCGGCGCCAGGCGCGGCCCCGGTCGGCCTCGAATGGACAGGCGACCCGGCGTTCGTGGTTCCGGGGTCGATGCTCGGCGTTCCGACGATCTCGGTTCCGGCGCTTGAGGATGGCGGCCTTCCGCTCGGTCTTCAGCTGCTCGGGTTCGCCCACGCCGATGCGGCGCTGTTTTCGACCGCCGGCGGCGTGCTGGCTTTGTTGCAGCAAGGCTGACCAGCTACTGTCGATCAGGCCGTATCCTCAACGAATCGCAGGCCCTTGAGCGAAGCCACGTCGTCGTAAGCGCCCTTGGTCGAGCGCTTGGGCAGCTTGATTTTGGTCCGGGGCGCGTCCTTGTGAGGGATCACCTTAAGCAGGTGGCGGATGCAGTTGAGGCGCGCCCGCCTTTTGTCGTCGGACGGGACGATGGTCCAGGGCGCGAAATCCGTGTCGGTCGCCTTGAACATGATGTCGCGCGCTCGCGAGTACTCGAACCATTTGCTGCGCGACGCAAGGTCCATTGGGCTCAGCTTCCACTGGCGCAGCGGATCCTTGATGCGCGCTTCGAAGCGGCGCTCCTGCTCCTCGTCGCTGACCTCGAGCCAAAACTTCACAAGGATGATGCCGTCATCGACGACGGCATGTTCGAACTGCGGGCAGAGCACGAGGAAGCGGCGATGCTGCGACTCGGTGCAGAAGCCCATCACATATTCGACCCCGGCCCGATTGTACCAGCTGCGGTCGAAGATCACGATTTCGCCCGCGGCCGGGAGATGCGGCAAATAGCGCTGCAGGTAGAGCTGCGACTTCTCGCGGTCGGATGGCGCAGGCAGCGCCACCACCCGGAAGACGCGCGGGCTCACCCGCTCGGTGATCGCCTTGATCGTCCCGCCCTTGCCCGCGGCGTCACGTCCCTCGAACACGACAACCACGCGCAAGCCCTTGTGCTTGACCCATTCCTGCAGCGCGCAGAGGTCGACCTGCAGCCCGCGAAGCGCCTTTTCATAGTCCTTGCGATTCAGGGGCTCTCGGGCGCCGGTGATCGCCGGCCGGGATCGTTCCTCGTTAACGGGATCCTCGCCTAAATCCTTCGATGCCTTGTTCTTGCCCAACTCGTGTTTCCCTCCGGGAGTTTTCTTTTGACCGGCGTCTTGGCGGGCGTCAACATGCGCTCTCACTCGGTGGCAAATCGCGCCAGCCGCCACCGTGAAATCAGCGTAAACTTTTTTCTCTCACTTCTTCGCCGCGGCGGGAACCGAACCCGGCCGACCGACGTTTCGCGAATGTGGCGGGAACCGCCATTCTTGCCTTCAATGAGTCCGAAAATGTCCCCCGTCCTGCCGATTTCATTCGTGGTCACGCTTCTCTGTGTTCTTGTCGCGATTGACTGGGCATTGTACCAGCAGGTCCTGTTCGTAGGCGCGGCTCTGTCGGCGACGGTATGGGCCTGCTCGCTCGAAGCCTGGAGCTGCCAGGAAGCGCCGGTGAGGAGCGAGGACGAACGGGGCCGCCACTATCCGGCGGACGAGTAGCCGCCTTAGAACCCTTCCCCCCCGTCGACGACTAACACATGGCCCAGGATATGGCGCGCGCGGTCGCTGCACAGAAAGAGGACGGCTTCAGCGATGTCGCCGCCGTCGGCGATGCGCCCGGCGGGGATACGCGCAAGCACCGCCTTCTCATCGAGCCGACCGGTCCGTAGGTCCTGGAGCACACCCTCCGTCGCGACATGCCCCGGCGCGACCGCATTGACGCGCAGCCCCTTCCCCGCCCACTCGACCGCCATCGACCGAGTCAGGCTGTCGAGCGCCGCCTTCGACGCCGAATAGAGGGCAAGTCCCGGCGCAGGCCGTCCGGCGGCGATGCTGCTGACGTTGACGATCGCGCCGCTCCTCCCCTGGTCGACCGCCCAGCGCGCGAACGCCCGCGCCGTGTTGAGAGGGCCAATGGCGTTGACGGCGAAAAATCGGGCCGCCTCCGCGGCATCAACGTCAATCAACGGCCGAACGGCGAACAGTGCCGCGTTGTTGACGAGGACGTCGACCGCGCCAAGCCGATCGACGGTCGCCGCGATCAACCGCTCACAGTCGGCCGCCTCGGCGACGTCGGCTGGGACCGGCAAGATCGTCGATCCGCATTCCTCCTCGATCGTCTTGGCAGCATGCGTCAGCGTATCCTCGGTGCGCCCGGCGATCGCGACCCGCGCGCCCTGCCGGGCGAAGGCGCGCGCGATCGCATAGCCGATGCCCTTAGCCCCCCCGGTCACGATCGCGACCTTGCCGTCGAACTCAGGCTCGCTCCCGGGGGCGGGAATGGTTAGGCCATCGACTGGAAGCGGCGCGCGAGCGCGCTGATGTGCTTCGCCGTCTCAATGTCGAGATCCGTGATCTTCATGCCGGCGTCATGCGTGCAGAACGAGAACGACAGGATGTTATAGGAATTGTGGAACTCGGGATGATGGTTCATCACCTCGGCCTGGATGCCGATTTCGACAATGAAGGCGATCGCGTCACGAAAGGTTTTGAGCTCGAACCGGGCCTCGATGTTGGGCGCTTTAAGCGACCAGTCCGGCAGTTCGGCCAGCGCCGCCCGAATCTCGGCGTCGCTCAAAATTTTATAATTCGCCATGGGGACTGCCTCCTTATTTCACTTCATCTCACTTCGGAGCGCCGCTGGTCTCTGCGGCGCTCGGCTGGTCAAGCTGAAGGATCGCTTGTTCAAGGGGCGCCGGCGAGACGCGGATCGAGCTGATGTAGGGCTGGCTGAACTCGAGGATTAGAAAGATTGCAAGCCCGATCGACGCGCTGCCCAGGACGAGCATCGCAATCGACATCGGGCTCAATTTCGACAAAAGCCCCATGCTGCCGAACAGGAGGGACGCCCAGAACGTCACGGCGTAGATCAAAGGCCAGGGGACCGGGGTCGCCGCCTGCAGCGACATGAGGAGCCGCTGCTCGCCAATGAATGCGTAGTTCGCGCGCGCGGCGGCGAGCAGGCTTGTCTGCG
>DASXXT010000019.1:0-14411 GCA_036502965.1 Roseiarcus sp. | reverse complement strand
TGCCGATAAACCCATGACTGCGGTGAAGGTTCCTCGCTTTCGCTGCAATTGCGACCCGCCGCTTACTGCCGGCTGATGAATTAGCCAAAGCAGAACCATCTTGACGCTCATAAGCGATCCGGCGGCGGAACATGCGCGCTTGGCGGCAGTTGGATTCGATCGCGTTTTGTCGGTCGGTGCGGCGTCAATTTCTTTGGAGAAAAGATGGCGGTTCAGTCGATGAACGACAACAATCCATTGAATGGCGTCACGGTGCTCGTTGTCGAAGACGATTCGTTGCTGGCGATGGATCTGGAGGACACGCTGGTCGACGCGGGCGCCATAGTGGTCGGGGTCTGCCAGACCCTCGATGAGGCGATGGCGCGGGCGAACGTCGACGACTTCGCTGTGGCGGTTCTCGATTTCACTCTTGGGCCAGATACGGTGTCACCGCTGGCCCGCCGGCTGCTGCGCCGGGGCGTGCCATTCGTTTTCTATACGGGGAAGTCGCGCCGCGAACCGAGCCTGGCGGAATGGATGGATTGCCCGATTGTGGAAAAGCCGGCCCCGCCGCGCGTGCTGGTGTCGGCCTTGAGGACTGTCCTGTCGCATTCATCCCAGGCAAACCAGGGGCGCCAGCGCTAGCCGGCGCGCCGAACCTTGCGCTCAACCGGCGGCTGAGATGCATCGTCCAGCTCCAAAAGCTCAACCAGCTTCGCGCGGGCGCGGCTCAGACGGCTCTTAATCGTGCCAATTCCGACTTGGCACACGACTGCGGCTTCCTCATAGGAGAGGCCGCTCGCGCCGATCAGCGTCAACACCTCCCGCTGCTCGGCAGGAAGTTTAGTCATGGCTTGGCGGAAGTCTTCGAGATCGAGATGGCTTTCCTGGTCGCCAGGAACGATAAGTCGGCGCGCGTAGAGGCCGCCGCTGTCCTGGACCTCGCGCGAGCGTTTGCGATAATTCGAGTAGTAGATGTTGCGGAGGATTGTGAACAACCAGGCCCTGAGGCTGGTCCCAGGCTGGAATTTCTCCGAGTTGCTCCACGCCCGCAGGAGCGATTCCTGGACCAGGTCGTCGGCGAGCGAAACCGAGCCGGACAGAGAAATCGCAAACGCGCGCAGGTTCCTTATTTCCGCAAGCAGCTCGTCCTTGAAGCTAGCCGAGGGCATCGCGCCTCCCTCGCGTCTGGGAAGCCCGATCTCGCTCGAGGCGAGCGAGCAATTCCACGAACTTGTCTGGCAGAGGCGCCTGAACAAGGCTGGCATAGTGGGCCTCGAGCGCCCGTCCGATCGCCTCGACGGCCTTCGGGTCGGGCGCTGCGATGTCCAAAGCCTCAACCTTGTTTGTGCGGGTCGCGTTCATGCCAAATGTCCCGCGGCAAATGTCCCGCACTCAAAACACATGCCTCGCAAACGCCCAGCGCGCCATTTGGTTCCAGATTCGGAAAGATATCTTCGAAAGATATCTTCATTGCGTTTCGCGGCCCAGTTTGTGGCCACCCTGAACCGGCTAAGGCGCTCCGCGTCGAGCGACCTCAACAACGGCCGAAATGAGAAATGCAAGCAAGGCTACCACGAATATGATCTTCGCGGCGGCGAACGCGGTTCCGGCCACGACGCCAAAGCCGAGCGCGCCCGCGATCAGAGCAATGATAAGAAAGGCGATCGCCCAGCCAAACATGATGGCCTCCTGATGCTGTTTTGGCTGCTGTCGCAACAAACCTCAAAGGCTCACTCGTGTTCCAATAGGCGGAGCGCAATTGAGACCGGCGTCCCGGTTCCCCAACAGCGAGTCGGGAGACGTCGGGAACGATGGCGGCGCTTAAGACGTTCAATACCCGTTGCAACTCGATCCAAGGAGAACTGGCATGCCGAAAGACGCTCATAGCAAGGCGGCGGAACACCACGAAAACGCCGCGAAGAGCCACAGGGCGGCCGCTGAACATCACGGCAAGGGTGATCACATGAAGGGTCGTGAGGAATCGATGAAAGCCCACGGCCATTCGAAGACCGCCCACGAACACTCCGAGATGGCGCACGGCAAGAGCCAAGCGCAGAAATAACGCGTTAACCGGCGAGGCTCGACGGGGTTCGCCGGTCTTCTCATCATTTCCGAGCGCTGGATGACGGACGATTCTCCGGAGACAGACTTTCCGGACCACGTCGACAAGGCGGTGCGTTCGGTTACGCAGCTGCATTCCGATCACCACGGCAGAACTACGACCCCACAACGCGCCGTGAACAGTATCACCGCTCTCATGGGGCGGCCTTGGTTCATAGCCCTCGCGGGGTTCACCGTGGCGGTGTGGATTGCCGCCAATTTGATTGCGAGCGAGCTTGGTTTGCAGGCGATCGATCCGCCTCCCTTTCCGTGGCTGGAGGTAGCAGCGACTCTGTTTTCGCTGTTCGTCGTCATGCTCGTGCTGGTCGCCCAAAAGCACGAAGATGAACTGAACGCGCATCGCGACAC
This sequence comes from Roseiarcus sp., assembly GCA_036502965.1. Taxonomy (GTDB): domain Bacteria; phylum Pseudomonadota; class Alphaproteobacteria; order Rhizobiales; family Beijerinckiaceae; genus Roseiarcus. Next base: position 11,960 of record DASXXT010000019.1, on the reverse strand, counting down.
GCTGACGCTCGAGCTCGCCATCCTGAGCGAACACAAAATCGCCAAGGTTATTCAACTTCTACAGGAACTGCGCCGAGATAGTCCTCATGTCCAGGACCGGGACGATCCGCAGGCGGAGCAAATGGCTGAGCCTGCCGACGCCGGGTCCGTTCTCGCGGCTGTGCGCGCGACCGACGAACAGAAGGCGGCCCCTTCGCGCGGAGGCGCAGCGCGGCGGGAACAAATGCCGGACTGAACTCGTTTGGAACGCTGGGAGCGCTCGTGCGCGGGTTCGCGCGTGGGGATTTTATACATGCATATACGCTACGGCTTTGACATTGCGCTCGATCTCGCGCAGCCGACGACAATCCTCACCATGATGGATGTCCACTCCGATGCGAGATGCGGTGTGGTCGAGGAATCGGAGCTCGAACTCGCGCCGGCCATGCCGGCCGAACACTTTGTCGACGACAGCGGGAACATCGTAAGGCGCTTCTCTGCGCCGGCTGGCATGGCGTCGCTGCGTCTTCAAGGGATCTTTCGCAGCGATGGGCGTGAGGATGAGGCCGATACCGCTGCCGATGCGTTGTCGGTGTCGGAACTCCCGCCCGATGCGCTGCCATTCCTTCGGCCAAGCCGATATTGCGAGACCGACCTTCTCGCGGATTTCGCCTGGGCGAACTTCGGCGCTATCAATGGCGGGTGGGCCCGCGTGCAGGCGGTTTGCGACTTTGTTCATGCGCGCCTTAGATTCAGCTATCCCCAGGCGCGGCCGACGCGGACCGCAAACGAAGCTTTAGCCGAGGGCGTCGGCGTATGCCGCGACTTCACCCATCTGGCTGTGGCGTTGTGCCGCTGTCTCAATATTCCCGCGCGCTACTGCAACGGCTATCTCGGCGACATTGGTGTCCCGCCCGATCCGGCCCCGATGGATTTCAACGCCTGGTTCGAAGCCTTTCTCGGCGGTCGATGGTTCACCTTCGACGCGCGGCATAATCAGCCAAGGATTGGCCGCATCTTGATTTCGCGCGGGCGCGACGCCGCCGACATCCCGATGATCGCGACCTTCGGATCCCACATGCTTACGCGCTTCACCGTAGTGACGGAGGAAATCAAGGAATCCGCATCCATCGCCGCTTGATCGCAAGTTCGACGATAAAGGAGGCCAGTCATGATGACGATTTTGCTGATTGTCCTTTTGATTATTCTGTTGGGCGGCGGGGGCGGCTATTATGCGCACGGTCGATATGGCGCGCCTGGATTGGGCGGGGTGCTGGGCCTCGTGCTTGTCATTCTCATTGTTCTCTGGCTTGTCGGCGCGTTGACAAGCACGGTCGGACCAACGCCCACCTGAGGAGCCTCTCGCAGTCGATGTGACGCGCCTCCGTTGAACCGCTTCGGCGGCATCTGATTTGGGTTACGAAGGGCGCGGCAAAACGGGTTGTTCTTGTGCGCGATGGCCAGCCAAATTGGGAACATTCCTAGGATGTTCGAGGTTTCGAAGACACTCAGACGCTAGGAGCAAACTCATGCGCAAATTCTTACTCGCTACGGCGGCCGTCGCTGCCCTCGCAAGCGCCAGCGCCACGGCGCAGACTACAACCACGGACAATCCCGCAAATGGAACGGCGGGTGGCAACGACAAGATGAATTCATCTGCGAATCCGGGGGCGATGGGAGCGAATCCAACCCCGAAGGCTTCGGACACCGCGACTCAAGAAGTGCCGAAGGATGGGCCGAGTTTCGTTCAGGTGCAGAACACGGACATGTTGAGCTCGAATGTCGTCGGACTCGACATTCATAACGGACAGAATGACAACATCGGCAAAATTCAGGACATCGCCTTTGATTCGTCAAAGAAGGTGACCGGTTATATTCTGTCGGTCGGCGGCTTTCTGGGACTGGGCACGCGTTATGTCGCGGTCAATCCGGACGCCGTCGTGGTGTCTTACGACGCTCAGAACAAGGTCTGGAGGGCGATCATGAACGCCACGAAGGACCAGCTCAAGTCGGCGCCGGAATTCAAGTACGGCGGCCAGTGGACGGCGAGCAGAAGCTGAGCGGTGGGCTAGCGGAACGTGGCTCGCTTGCGCCCGTTCCGCTTTCTCCAAACAAGCGGAAAAGAGCGACCATGGCTGACAGAGCAGCGGATATCGATCACGTCTGGAAGCTGATCGATGACATTCCTATTGCGATGGTCGTCACTCATGAAGGTCAGGGCCAAAACATGCGGGCCCGGCCGATGGCCGCTCGTCCGGCTCGAGACGAAGGCGCAATTTATTTCTTGACCGACGCCGACACTCCAAAAGCCGAGGAAATTCGGCGCAACCAGTCGGTTTGTCTCGCCCTAGCGGACAATAAGAGCCAAAAATATGTGTCGATTTCCGGTCATGCGGAGATGCTCGACGATAGAGAGCGGGTTAAGAAATACTGGTCGGTTTACGACAAGGCGTTCTGGCCTGATAAGAACGATCCGCGCATAAGAGTCCTCCGTGTGACGCCAGAGAGCGCGGAGTTTTGGGAAGGGGCGGGGAGGATCCTCACCGCCGTAAAGTTGGTCGCCGCGATTGCCTCGGGCGAGCGGATGAATGTCAGCGAGAACGAAAAGGTTGCCGGGTTTCCTCACGGAGGCAGGCTCGCCGACTGAAGCTCGAAATTCGCAGCGAGCGGCCGTTGCTGCGAATCGAATCCCGAGGTCAGCTGATAGGCGCCCGGTTGGATTCCCCACTTTCGCGCACTCGCGTCGAACGTCGCAAGCAGTCGCGGGTCGATGGTGATGGTCGCTCGCCGCTCTTCGCCCGGCTTGAGGTCGATTCTATCCCACCCGACGAGGCGCAGCGGAATGTTCGCGCCGTCCGGTCCAGACAGATAGAATTGCGGCGTAGCCGTACCGGCGCGCTCGCCGGAATTCCGCACTGTCGCATTGGCCGTCACCGTGACGCCGCTGACGTTCACGGCGAGCTTGCTTAACGCGAATCTAGTGTATGAAAGCCCGAAGCCGAACGGAAGCAATGGCTGCTCGGCCCGCTGAAAGAACCATTTATAGCCGACTGCGGCGCCTTCATTGTACACAGCGGTGAACATCGCGCCGTAGTGCCCGCCCCGTCCAACCGGTCCAGTCGGCGCGCCGTTCGGGTCGCCCTGAATCTTCGGATGAGGCAATTGATCTTCGCTGACCGGGAAGGTGACCGGCAGGCGTCCCGAAGGGTTGGCGGCGCCGGAGAGGATTTCGGCAATCGCCTCGCCGCCCTTTTGCCCGGGGTACCAGGTTTCGAGAACAGCGGCTGTCTGCTCGAGCCAGGGCATGAGCACCGGGCCGCCCGTTTCGAGCACGACTGCGGTGCGGGGATTCGCCCGGCTGACAGCCTCGACAAGGCGGTCTTGTTGGCCCGGCAGATTGAGGCTTGGGGCGTCGGCGCTCTCTGTCATCCACTGATCGACGAAGAGAATGACTGCATCGGCCTTAGCCGCCGCCTCGGCCGCTCGCGCTGGCGACGACCCGTCATCGAAGTCCACGCGGGCGTGCGGAAACTGAAGACGGATCGCCTCGAGCGGCGAACCCGGGTCGAAGATCATGGCTTGATTCTCGCCGAGCGGTTCCTTCGCTGCGATTCCTCCGCGGGGTATGACTTGCGAAGAGCCGCCGCCCGAAGGCACGCCGCGGTCGGCGTGGGCTCCGATCACGACGAGTCTGCGCGTGTCGGCCGGGAGCGGCAGGAGGCCTTGGTTCCTCAACAGAACCGTCCCTTCGCGCGCAATGGCGAGCGCGGTCCGATCGCTCGCAACGAAGTCGACGGGATCTGGGGCGTCTCGCTCATCGGCGAGCCCATGGGCGAAGATCGAAGTCAAAATTCGTCGCACCATATCGTCGAGCCGAGCCTCAGGGACTTCGCCATCGGTGATCGCTCGCGCCAGAGGACCCTCGAAGAAGTTTTGCGTATCGAGCTGCTCCCCGGATTCCTGATCGAGGCCGGCCATCGCTGAGCGAACTGTCGAGTGGACCGCGCCCCAGTCGGACATTATGAAATAGGGGTAGCTCCAGTCCGTCTTCAGCACCTCATTAAGGAGCCAGTCGTTTTCGCAACAATAGCTTCCGTTCACTTGGTTGTAGGCGCACATCACGGCGCCCGGGCGCCCACGCTCGATGGCGATCTCAAAGCCGAGCAGGTTCGATTCGCGCGTCGCGGCCGGGTCGATGCGCGCGTTGAGGACGACCCGGTCGGTTTCTTGCGCATTGAGCGCAAAGTGCTTGATCGTCGAGATGATGTGGCGGCTTTGCACACCTTCGATCATGCTGCCCGCCATCAGCCCGGTGAGCAGCGGGTCCTCGGAGAAATATTCAAAATTGCGCCCGCCACGCGGGTCACGAATGAGATTTGCGGCGCCCCCAAGAAGCACATTGAAGCCCTTCGCTCGCGCTTCCGCACCGACCGATTGGCCCTGAAGCCGCGCCATCTCTGGGTTCCAGGTCGAGGCGAGAGCGAGATCGGACGGCATCGCGGTCGCCGTGTCGCCGGGACGCACGTCGCCAGGGTTGGCGACCCCAAGCTCTGCGTCCGTCTCCTGCAGCGCCGGAATGCCGAGGCGCGGTATGCCGGGCACGTAACCCGCCGAGCCGATCGATCCGGCCGGCTTGGGCTTGCCGCCCCAAGGCGCCGCGATCACGCCGTGGACCAGCGACAGCTTTTCCTGCTCGGTCATTTGGTCAAGCGTCATTTGCGCGCGCTGTGCGGGAGGCAGGGAGGCGTCGTTCCACGGCCGGTCTTGCGCTGCGGCCCCTGCGCCAAACGCCAAGGCCGCAAGGAAGACGACCGCGGGCACGTTCAGCAAAGTTTCACGACGAAAGGATCATCGCTGATGGCGCCTCGTCGTAGCCGCGATAGTGTCGATGCGAACGGTAATCATGTTGCCGCTGTTTGGCGGCTGATTTCGCCGCGCTCCCGCCGCTCTCCACCGCGCTCGCAATCGCGGCTTTTTCGTCAGCCAGGGCGAGAAAGGAGGAGGCGCCGAATATCGCGGCCGCCGAAAGAACGAGAGGCGCTCGTGACATGGTATGCTCCTATGATTTGTCAAAGGCCCGCACGAGAATCGCTGCGTTCCCAACCGTTGCGGTCGCTGAAAGTTCCCGCTGTCCGATTGCCTCGCGGCTCAGACCGCCACTTCTCTCAGTTCATCAGATTGATAGACTTTTCCCTTATCAGCGCCGGCATAGCCACGCGCTTGCGAGTTGAGTGAAATAGAACACCAGAACCACCGCAATCATTGAAATGGTTGTCCCCCAGGGCGTCAGATATCCGTTCGCTTTGTCTTGAGCGGTGAGACCACCGTGAACTAAGGTCCTTGTTGCGCCGCGGCATGACGGCGCGGGGTCCGACGTCTTACCGGCGGGGGACGATTTTGACGGGCGAGTGGTTTACCTACAGGCAGGCGGCCGAACTGTTGAGCGTGTCGACCGAGGCGGTCCGGCAACGAGCCAAGCGCGGCCGATGGCAAAAGACGCTCGGAAACGATAAGCGAACGCGGATTCGGCCCCCCGAGGGTTGGAACGATATCGTTCGGGCCTCGGACGATCGCGCGCTGCGGGCCCGCGTTGTGGACGAACGAGCGCTGGCCAATCAGGTCATCCGAGCGCTCGAAGCCCATGTCGAAACGCTCAAGACGCAACTTGCGGCCGCCGAGCAGCGGGTCGAAAAGCAGACGCTCGAATTTGTCGCGCGCGAGGCGCGCCATACGGCCGATCTCGCCGTCGAACGGACCCTGGCCGACCGGATGTCGGCCAGGGTCGATCAGATGACCGCCGACCTGGCGGTTGAACAGGCGCAGCGGGTGGACGCCGAAAAAAGGCTCGCTGCGGCGCTCGCGCGCGGATGGTTTAAGCGCCGGCCGCCCGACGCTGCCCAATAGTTCTCAACCATAGCCGCCGGCTCAGGCTCACGTCGCCATCACATCGAGAAAACCTTGGCTTAGCGGGGATGGGCATCGCTCGTGCGCGTCGCGGATCACACTGTGACGCGCGTCACAGCGCTGTACTCGACGACATGGTTAAAACCCATCCCGCGTGAGAGGCGTCTTCAGGAGGAGGCTGCACTGGCGGGGGACTCGGACGGGTACGTTATGGAGGCCATGATGGATGGCATCGGCAAACATGCGGAGTTCTACCGCGCCTATCTGCCCCATGATCGCAGCCTGATTCCCGTGGCGGTCGCGTTGGGCGCCATCGTTGCGCTGTGGCTGAGCCTCTACTTGGTTAGCGCGAAGCAAAGCCCCCAAATCGCCCAGAAGGAAGCGCGCGCCGCCGCCGTGCTCGTCTCTCGACCTGTAAGCCACTGACTAGGAGACTCGGCGCGCCGTCGAGATCGATCAGCCGATCACCACTTCCTTGAGCGCCGCGGAGGCGACGCCTCGCTCGGCCGCGATGCGCCCCGCGCGCAGCACCAGAGAGCGCGGGGGCCGATCGACGACCGCATCGGCGACGCTTGGGGCTGCGACTACGACCAGATCAGCGACCGCGCCGGCGCGGAGCTCTCGGCGGGGGCCGCCCAGCGCCTCGTCCGCTTCATTGGTCGTAAGCGCGAAAGCATCCTCAAGCTCGCGGTCCGTGAACATCGCGTGGCGCTCAGCGATGATCGCGGCGCGGTCGAGCATGTCGCCGTTGCCGTAAGGCGACCAGCAGTCGCGAATGTTGTCGGAGCCGGCGAACACCGTTACGCCCCGCGCGCGGAGCTTGCCGACCGGCGGCACGGGCGCGGAAGGCGGGCATGAGGTCATGATCGCGACCGCGGCGCGCGCGAGCGCGTCGGAGGTTTTTTCGAACAGGTTTGGCGCGATGCTCCCGAGCGCGAACGCGTGGCTGACCGCGACGCGCCCTTGCATGCCTCCGGCGATCGTGCGCTCGGCGATGTCGCGAAGCTCCGCTGCGCCGGCCTCGCCACCGTCATGCAGATGAATGTCGATGCCCTTGCTGAACCTCTCGGCGAGACCGAAGATGATGTCGAGCTGGCCTTTGGCGTCGCCGTCGAAGCCTGCTGGATCAAGCCCGCCGATGAGGTCCGCGCCGGCGCGCAACGCCGCCGCCATGAGGTCGGGCGCGCCCTTCTCCGTCGTCACGCCGCTTTGCGGGAATGCGACGAGCTCAATGTCGATCCACTCCCGGTAGGTCTCGCGCACGCGCAGCACGGCTTCCAGATTGGCGAGGCCGACGTCGTTGTCGATGTCGACGTGACTGCGCGCGCGCCTCGTGCCGTTGGCGATCAGCGTACGGATGAGCGCCGAGGCGCGCGCCTCGATTGGCAGCGCGACGCGATGGCGTTCGACGCGCTCTGCGGCGATCCGCTCACGCACGCTGTGTCCCTCGACATGGGGCAGGCGCGGCGCGCCCCAATGCGTCTTGTCGAGATGGATGTGGCCGTCGACGAACGCCGGGAGGAGGAGGGCGCCTGCGAGATCGATGCGTTCCCCGGCGCGATGGACGCCTCCCGGCGAATGCACCGCCGCAATCAGGCCGCCGGCGATTTCGACATCGGCGGACCCACCGTCGGGAAGACGCGCGTTGGCCAGAATCATCAGACGAGATTCAGGCGCTTCGCCGCCGCATATTGATAAAGGCGATCGCCGTAGTGCTTGAATTCTTCGCCCGCGGAAAACGTGAGGCTCAAATCATGCTCGTCATCGCGGGCGACCGCCTCGCGATAGATCTCGGGCCAGTCGGGCAGGCGAGCACGCCGCCATGCCTCCAGCTCATCCGCGCTCGGCAGACCGGGAAAGCCGATCTTCGGGACCAGCGATGCGATGGCTTGCCAGAAATAGCGCAGCGCCGTCGCCGCGTCGGGAGCGCGCGGCGCCATGAGCCTCAGACAGTGCGTTCCCGTGACCGCATGCAATGCGCAGAAGTCGAGCGTCGCGGCATAGAGTGAAAGCGAGCAGCGGGCAACGCGGTCATGGATCTCCGGCCCGATCGCGAGCATGTCGACGACGGGCGCGAATTCCGGCTTCTGGGCGACCGCGCGCATGAAGTGCCACAAGAGATCGCGCTCGGTCTCGACGTGCCGGAACGCCGGCCCGGACATGAACGCCAGAACCTCGGCCGGATCGTCGGTTGAGGGCTCAGCCCCGCGTGGGGCGCCGAGCGAAAGAAAGGTCGCGGCCCAATAGGCGAGCGCGACGCCGGTTTCCTCGTCGCTGTCCGTCATCGTCGCATAGGCCATGCGCATGAACGCGTGCGTGGCGCTTGCGGCCATACCGGCGATAAGCTCCGGCAGGTAGAGGAGCGCGGCGGGCGTCGCGCCAAGCCGTGCTGCTTCGGCCGCGAAAAACGTCCGATAGTCGTCTTCACGCTCGCGCTGGCCTAAGAATTCGCGCCAATTGTCTCTGGTGACCCTGCCGATCGGCTCCGGAACGGGAACGAGCCCGTTCTGCTTATGATAGATGTGGCAATAGGCTTCCAGCCGTTCGTCGCTTGCGCCCATGCGATGCAACGCGACTAGGACCATCGGCAGGTGATTGGCGAGGCAGAACGGGAATTCCGCGCTCCACTGCCGGGACCACGCGACGGCCCGCTCGAGTCCCTGTCGGGTGGCGGAGGCCGGATCCGAAGAGAGGGCGCGCTCCGACGCGGCTCTCATGAGCTCCTCCAATGCGCGGATCGCGTTGCTACCGCATCTGCGGCGGCTTGGAAAGCGACCTTCGGTGAAAGCGTGAGCATCTGCGCGATCAAAAAGCGCACGCGTGAGTTCATTTTCGACTGAAATCGGCGCACAATCTGATTGATCTTACGAAAATCAGAGTGTTAGCCTGACCTATCGTCCCTCGGGGAGAAGGCAGGCATGAAACCGTTCATCGGACAGGCGGCGGTGCTTGGGCTCGGCGTTTTGGTCTTGTTTGGTCTGGGCGGGGCGGGGGCCGCCGACAAGCCTTACGACGGCATGACGCTCAACCTCGCCTCGCAGAACGATCAGTTCGCCGCGGTGTTGGCGGCGACCGCGCCTGAGTTCGAGGCGAAGACCGGCGCCAAGGTCAATGTCGACATCCTGAGTTACCCCGAGCTTCTGACCAAGATTACTGCCGACTATGTTGGCCACACCAAGGGCTACGACCTCGCCACGGTCGACATCGTCTGGTCCGGTCAGTTCGCGGAGGCCGGCTATACCGTCGATCTCACCGATTGGATCAAGCGCGACGCGGCGGAGATCAAGGTCGACGACATCTACCCCTCCCTGATGTCCTCGCTCGGGGGCTACAAGGGCAAGCAGGTTGCCTTCCCGTTCGCCGGCTACGCCAATGTGCTGGCCTACCGGAAGGATCTCTACGAAGCCGCAGGCCTCAAGCCGCCGGCGACAATGGAGGACTTTGTCGCCGACGCTGTGAAGCTGACCGACAAGAGCAAGAAGGCTTACGGTTTCGTCGCCAACGGCCAGAAAGGCCCGGCGGTGGCGCAGGACTGGATGCAGTACAACCGCCAGTTCGGCGGTTCGATCCTCGACAAGGACGGAAAGCCGGCGCTGAACTCGCCCGCCAACATCGCCAGCGTCGTCGCCTACAAGAAGCTGTTCGATGACGCCGCCCCTCCCGGCGCCGCCGATTACGATTGGGGCGGACGCGAGGAGAGCTTCCGCCAGGGCCTGGTCGCCAACATGCAGACCTGGTCGATCGGCGCCGCCGACTACGACAATCCGAAAGTGTCGAAGATAGCCGGCAAGGCGGGAATCATGCTGACGCCATCCGCCCAAGGGCAGCCTCAGGAATATGGGATTGGCGGCTGGGCGCTCGGAGTCAACAAGGACATCGACCCCAAGAAGCAGGAAGCCGCCTGGGCGTTCATAAAATGGGTCACGAGCCCGGCGGTGCACAAGGAGCTCAACCTGCGCGGCGCCGGCAGCTATCTGCGCAAGAGCGAAATGACCGATCCCGAGCTGCTCGCCAAGTACCCATTCCTGCCGGTGATCGCGACCTCGTTCGAGCACGGCGATGGCGCCTTCCGCCCGCGCATTCCACAATATCCGGAATTGCAGGATTTGATCGGCGGCGCCATCAATGCGGTGCTCGTTGGGCAAGCCGATCCTAAGACCGCAATGGACGACATTCAGGCCAAGGCGGAAGCTTTGTTCAAATGATCCCGGAACCACGCGCCTGAAGCAGAAGCGAGTCGGGCCGAAGGCAGGGGAGGGCGGCCTGCGCGGAGGTTCGGGCGCGACGTGAGCGTTGTTTCGCGCGATGGCGCGGCGACCGACGATGACGCCGCCCTTTCAGCCGGCTGGTCCTACGCCAGCAAGCGCCAGATGTTTCTGGCTGCGCTTGCCGCGCCCGCCCTCATCTATGTCCTGGCGGTCGCGGTCGGGCCGATGGTCCAGGGGTTTCTCTACTCGTTCGACAGTTACAACCTGATCCGCCCGGGTTCGCGCCATTTCGTCGGCCTCGACAATTATCTCGCTCTGTGGCGAGATCCGACTGCGCGGCGCGCGGTGATCAACACCTTCGCGTTCACTTTTGGCGCGGTCGCCATCGAATTTGTCCTCGGCCTCGGCGTTGCGCTCCTCCTGTGGCGCGACGATTGGTTCAACCGCGTCGCGCTCGGGCTCCTGCTTGTTCCCGCCACCGTAACGCCGCTTGTGGTCGGGCTCGTGTTCAAGGCGCTGCTTAATCCGGAATACGGCATGCTCGGCTATCCCTTGGCGGAACTGGGTCTTTCCGGTCCGCGCGGCCTGCTCGCCGAACCCGAGCGGGCGCTCGCGACTTTGGTGGCGATCGACGCCTGGGAATGGACGCCGCTGATGGCGCTCATCCTGCTCGCGGGGCTAAAAACGCTGCCGACCGACATCGTCGAGGCCGCTGCCGTCGACGGCGCGACCGCGCCGCAGCGATTCTGGCTCATCGTCCTGCCGCTCCTCATGCCGGCGGCCTTTCTCGCGCTCATCTTGCGCATGATGGACGCCTTCCGGGTGTTCGACATCATCTTCGTCACCACCAGCGGCGGGCCTGCGGATGCGACCAACACCTTGATGATCTATGGCGTCAAACAGGGGCTCGAATTTTTCAATATCGGGGCCGCTTCCGCTGTGAGCACATTGATCGTCGTTTGCATCCTCCTCATGGCGGCTGCTTTCATCGCCGTCTTGAAGCCGGGGAGGAACCGGCATGCTTGATCGCGATCGGTGGCTTTTGATTCTACGCCGCCTGGCGATCTGCTTTGTCCTCGTGGTCGCGCTGGCGCCGGTCGTGTGGCTGTTCTCGATCGCTTACAAGCCGACCCGCGACATCTTCGCCTCCCCGCCGACGTTCTTGTTCACGCCGACTTTGGACCATTTCGAGAGCGTGTTTCGCTACTTCAAACTCGGCGCGCTGCTCGAGTCGAGCCTCATCATTGCGATCGGGTCGACGGCGCTGTCGCTTCTCCTCGGCGCGTCCGCAGGCTATGCCCTGGCGCGATCGGAAAGTCCGCGCGCGATCTGGCTCGCCTATTTCTTTCTCATCATCCGCACCGTGCCGCCGATCGCGACGCTGATCCCGTTCTACCTTCTGATGCGCGACATTGGCCTTCTGGGCACGTGGTGGGCGGTGATCATTCTCAATACTGCGCTCAACAGCGCCTTCGTGGTTTGGATGATGTTTTCCTTCTTTCGCGCAACGCCGCCGTCGATCGAGGAGGCCGCGCTCACGGACGGCTGCACCGACTTCGGCGCCTTTATCCGGATCGCCCTGCCGACCGTTGTTCCGGGCCTGATCGCGAGCGCCATTTTCTGCGTCATGTTCTCCTGGAATGATTTCCTCTACGCGATGTTCCTCACCAAGGCCGACACCAAGACAATCTCGGTCGCCCTTCTCTCCGCCTATGGCACGAAGGACATTTCCTGGGGGACGCTGGGGGCGCTTGCGCATTTCTCCACGCTGCCCATTGTCGCTATGATGATCCTGCTCAACCGCTATTTCGTACAGGGTCTGACGCAAGGCGTGCATTGACCCGCGGCTCAACGTCTTATGCGCCATAC
>DASXXT010000018.1:0-3784 GCA_036502965.1 Roseiarcus sp. | reverse complement strand
TGTCGTCGGCTGGTCCGACCCGGAAGGAACGCGGCCTCATCTCGGGGCGCTGCTACCGGCTACTACACTGACGACGGCAAGCTCATTTACGCCGGCCGGGTGGGCACGGGAATGCCTGACAAGGTTCTCGCCGATCTGCGGCGCCGCCTGGACCCTCTCGCGCGCCGGACGTCGCCTCTGAGCCTCCCGCCGCCTCGCAAGACGCGCTTTGGCTCGCCGCTCGTTCTTTCCCGAGTGCATTGGGTCGAGCCGAAGCTCGTCGCCGAGATCACCTATCTGACCTGGACGGCCGACGGTTTGCTTCGCCACCATTTTTCGTCGGCCTCCGCGAGGACAAGCCGGCGGAGCAGGTGCGGCGGGAGGTTTCGAGAGAGCGGAGTTAGTCTCTTTCCGTCTGGCGGCCCAAATCAAATCGGCCAATTGGCGCTTTGGAGCGGGACCTTCGACCTGATCCGCCGAATATCCTTCGCTTAGGGCGCCTCCTGAGACGAACTGGCATTCGATGAGGTCTTCGGATCGGGCACACGCTTGGATCGCGCCCCTGACACGGTCGGCCCGCCGTCGCAACCGTCGGATGTCAGCGCATGGTGAGTTGTGTGACGGCGCTCACAGTCAACCCGGTAGATTTGTGTTAACGCCCACAACCAATGAGTCGTGCACGGGCCAACGTCACCTTACGCCATCCGGCCTAGGACACGCACGCGGCTAGATCCGGGCGGAAGGCGACCGTTACCGCGGCATTCGCGCGATGCGCGCTCAATTACGGAGGACGCCATGCCATATTCTAACTCCTTCAAAATCTCGAGCTTATCTATTGCCGCGGCCGTAATTCTCGCAGCGCTGGTGCCGGCGCACGCGAAACTTAATCTGCTGGTCAACCCTGGATTTGAGACTGGCAATTTCGCTGGTTGGACAGTAGGCGGCACCAATGGGGGTTCAGGGGTGGCCTTAAGTGGCACAGTGATTCCCGGAACAGACCCGCTCTTTGGGACGGTGAGAGTGCTTGCTCACAGCGGCGATTTTGCAGCGTTCGGGGTCACGGCGGCTACTTTTGGAGAGTCTCTAACACTTTCTCAGACCTTGAACCTGGCTCCCGGACATTACGATTTGGGCTATTTTATGGGAAACGATTCGTCCAGCGAAATCGGTCAGTCAGTCGGGATTACCGTCAACGGTACGCCTTTGACTATTGCATTCAATCCTCAGCTAGCATTTGGCAGCAATTTCCCCATTACCACCACTGCGGCGGAAATGGTGGAAGTAACGTCAAGATTTAGTTCGGCTGGCGGGCCTACCACAATCGAATTTGACATCTCGGGGAGTGGCACCGCACGAGCCGGGATTTCGGCGGATGACTTTTTTCTAGTTGTCCCCGAGCCGTCGACCTGGGCGATGATGCTGCTCGGCTTCGCGGGGCTCGGGTTTGCCGGCTATCGGTCGACACGGAGACGCGCCGCCGTCGGCCTGCGAGCTTAGCGTTCGGGAACCCCGCTCCTGCCTGGACTATCGCCCCCGCCCGGGGCCGGCGGTTTCTTTATGACCACGTATCCGGCGTTGTCTAAATACCGCACGATATGATCGGCGGTGAGATCGGCCATGAGTTTGTCGCCCTCGTGATAGCGCTTTCGCCGGTTAAACCGGAGCGCAAATGCGATTGCCTGGGCGAGATCGCTGGGATCGGCCGGCGTGAGCTTGTCATCCATGGTCGCGGAGGATACAAGAGCACGAGAACATTTCAAGAACGAAATTGGAGAGGCGCGTCGTGCCCCGAATCTCGCCAAGCTGGCTTTTCGTGCTGCCGGCTATCCTGGTCGGGGCCTCGCTCGAGCACGGCGCCGGGTCCGCCAAGCCGCCCTGTCCCGACGGCGCGGCCGCGGAAATCCATTACTCGCCGGGCGAGGACCTGGAGAGGATCGACGTCGCCCTGCTCCGCGAGGCCGCGAAACAAATCGACATGGCGGCCTATGTGCTCACGGACCGCGCCGTCATCGAGGCGTTGCGTGAGGCGGCCGCGCGCGGCGTGAGGGTGCGAATCTGGCGCGATGCGAGCGAAGCAGCGAGGCTTAGCGACTTCGACGTCGAGGCGCAGCTCGGCGGACGTGCTCAGGGCCTCGAGCTGCCATCAAGCGCGCCTGGCGCCGAGCTGATGCACCTGAAAGGCTATTGCGTCGATCATCGCCTCCTGCGCACCGGCTCTGCCAATTTCAGCCGATCCGGCGAGACGCGCCAGGACAACGACCTCGTGGCGCTGAGAGGCGCGTCTGTCTGCGCGGGGTTTGACGCCAAGTTCGACCGGGCTTGGGCTAGGAGCTGAGGCGCGACCTTATCTTGCACGCGTCGCACTCGGACGAGCAGCGATGAGTGCCTTCCCGTCGCGAACGCCGCACCGTTTCAGCCTGGGCTGTCGCCGCCATCCGCACAGTTCCTCTTGGGGGGGAGGGCACCCACGCGAGCTGCGCCAATTGGCTACTGGACTGTGATCGGCATCACTGACGACTCGCATATTTTCTGCCTTCTCGTGCTGCGTGGGAAGCTTTTGCACGGCCAAATGAGGGAGGCGCGTGATGCCCCAAGAGTTTTGGAGTGATATGACCCAGGACGAAAGCTCGATGTGCTAAGAACGGATATTGAACGTCTGTTCGCAGCGATAAACTCGGCAAACGGCAGTATCTCCGCAATGGAGATGGGGATAGCCGAATTGTTCGTTCGCCTCGACGAAAGCGCCCTTTGGGCGTCTGCTGCTCGATCCGCGACTCGAGGCGGTGGATAAACATTAGCTGGGGCGATCAGACGTCCGCTTCAGCGCTTGACCATCCTCATCACGGCAGTCGCCGCATACGGCTTGCCGCTGGCCGCTAGGCGGCCGCAGGCCGCTACTTCGGCCGCGATGGCGCGCAGCGTCTTGTCTTCCTTCGCAAGCCGCCTGGCGAGGCTCACAGCCGTCGGGTCGCGCTCGGCGTAGCTCTTGCGCCCGCCGCACTTGCCCGTCGCGCGTTTCTTGAGATAAACTAACATGTGCCACCGAGAATGCCAAATGCGCGCGGAAGCCGCTGTTCGAGTTGAACTACCCGCAGGCCTTTAAAGCTACCATCTGGGTGACTCCTTGGGAATCCAAATTTCTGTGAAGTTGGCCGAGTCGGTGCGTAGGAGGCGCTGATCGAAGCCATAGCCCTTTAGGTGCATGAGTTCGCCGCCAGGCGAGTTTGAGCGAATATCGAGGCCCTCAATGCGTCCGCCGAGCTGCGCCTCGACGTCGAACTCGCTAAGCCTCGCCGCTTCGCCAGCGTCGCGCCAGACTCGGACCTTCACGCCGCGCTTGTCGGCGGCGGCTGCGGCCGAGTTGAACCGACGCAACATCACGACAGCGACAGGCGCTCGCTGGCGCGCGATGCAAGTGATCCGCGCTCGCAAGCGCCTCGACCCAAGCCCTTAAAAGTTAGGCAACCGGCGACCGTGCTCTTGGAGAGGCCGGTCTCGGCAGCGGCGGAGCGAACTGTCCAGTGTGTGCCTTCGGTCGGACTCTTGCAGAACGGTGCGCAGCAGGCCGGCGACGCGCTCCTCGTCGTAGGTTCTCGGACGGCCTGAACGCGCTTCGCCGTAGACGCCCTGTTCGAACCACTTCTTCCGCCAATGACAGACGGTTGGATTGCTGACGCCAAACCGATGAGCGATCGAGATGTTGGCTTCGCCATCTGCCGAGGCGAGAATGATCTCGGCTCGTCGCACGAGCCCTGCGGCGCGGACTGCGAGCGCGCGAGGCGCCCGAGTTCTTCGCGCTCCGTCG
>DASXXT010000017.1:0-13715 GCA_036502965.1 Roseiarcus sp. | reverse complement strand
TACGACATGGTGAGGCGCATGGAGCGTCTCGCGCCGGCCAAGCCCGATCCGATCGGCGTGCCCGAAGCGCTTCTGATCCGCCCGACCGTCATGGTCGTGTTCGACGGCTCGCGCGACGAGTTGGCGGTCGTGACCCCGGTTCGCCCTGCGCCCGGTGTCTCGGCCCGCGCTGCTTACGAGAGCGCCATGTCACGCCTGGACGCGGTGGTCGACGCGCTCGAATCGCCGCTCGATCACACGGCGGCCATGGCCGTCGATCCGCTCGTCAAGGCGGGCGAGGCCCGGTCGAATACGACCGAGGCCGAATACAAGGCGATGGTCGCCCGGGCTAAGGACTATATCGCCGCTGGCGATGCGTTCCAGATCGTGCTGTCACAACGGTTCACCAGCCGCTTCGACCTGCCGGCGTTCGCGCTTTATCGGGCGCTGAGGCGGGTCAATCCGTCGCCCTATCTCTGCTTCCTCGACTTCGGCGGCTTCCAGATCGTCTGTTCCAGCCCGGAAATCCTGGTGCGCGTGCGTGACGGCAAGGTGGTCATCCGCCCGATTGCCGGCACCCGCCCCCGCGGCGCGAGCCCGACCGAGGACGAGGCGCTGGCGGCTGAATTGCTGGCTGATCCGAAGGAGCGGGCCGAACATCTCATGCTTCTCGACCTCGGCCGCAACGACGTCGGCCGCGTCGCCCGGATCGGCGCGGTCAAGGTGACCGACAGTTTCTTCATCGAACGCTACAGCCACGTGATGCACATCGTCTCCAACGTCGAGGGCGAGCTGCGCGACGGCCTCGATGCGGTCACTGCGCTGGCCGCAGGCTTTCCCGCTGGCACCGTCTCCGGCGCGCCGAAAGTGCGGGCGATGCAGATCATCGACGAACTGGAGAAGGACAAGCGCGGCATCTACGCCGGCTGCATCGGCTATTTTGGCGCCGGGGGCGAAATGGACACCTGCATCGTGCTGCGCGCCTCGGTGGTGAAGGACGGCCTCATGCACGTCCAGGCCGGGGCCGGCATTGTCTATGATTCCTCCCCCGCCGCCGAGCAGAACGAATGTGTTCACAAGGCGCGCGCGTTGTTCCGGGCCGCGGAAGAAGCGGTCCGGTTCGCGGTTCGAGGCAAGCGCGGGCAATAGGCCCGGGGTCAAACGACCTGCGGCCAGACGCTCGGCCCGGCACGGCCGCCTGTGACCGCAGTGTGATCCAAATCACAGACGCCGCGGCTCAGCCCCTGTATTGACTCAGCGGTGTCGGGACAATATCCAGGATCCGGGCGGGATTTTTCTATGTTCATTCGATCCGACCGGTTCGTTTCCGTCCCGGTCACAGAGGAGGGCTTAATGCTCATGAGGAAAATTGCATACGCGTCCGCCTTTGCCGGAACGGTTGGGATCAGCCTCTGGGCCTCGGCGGTTTCTGCCCAATCCCAGACTGTCAGGAGTGAGGCCAGGTACGCGCCCATTCAGAGCGTCCGCTATGATTTCGGCTCGAAGTCGATGAGCGGCTACTTCGTCGACCAGGCTAAGAAATGCGTTGTGATGCTGATGGTCTCCGAAAAGCGCGATCCAGACGCGGCTTCTTCGAGCACGGCGACGCGCGTCCGCCTCGTGCTCGACCCGGGACAGACCGCGGGTCTCGACAGCGAAGAGGGACACTCGCTCAACTTCACCTGCGGCGAAGGGGCGACGGCGCTGCTCGTCGACAGCGGCGATAGGGAAAAACTGATCGAGCTTCAAACACTGACCTTGCGCAAGACCGCCAGCGAATAGCCCCATGAATTGACGTACCGAACTCGGTTCCGTACGTCTTCGCTGAAGCCGCCCTCTCAAGCGGCGAGGCGAAGGCCGAACGAGCGAGGGACGCCATGTGTCAGATTTGTGAGGTCGCCGCGTCGGAACTCGGCGCAGGCGACCCTCCCCGCTTCACCGCAACATCCGCAAGCGAGCCAGACTTGCGGCAGGCCTCCCCCGTCAACCTTGAAGCCGTGCACGGCGCGGCAGCGGCCGCTATGCCCGAGGGCGTCGGCGTTCAGGATCGCCGTACGCTGATCAAGGGCGGGACAATACTGTCGATGGACGAGCGCATCGGCAATCTCGCGGTCGGCGACGTGCTCATCGAGGGATCGAAAATTGCGGAGATCGCCGCCAGGATCGACGCGCCCGACGCCGCAACCATCGACGCGTCCGGGCATATTGTAATGCCGGGCTTCGTCGATGCGCATAGCCATCAGTTCGAGACAGCGCTCCGTAGCTTTCTCGCCGACGGCATCCTGATCAACGACGGACGGCCCGAAAGCGCGCACAACTATTATGGATCCATTCTTCAGAAGCTATCGATGGGTTATCGCCCGCAGGACGTCTACATCAACGAGCTTTTCGCGGGCATCGCGCAGATCGACGCCGGCGTGACCGCGGTGATGGACATCAGCCAGATCCATCATTCGCCCGAACATTCGGACGCCGCGATCGAGGGGCTCCGCGCAGCCGGCCGGCGCGCGGTGTTTGGCTACTTCGAGGGTTGGGGCGAGAAGGCGAAATATCCCGGCGACGCGAAGCGTATACGCGAACAGCACTTCTCGTCGTCCGATCAGTTGCTGAGCATGTTCATGGGCGGCGAGATCTACCTGCCAGGCTATGAAGAGGCGTGGAAAGTCGGTCGCGAACTGGGCTTGCCGATCGCGCTCCATGTCGTCGGCACTTTCGGAATGCAGCCGACCTTCGACCAACTCGCGAAAGCCGGGAAATTCGGTCCGGATTGCTTTTTTATCCATATGACGGGCATGAGCGAGATCGGCTGGGAGGCGGCGGCCGACGCCGGCGCGCATGTCACGCTCGCTGTTCCCATCGAAATGCAGATGCGGCACGGAACGCCGCCGATCCAGAAGGCGCTCGACCTCGGGATGACCCTGTCGCTATCGACCGATGTCGAGTGCACGATGACCGCCGACATGTTCACCCAGATGCGCGGCGTGATGACTCTGCAGCGCATGTTCGCCAACGAGCTTGCGTTGCAGGGCAAGGAATTCCCAAAACTCATGTCGGTCTGGGACGCGCTGAGCCTGGCGACGATGGGGGGAGCAAAGGGTCTCAAGATCGAGTCCAGGACCGGCTCGCTGACCCCCGGCAAGGACGCCGACGTCATCCTCCTCGACGCGACAGCGCTCAACGTCGCACCGCTCAATCACGCGCCGGGCGCGGTCGTCACGCTGATGGAGCGGTCCAACGTTTCCACGGTGCTGTGCGCTGGTGAAATCAAGAAATGGCGCGGCGCGATTATCGGTTACGATATCCCAAAGCTTCGGGCGGAATTGAATGCCAGCCGCGACTACGTTTTTGCCGCTGCCGGGATCGAGCGCGACCTGTTTCGGGCGTGAAGAGCGATTGCTTCGGTCGGGACGTCTCCACCGCCCAGGCGGCAATGGGGAGAGACCGCGCCTCGAACGTCCGCTTCGTCTCGAGCGGTCGCGAAAGGCATGGTCTCGCTCCATATGTCGCTGGAAGGGAGTCGCAACATGGGTTCGAAGAACCATCGCCGCCTGCTATCTCTGGGATTGCTCCTGGCGCTCGCGCCATTCTCCGCCTCCGCCCGCGAGGTATGGATCTACGTCACTGACAGCGGCGGCGATCGCGTCGAGGTGATCGACCCGACGACGAACAAGGTTGTGCAGGTTATCGGCGGTATTGCAGCGCCGCACGGCGTTGGTTTCTCCCCTGATGGCAGCCGGATCTACATCAGCAATGAATCGAAAAACGCGCTGGATATCGTGGACCGCGCCAGCGGCCGGATCACCGACGAGGTGGCCCTCAGCGGGCGTCCCAACAATATCGCGGTGACAAAAGACGGTGGGCGCCTGCTGGTGGCCATCCGAGGCGGGAAGGGCGGGCTCGACGTGATCGACGCCGCGACGCGCAGGCGCGTCGAAACCATTCCGGTCGAGGGGCAGCTCCATAACGTCTATGTAACCCCAGACGGCAAATTCGCCGTCGCCGGCTCCATCGCTGGCCACATGGTCACGGTGTTCGATTTGGCCACCGATCAGCCCGCCTGGGAAGTGAGGTTCGAGGCGGGTGTGCGGCCGATGGCGATCGAGGCGAACCCCGATGGCTCGACCAAGCGGATCTTCGTAGAACTCTCTGAGTTTCACGGCTTCGCGATCGTGGATTTCGCCACCCGAAAGGAGGTGGAACGGATCAAGTTGCCGGACCTGCGTTCCGCCGGCAGTGGCCGTGGAGACGAGACGACACCCTGTCACGGCATCGCTGTGGCGCCGGACGGCAAGAGCCTGTGGGTCAACAGCACCGTCGACAACGCGGTGTTTGCCTATTCGCTGCCAGACCTACGGCTCCTTGGCCATGTCTTGCTGCCGGTGCGCGAGAAATCGGGGCAGCCGCCGATCGGCGCCACGCCGAACTGGATTACGTTCACGCCGGATAGCGACCGCCTCTTCGTCTCCAACTCGGCGCTCGATTCAGTGTCCGTGCTCGATGCAACGGCAATGAAGCAGGTCGCCGTCGTGCCCGTCGGCAGTGTGCCGAAGCGCATCAATACGTTGGTGCTGCGCTAGGCGACAACACATTGCGGATCGACTGTGCATTTGGCGTGCATGTATTTTGGCGAGTGCGGCGCCGATTTTGCCGCTCCCCGCCGACGAATGCCGGTCCGCTCTCCTCGTCTGCGAATGTCTGCTAGACTGAGGCCGTCACGCAGCAAGTCGACCGCAGAACGATGCCGTTTCTTCACTTACCGGGCCCGTTCCGCACCATTGTCTGGTCCACCGCCATCGCGGCGGCGGTCGGCGCCGTATATTCGCAGATAGACGTCGTGGAGCACAGCGGCCAGTTATTCGAGGGTCATAGCGTGGCGCGCGGCGTGCTGACTGGTGCATTGATCGGGGGCGTTCTGACTTCTCTCGAAACCTTCGCTTTGACCCTGCCCTTCGCGGCGCCGCTTCGCACCGCGCCGTTCCCGGTGCACGTGGCCGTCAAGACATGCGTCTTTCTCGTTGTCATCCTGATCGCTCTCGCCGTCGGCGAGCGTGTGTTTCCGGGCCCGGACACGCTTCGCATCGAACGCCAGGACGTGCTGTTCTCGCTCGCCGCCTCGTTCGTGTTCGTCTTCATGATCGACGTCAATAGCCTGCTCGGCCAGAACGTGCTGCTCAACTTCATCTTTGGCCGCTACTATGCGCCGCGGCTGGAATCTCGGGTGTTCCTGTTCATCGACATGGAGGGCTCGACGGGATTGGCCGAGCGGCTCGGCCCGCTCGCCTTTCATCGTCTGCTCAATCGTTTCGTCGTCGATCTCACCCAGCCGATTGTGGCGGCGCGTGGCGAAATCCACCGGTATATTGGCGATGAGTTGATCGCGACCTGGAAGCTTCAAGAGGGCATCACATCGGCGCGCTGCATTGCGGCGTGTTTCGGCGCGATGGACAGGCTGGCCGATCGCGCGCCCGATTATCGTCGCGAATTCGGCGTGGCGGTCGGTGTGAGGGCCGGGCTCCATTGCGGTCCGGTGGTGACCGGCGAAATGGGCTCGGTGAGGAAGGAGATCGTCTTCCTCGGCGACACGGTCAACACCACGGCGCGCATCCAGGAGCTTTGCCGGCAGACAGGCGATCGCGTGCTCGCCTCGGCGGACTTGGTTGATCGCCTCGAACTGCCGCCCGGGATCGGCAAACGGTCGCTTGGCGACCTCAGGTTGCGCGGCAAGGGCGCCGACCTCGCGCTTTATGCGCTGACAAAGACGTCCCCACGCGCCGCCCGCGCCCGCGCCCGAGGTGGCGAGAGCGCGCGGGAGGAAACACCAGCCACGCTGTCGTGACCGGATCCTGAACAAATTCGGCACCGACTAATGGACGGCTCAGCGACAGAGATTTGTCGCAATGATCGCGCAGCGGTATAAGTTGGGGGCGAGAGTGAGCAAGCATGCCGTCGCAGCGTACACTAGTGTGGGTCGGAGCGGCCGCTTCGGCGGTCGCCGCCGGGGCGGGCGTCGTGGTTTGGACCCATCCGGGGTTTCTTTGGCGGAATGCCGCTGGGAACCAGGTTGTGGCCAGCGTCCCCGCCGAGTCTAAGCCTCCGATCGTTCCTCAGGCTCCGCCGGGTATCCCCGGAACGCCGCCGGCGGCAAACGGGCAAGAGCCCGGGCGCGCGACCGCAACCGCGAACACGACCTCGCCGCTTGAACCGGCGTTCGACGTCGTCAACGTCGATCCGTCGGGCGAAGCGGTAATCGCGGGCCGGGCAGCACCGAACGCGAAAGTCGAGCTGCGTGACGGCGGCAAAACCGTCGCCGAGGCTACCGCCGACACCGCGGGCCAGTTTGTCATCATCCCGCCGGCCCTGGCGCCGGGCGATCATGAGCTGTCGTTAGCCGCGAGCGCCGACAAGGCGGCGCAGCCGGTGATATCAAGTACGGTCGCGATCTCCGTTCCGGCGCAGCAAGTTAAGGCCGCGGCCGCCGCGCCAACGAACCCCAATGGGCCCACGCCATCTGCGCTCGGGATTCGGACCCTGGCGACGCCGACTCCCGCCAGCGGTTCCCGCGTCGCGATCCAATCGGTCGAGGCCGACGCGGCCGGCGCGCTCATCGCCAAGGGTTCGGCCGAACCCCATGCAACCGTACGTCTTTATCTCAATCAGGCCGACGTCGCCGAGGCCAAGACGCAAGCGGACGGGCGCTGGTCACTGACGATCAAACAGGGCATGACCCCGGGCGGCTATGTCATGCGCGCCGATGAGATCGGCTCTAGTGGCGCCAATGTGGTCGCGAGCGCCGATACCCCATTCGACTATCCAGACGAGGCGGCGCCCACGTCGCCAACGGCCCCAATCGCGGCTTCTAAAAGCCCGGCGCAATCATCCGCGCCCTCGCCCGCTGACCCGGTCATCGAATCGGTTCAAACCAAGCGGGTCGCCACTGGCCATACGCTGTGGGCGTTGAGCAAGAGCTACTATGGCGACCCGACGCACTACCCGGTGATCTACGAGGCCAATCGGGCGCAAATTCACAATCCCAATGTCATCTATCCCGGCCAGGTGTTTGTTGTCCCGAAGTCGGACGCGAAACCGTAATCGGCGCGATGCCCCCAGACCGTCGCGACGAGACGCTCTCCGAGCTTCGGCATAGGACGTTCGATGACGCGCTCGGCCGTCGCATCGTCGACACGCACGTCTGGGCGGTGCGCGAGGGGTTGCGCGGCGCGGACGCTTACCACCTGTTTGACGGCTATTGCCAACGACTCGTGATCGATGGCGCGCCGCTGTGGCGGGCGCATGCCGCGATGGAAACGCTGCATCCGCAATGGAATGGCTATGGCTACACCTGGCGGCGCGATCTCAATGCCATTGCGCCCGAGAATTATCCCCACGGCGACGACGAAAATGAGCGGATCTTTCTCACGAGCCCCTTCTACGCCCTCATGCAGCGCGCCCGCGCCGGTGAGGACACCCCCACCGTGCGCCGGCGCATCGAAACGGGTCCGGAGGAACGCGACTTTCCGATCCTGGAAGAGCTCTACGGGCTGGGCGCCACAGATTACCTCGCGCAACTTTTCGTGTACGGCGAGAAAGGCGATCGCTCGCAGGGGACCGGCATCGTCTATTCGTTCGCGACCGACCGGAAGGGCGGATTCAGCGAAGACGATACGACGCTCGTGGAGGCGACCCTGCCGGCGCTTTCGCTGGCGATGAAATCGCACGCCGGGCACGTCATCGCCTCAGGACTGCTCGCGACTTATCTCGGCGACGACGCGGGGCGGCGAGTCCATGCAGGCTCGATCATGCGCGGTTCGCTCGATAACCTGCGCGCCGTGCTGTGGTACGCTGACATCCGTGGTTTCACGCCGATCAGCGACTCGGAGCCCGGCCCGGTCGTCGTCGAACTGCTCAACGATATATTCGAGATCCTGACCGCGTCGCTCCGACCGCGCGGCGGCCAGGTGCTCAAGTTCATCGGCGACGCCATGCTCGCCACCTTCCCGTTCGAAGAGGCGGATCGGGCTGAGACTTGCCGCCGCGCGCTCGACGCCGCGATCGAAGCGATGCGCAACATAGAGGCGCTCAATGGCGCGCGCGCGGCCGCAGGTGCGCCGGTCGCCTCGATCGATCTCGCCCTCCACCTCGGGGAGGCGCTGTACGGAAACGTCGGCGCGATCGATCGGCTCGATTTCACGGTTATTGGTCCGGCCATCAACGAGGTGGCGCGCATCGAGGCTTTATGCGAGCCGCTGGGTCGCGCGGTGCTGGTTTCCGCCGAGTTCGTGGCTGGAATGATGGCCGGCGATAGCCGGCTCGAGTCGCTCGGCCGCCACGCATTGCGGGGCGTCAAGGAGCCGAAAGAGATCTTCGCGCTGGATTTGGGCGCTACCCCAGTCTAGCGCGATTTCGCGGCGCGCTTGCCCGCTCCGCTCATGCCTCGGGCACTCCCGCTCGCCGCATGTCGTCAATGACCCGAGCCCGCTGGGCAAGATAGAGGGGATGGTCGCTCCAGACGGCGGATTGAAAATTCGCGACTGTAAAGTGGGGGTCGAGAGCCAATCCGGCGGCGATCTCGGACCGCGCATCATCCATTCGACCCATGTTCGCCAGCGCGGTCGCGTAAATGAAATGACACAGGGCGAAATTTCGATTGGCTTCGATGGACTGGCGAAACCACGCGGCCGCGTCTTCATAGCGGCCGAGTAGGCACGCCGCGAAGCCAGCCGTTAGGCGCCAAATATAGGCCCACGGATCGCGTGGGCTGAGGCGGAGCGCTTCCAGGACGTGCGCTTCGGTCTCTTCAGCCCGACCGATGAACAGCTTGTTCTGCCCGATCAGCGAGTGAGCTCCAGCCAGGTTACGATCCAAGGCCAAGGCTCTTTCGTATTCGGCAATGCCCTGAGCGGCGCGATTGGTGAAGCCGAGGACCATGCCCATGGCTAAGTGAGCCATAGCGTGGTCGGGAGCCAAGGACAAAGCCTTCGCCGCGGCCGCCTCCGCCGCGGCGAAGCGCGCGGCTTTATCGTTCGTGGACAGGCTGATCGCGAGATTGGCCTCAACCTGTGACATGCCAGCCAGCGCTTCGCCGTTGGCGGGGTCGAGGGCCAAGGCGCGTTCGAAGAAACTGCGCGCCTTGCTCATGCTTTCGAACGTGACTCCTCGATTGACCCAAGCCTCGCCTTGAAAATAGAGATCCATGGAGTCGGGCGTAGGCGCACGCTCCGCCCGTCGCGCCTCGACCGCGATCAGCTGCGCGTTGAGCGTGTTGGCGATGCGCGCCACGATCTCGTCCTGCATCTCGAAGAGATCGGTCACCGGCCTTTCGAACCGCTCGGCCCAAAGATGGTTGCCGCTCTGGGCGTCAATAAGCTGCGCGTTGACGCGCATTCGATTGCCGCTCCGTTGGACGCTCCCCTCGAGCGCGTAGCGGATATTCAATTCGTGCCCGATCCTCGTGACGTCGAGGGCCTTGCCTCGATAGGTGAAAGCAGTGTTCCGCGCGATAACGAATGAACCGCGGATCCGCGACAGATCGGTCGTCAGGCTTTCTGTCACGCCGTCGACGAAATATTCCTGCTCCGAATCGCCGCCGATATTGGCGAACGGAAGCACGACGATCGAGAGGCGAGGCGGCCCGACTTCGGACGGCGCCGGGTGAGGCGCGCTCTGAAAACCGTCCGCCTCGACGCGGACGGCGTAGACATGCACCGGCCGCGCGATGTTCTTGAGCGCCTTCTCTCCGAGGTCGATGAACTCAGCCTCGACCCTCCCGCGCACGTGCTCGTGCGCTGCGCCCGAAATGGAAACGCCGCCGGCTTCGGCGACGCCCTCCAAGCGGGAGGCGATGTTGACGCCATCGCCAAGGATGTCCTCGCCTTCGACCAACACATCGCCAAGGTGAACGCCGATCCGGTAGAGAACGCGCTTCGGCTCAAGCGCGCCTTCATTGCTGGCCGCCATTTGCTTCTGCATCGCCAAGGCGCATTCGACCGCCGCGACGACCGAGGGGAATTCAACCAACATCCCGTCGCCCATCGTCTTGAACAGCCGCCCGCCGTTCGCGGCGATGATCAGCAAAGCCGCTTCGCGCCGCTCGCGCACCAGACTTGCGGTGCCGGCCTCATCCTCGCCCATCATACGCGAGTAGCCGACGACGTCGGCGGCGAGGATCGCGGCAAGCTTGCGGGAGGCGGTCATCTCTCAACGTCAACCCGGCAACGGCCCCGCTTGTTATCACGGCTACTGGGCCAGAATTGCGTCGTCACCTTATCGGCGGGGCGTATTGCAGGCCGCCCTTGTCCCACAGCGCGTTCAAGCCGCGGCGGATCTTGATCGGCGAGCCCATGCCGACGTTGCGCTCGAACGATTCACCATAATTGCCGATGTGCTTGATGATGCGATAGGCCCAATCATTGGTGAGGCCGAGACCCTCGCCGAAACTGCCCTCGACCCCGAGTAGTCGGCGGATCCCCGGATTGTCGGACTTGAGCTTCTCGTTGACGTTGGCTTGGGTCACGCCCAGCTCCTCGGCAGTGACGAGCGCATAATGGGTCCATTGCACGATCTGGAACCACTGGATGTCGTCCTTGCGCACCGAGGGGCCGAGCGGCTCCTTGGAGATGATTTCCGGCAGCACGATATGGTCGTCCGGATTGGACATCGTGAGGCGCTCGGAATAGAGGCCCGAGGCGTCGGTGGTGTAGGCGTCGCAGCGGCCGCTGTCGTAGGCCTTAGTCGTCTCGGCGTCGGTGGCGAACACGACCGCCTCGAGCTTCATGTTGTTGGCGCGGAAATAGTCGGCCAGGTTGAGCTCGGTCGTCGTCCCCTGCTGAACGCAGACCGAGGCGCCGTCGAGCTTGAGCGCCGTATCGACGCCGAGCTTCTTGCGCACCATGAACCCCTGCCCGTCGTAGAAGTTGATCCCGGTGAAGAACATGCCGCCAGTCTGGCGCGACAGCGTCCAGGTAGTGTTGCGGATCAAAACGTCGATCTCCCCTGAGGCCAGGATCGTGGGCCGATCCTTGGCGTTGATCGGCAGGAATTTGACCTTCATCGGATCGTTGAAGATCGCCGCGGCGATCGCCCGGCACTCGTCGACGTCGAGGCCCTTGTACACCCCTTGATCGTCCGGCAGGCCGAAGCCGGCAAGGCCGGGGTTGGCGCCGCAGATCAATTGGCCTCGCGCCTTGACCTGATCGAGCGTGCCCGCGCTGGCGGACAGAGCGCCCACGACGGCAAACGCCGCTCCGGCAAGCCAAGCAATGTGCGATCGCATGACAACCTCCTTATTGACGCGAACGGCTCGGGTTGCCGCCCGAGATGATGCGTGAGGCCACATAGTCGGGATAGCCGAACCCGGAAGTCAATCGGCTGCCGCGGGCCAGCGAAGCATGCTAGGCAACAGCCAAACAACGGATGTTTGGAGCCCGCATAACGCCAATGGCCAAGCTGACCGACGAAACGCGCGTGGGCTTGAGGCGCCGCTCGCGCCTCGTGAATCTCGGCCGCGACGCCGAGTTCTCGCAAGGTTTCATCAACGTGCCGCCTTTTCGCGGCTCGACCGTGCTCTATCCCGACGTCGCCACGCTCAAGAGCCGCGCCCAGCGCTTTACCTACGGCACTCGCGGCACGCCAACGACCGAGGCCTTGAACTCCGCCTGGACCGACCTTTCGGGCGCGGCGGGAACGGTACTCGTGCCCTCGGGGCTGGCGGCGATCGTTGTCGCGCTTATGACGGCGCTCAGCGCCGGCGATCACATGCTGATGACGGACTCTGTCTATCGGCCAGCGCGCGCGTTCGCCGACATGACTCTTAAGCGGATGGGGATCGAGACCACCTACTACGATCCCACAATCGGCGCCGGCGTCGCCGCCCTAATCCGCCCGAACACCAGGGTCGTGTTCACTGAGTCGCCGGGTTCGGAGACGCTCGAGGTGCAGGACATTCCGGCGATCGCGGCGGCCGCGCATACCCGCGGCGGCTGCGTCATCATGGACAACACCTGGGCGACGCCGCTGTTCTTCTCGCCGCACGCTCACGGCGTCGACATGGCGGTCGAAGCGGGCACCAAATATCTTTCCGGCCACGCAGAC
The DNA here is from genome assembly GCA_036502965.1 of Roseiarcus sp. GTDB lineage: Bacteria > Pseudomonadota > Alphaproteobacteria > Rhizobiales > Beijerinckiaceae > Roseiarcus. Next base: position 1,649 of record DASXXT010000017.1, on the reverse strand, counting down.
CTGCTGCTCGGCCTCGTCTCAGCCAATGCAACGTGGTTCGAGCGGCTTCATCACTGCGTCCACCTGATGGCCATTCCAGCCAGCCCCGAGGATGTGTTTCTCGCGCTTCGCGGCCTGCGCACAATGGATTTGCGGCTGCGCGAGGCGGAGCGTCAGGGGTTGGCGCTGGCGCAATGGCTCAGCGACCGTCCTGAGGTCTTGCGAGTCATCCACCCCGCCCTGCCCGCTCATCCGGGCCACGCGCTTTGGAAGCGCGACTATACCGGCTCCTCGGGCCTGTTTTCGATCGTGCTGAAGCCGGCGCCGGAGGCCGCCGTCGCTGCGTTTCTCGATGGCCTCGAGCTGTTCGGACTCGGCTATTCCTGGGGCGGCTACGAAAGCCTCGCCCTTCCTTTCGACTGCACCGCCAACCGCACCGCGACGCGCTTTGCGCCCGGCGGGCCGACGGTGCGCTTCAGCGTCGGCCTCGAGGATCTCGAGGACCTCAAGGCCGATCTCGACCGGGGCTTCATGCGGCTAAAAGCGACGCTATGACGGCAAGACTTTAGGCCGCCCGATGAATCAAGATTGCGCCTGCCTTTGCGGCGCTTCGCGTTTCACCGTTGCCGGGAACCCGATCGGTCGCTTTTTTTGCCACTGCGCGATCTGTCAGAAGGCATACGGCAAGCCGTTCGCCGACGTCACGCATTTCTGGGCCAACTCGGTTACCTTGCCGGACAATCGCGCAATTGAATTTCGCCGTCACCGTCCGCCGCCCGCAATGAGGCGGGGGACATGCGCGAAATGCGGCAATCCTGTCGTCAATCTCCTAGGTTTCCCTCAGAGTTTGGCCCTCGCGTTCGTCCCTTCGCAGAATTTCCCGCAACCCGCCGAACTGCCCGCGCCGGGCCGCCATATCTTCTACGACCGGCGCGTCGAGGACATCCCCGACTCGATCCCGAAGCTTGAGGGCTACTGGGCGAGCGAGGCGTATGTCACTCGGTCGGTTCTCGCCGGCTTTTTTGGACGAACACGCGCCGCCTGATCGAGCGGCGCGAGAAGCCTGGAGCCATGCGCAACTTCCTCATCGACACCGACACGGCCTCCGACGATGCGGTCGCAATCATCATGGCGCTCGCCGAGCCAAGCGTCAGGGTCCTGGGCCTCACGACCGTGGCCGGCAATGTCGACCTCAAACAGGCCACCCGGAACGCGCTCCTCACCGCCGAGATTTGCAATTCCAACGTTCCCGTCTTCGCGGGAGCGGACAGGCCGCTCAACCGGGCGCATGACCACGCGCACTGGTTCCATGGGAATGACGGCCTCGGCGATCACGGCTATCCGGCGCCGAAGCGCAAGGCCGAGCGCGAGCCTGCAGTTGATGCGATCTTGCGGCTCGCCCAGGCTGAGCCGGGCCTTACTCTCGTGACCCTCGGGCCGCTCACCAATATCGCGCTCGCGCTTGAGCGCGATCCCAAGCTCGCGGAGTGGATCGGCCGCTGCGTGGTGATGGGCGGCGCGCCCTGCTGCGAGGGCAATGTCACGCCGGCGGCGGAATACAACATCTGGGTCGATCCGGAGGCGGCGCGCGCCTTCTTCCGCTCGAAGCTCAACATCGAAATGATCGGCTGGCACGTGTCGCGCGGCCCATCCGTCTTGCGGGACGACGA
>DASXXT010000016.1:0-11012 GCA_036502965.1 Roseiarcus sp. | reverse complement strand
AAGCCTCTCTATGGCGTTCCGTTTGTCGTCAAAGACAATATCGATGTCGCAGGCTTGCCCACGACCGCGGCCTGTCCGGCCTTCGCCCATCGTCCGGTGAAATCGGCTTTCGTCGTGGAGCGACTTGAAGACGCGGGCGCGATTGTCATCGGCAAGACAAACCTCGATCAGTTTGCAACCGGTCTCGTCGGCGTCCGCTCGCCCTATGGCGTTCCACGCAACGCGTTGCGTGCGGATCTCATTCCCGGGGGATCCAGCTCCGGCTCGGCGACGGCGGTCGGCGCCGGCCTCGTCCCGTTTTCGCTTGGCACCGACACGGCCGGCTCAGGTCGCGTGCCCGCGGCGTTCAATGGAATCGTGGGCTTGAAGCCCTCCCTCGGCGCTCTCTCCACGTCGGGCGTAGTCCCGGCCTGCCGAACGCTCGACACGGTCTCAATCTTTGCGCGCGAGGTCGCCGACGCGTTCATGGTGTTTCAGGCGACGTGCGGTTTCGACGAGCAGGACTCCTACTGCCGTCGGTTTCCTCAAGCGGCGCTGTCAGCCTTCCCAAGTGGAATTCGGCTGGGCACGCCCCGCTTGGACCAGCGGCAGTTCTTCGACGACGCCGACGCGGCCGATGCTTTCTCTCGCGACATCGAGATCGCGGAATCGCTTGGCGCCCGCATTGTCGCTTTCGACTTCGAGCCGTTCGCCGAGGTCGCCCGAGCGCTTTATGAAGGTCCATGGGTGGCTGAGCGCTACGCCGCGGTGAAGTCGCTGATCGAGAGCAATCCTGAGGCTCTGCATCCCGTCACGCGCTCGATTATTGAGGGCGCGCGCAAGTTCGATGCTGTCGCGGCTTTCGAGGCGTTCTACCGGCTCGCCGATCAAAAGCGGAGGACGAGCCGCGTCTGGTCGGAATTCGACGCGATGCTGGTTCCGACGGCGCCCCGCCCCTACACGATCGCAGAAGTCGAGGCCGATCCGATCCGCCTCAATTCCCGGCTCGGGACCTACACCAATTTCGTCAACCTGCTCGACCTTTGCGCGATCGCCGTTCCGTCGACCATTCGGAGCGACGGGCTGCCAGCGAGCGTGACCCTGATTGCGCCCGCCGGCGCCGACGGCCTCATCGCTGGCGTCGCAGCTGCGATTGAGGCCCATTTCGGCGCCTCCACTACTCCGCCGCCGCAAGCGAAATCGCGACCCCCAAGCGACCAGATCGAGATTGCAGTCGTCGGCGCGCATCTCTCGGGCCTGCCGCTCAATCGCGAACTCGTCGAACTCGGCGCGGCCTTCTCGCGTGAAGTCGAGACAACGGCGGATTACCGCCTCTTCGCGCTGACCGGTTCAAATCCCTCCAAACCGGGACTATTGCGGGTCGGCGATGGCGCCGGCGCCGCCATCAAGGCTGAGGTGTGGACGCTCGACCGCGCAGGCTTCGGCGCCTTCGTCGCCAAGATTCCTCCGCCGCTCGGAATAGGCACGCTCCGGCTCAAGGACGGCGGCTCGGTGAAGGGCTTTCTGGTCGAGGCCGAGGCGGTCAAGACGGCGGAGGACATCTCTCGCTTCGGCGGCTGGCGCGCCTATCTCAAGTCTCGTTGAGGCCGCCTTTAGAGCCGGCAAGCGGCCCCGGCTGGAGGCGCGCGAGATCGAAAGCGAGCACGTCGCGCAAGAGATCGAGAAAAGCGTCCGCCGCGTTGTCGGCGCAGGCTTCGCCCTTCTCGGCCGTCGCCTTGGAAGCGTCGCCCGCCGTGCCCAGCGGGTGCAGATCGCTCGCCATCCAGCCGAAGCCGACGGGTTGGGTGACCCGAAGCTGGCGAAACTCCTGCTCGATTGCGATCGCCGAGCTGACGAAGTTCTGAGCTTCGCTCATGCGCACGGTCTTCGGCTTGAAGGCGAGCATCAGCGAGGTCTCCGCTTCGCCGCCATGGATGCCATGCGCGCGCTCCTGAGCCGAAAACAAGTCCGCCGGATAGCCAAGTCGATGCCAGGCCGCGTGGACCGCGAGCATGCGGCAGCGCACGCGCAGCTCCCTCACGACCGAGTCGATGACTGGAACGTTTCCGCCGTGAGAATTCATGAAGATGAGTTTGCGGCATCCGGTGCGCGCGACGCTTTCGCCGATTTCAGTCCACGCCTGAAAGAGGGTCTCGTTTGAGAGTGTCAGAGTACCGGGATATTCGATGTGCTCGTTGGACTTGCCGATCGCCTGGATGGGCAGGATCAACACCGGTATGTCGTCAGGTATGCGCTTCACCGCTCTTGCGAAATAACCCTCGTTGATGAACATGTCGACCCCGACGGGCAGATGCGGCCCATGCTGCTCGATCGCAGCCACCGGCAGAACCGCGACAACTTTGCTCATGTCGGCGTGAGCGAAATCGCGCCAGCTCAGTTCGGCCCAAAATTTGGTTGGCAGCATACGGATCTCCTGATGTTCAAGGCGCACGCGCGGCGACGGCCTCGACCTCGACCTTGAATTCGGGCCGAGCAAAACCTTGGACGATCATCAAAGTCGAGGCCGGGGGTGGATTGCTCACAAATTCGTCACGCACATTCATGTAGCCGCCCAAAAATTGAGCTGAAGTGACATAGGCGTTCAGGCGAACGAGGTCGGCGAGCGACATCGATGCTTCACTGAGGATTGCGACAATGGCGCGAAAGCACAGTCGCGCTTGACCTTCCACCTCATCGGGAACGATCCCGTCTCGACCGATGCCCAATTGGCCGGAACAAAAGACCATTCGCGCCCCCGCCAGGACCTCAATGCCGTGCGCGTAGTTTGCGAAGGGCGGGTGGATCGTGTTCGAGTTCAATCTGCGCATCTGCTAAAGTCTCCAAGACGCTGACTGGCGGACGCCTCGCCCGCCTCGACCAGCATCGTAATGGCGCCTGCGTTGCAAGCGTCGATACGGCACGTCAGTAGGAGCAAAGAATGAAATTCCTTGGCGCAGTTCTGTCCTTTGGAGTTTGCTTCGCCGCCTCGCCGACGCTGGCCGCTGACAAGGTCTCATTCGGGACCAACTGGCTCGCAGAGGCGGAGCACGGGGGATACTATCAGGCGGTCGCCGACGGCACTTACGCCAAATACGGGCTCGACGTCACGATCGTCCAGGGAGGGCCTCAGGCCAACAACGAGCTTCTCCTGGCGGCCGGAAGATTGGATTTCTACATGGGCGGCAATCTTTTGTTGGCCTTCGACGCCGTCGCGCGCGACGTACCGATCGTGGTGGTCGCCGGCGATTTCCAAAAAGATCCACAAATTGTAATGTCCCACCCGGGGGTCGGACTCGACAAATGGACGGACCTGCCGAACGCGACGACGGCGTTCATCGGGAAGGAGGGGCTCGTTACTTTCTACCAGTGGATGAGGTCGGCTTTTGGCTTCAAGGAAGAAGTCGTTAAGCCCTATACATTCAACCCTGGGCCTTTCATTGCAGATTCCCATTCGATTCAGCAAGGCTATGTCACCTCCGAGCCGTTCGCGGTCGAGCGCGAGGGACATTTCAAGCCAAACATCTTCCTCCTTGCCGAAAATGGCTACGGGACATATGCGACGACCATCGAGACTCGTGCCGATCTGGTGGCGAATTATCCCGACGTCGTTCAGCGGTTCGTCGACGCTTCGGCGATTGGCTGGTACAACTATCTTTACGGCGACAATTCGAAAGCAAACGCGCGGATCAAGAAGGACAATCCAGACATGACGGATGAGCAGATCGTCTTCTCGATCGGCAAAATCAAGGAATATGGCTTGGTCGATTCGGGCGACACGTGGAAGCTCGGCATCGGCGCCATGACCGATGCGCGGATCAAGAATTTTTACGAAGCTATGGTCAAGGCGGGGGTTGAGAAGGGCGACCTCGACTACAAGAAGGCCTATACGCTGCAGTTCGTGAACAAGGGTATTGGCCTCGGCCTGCGCCCGAAATGACGGGCGCATGAACGATCGGCAGGAGACGGTCGCAGGCGCCACCGCTCCGCGCCCGAGGGGGAGCCAATCGGCGATGACCGCGCCGTTCGCGTTTCCCCGCGCCGGACGTTACGCACTGAGGCGAGCCCGCGTGCTTGGCCGCTCGCTGCCAAAGCCTATTGGGCCGCTCGATTTTGACGGCTTCGCTATCGTCGACGTCCTCGTTGATGAGGGAGCGGTCGCGGAGATCGTCCCCGCCGGCGCCGCCGATTTCGGCGACGCGGCTGAAGTCCCAATGTCGGGGCGAATCGTGCTGCCGCTGTTCGTCGACGTCCACACCCACATCGACAAGGGCCATATCTGGAGGCGGAAACGCAACCCGGTCGGTGATTTCCCGAGCGCATTGGCCGCGACGATCGAAGACCGTTCGGCCAACTGGACCGGCGCCGACGTGGCCGCGCGCATGGAATTCAGCCTGCGCTGCGCCTACGCGCACGGGACGGCCGCGGTCCGCACCCATATCGACAGCGTCGGCGCCCAGACGCGCATCAGCTGGCCGGTCTTGGCCGAGGCGCGCGAGCGCTGGCGCGGCAGGATTGACCTCCAGGCGTCGCCTCTTTTCACGATCGAGTTTGCGTCGGATGCAGCCCACATGGCCGACGTTGAAGCGACGCTCGACGCCCAAGGGAGCGGAATCCTCGGCGCGGCCACCCGCATGGTTCCGGATCTGCATCAAGGGCTCAGTGTCCTATTCGACCTGGCGGAGCGCAAGGGCTGGGAGCTCGACTTCCACGTCGACGAAAGCTCCGATCCCGCGGCGCGCGCTCTCAAGGTCATCGCCGACATGGCGATTAAGCGCCGTTTCGCGCGCCGCATTCTGGTCGGCCACTGCTGCTCGCTCGCACTGCAGGAGGACGACGAACGGCGAAAGACCATTGATGCCGTCGCGCGCGCAGGTTTAAGCGTCGTGTCCTTGCCCATGTGCAATATGTTCTTGCAAGATCGCGGGGCCGGCCGAACGCCGCGCTGGCGCGGCGTGACCGCCCTACAGGAACTGAGGCAGGCCGGCGTCAACGTGATGATCGCGAGCGACAACACCCGTGACCCATTCTACCCCTTCGGCGACCTTGACATGCTCGAGGTGTGGCGCGAGGGCGTTCGGATCTTGCACCTCGACTACCGGTTCTCCGACTGGGCGGACGCAGTCAATTCGGCGCCGGCCCGCGCGATGGGGCTCGACCTGGGACGCCTGCGCCCCGGCGGGCCAGCCGACATGATCCTGACGCATGCGCGCGATTTTCCAGAGCTTCTGGCCCGTCCGCAGTCGGATCGCATCGTTGTCAGAAACGGCGAAGCCTCGAGTGCGACGCCTCCTGATTACGCCGAACTCGATACGCTCGAGGGCCTAGCGCCATGAGCCGTGCTTACGAGATCGCGGCGCTGCGCGCCGCGATCGGTCCGATCAAATGGGAGGACAATCCCATCCTGGTCAAACAGAAGAGTCGTGACTTCTATTGGTATTCGCCGGTGCTGAAGCGTGAGCTCGAGGCGGTGACCGCCGACGTCGTCGTCTCGCCGACCAGCGAAGCGGAAGTCCGGGCCGTCCTTGCCGCCGCCTATAAGCTCGAGATTCCGGTCACGCCGCGCGGCGCGGGAACCGGTAACTATGGACAAGCGATGCCGCTCATGGGCGGCGTGCTCATGAACCTCGCCGAGATGAACAAGATCCGGTCGATTGAGCGGGGGCGCGTCGTCTGCGAGCCCGGCGCGCTCCTCATCGACATCGACAGGGCGGCCGAGGCGTCGGCGCAGGAACTGCGCATGTTCTCGTCCACGCACGCGACCGCCTCGATCGCCGGCTTCGTCGCCGGAGGCTCCGGCGGCGTCGGCTCGATCAGCTGGGGCGGCCTGCGCGACTTCGGCAATGTGCTGCGCCTGCGAGTCATGACGCTGGAAGAGGAACCGCGGGCGCTGGAGCTGACGGGCGAGGATCTGCACAAGGCGGTGCATGCCTATGGCACCAATGGCGTCATTACCGAAGTCGAAATGCCCCTCACGGCCCGGTACGAGTGGGTTGACGTCATTGTCGGGTTCGACAGTTTCGACGCCGCGACCGCTTACGCATTGGCGCTCGGCGAGCAGGATGGGATCCTGAAAAAGCTGGTCACGGTTGTCGCGGGTCCGACGCCGCACGACTATTTTCTGCGCCATCGCGCGCTCATCCCACCCGGCGACAGCGTCGTCATTCTGATGATCGCTCCGCATGCGCTCGACGCTTTCGAAGCTTTCACCCGGCCCTACAAGGACGCGCGCATCCTGCTCGACTCGAGCAAAGCCTCGCCCGAAACGCTCGCCGGATTGCCCCCGAACTACGAACTGACCTGGAACCACACCACGCTTCGCGCGCTGCGCGTCGATCCCCGCATCACGTACCTGCAGGTCCGTTACCCGAGCGAAAGGGCGCTCGAGTCAATCAAGCGGATCCACGACCGCTATGGGGATGAGATGAGAGGGCATCTGGAGCTCATCCGCTTCAACGGCCGGATAGGGTTCGCCGGGCTGCCGCTGGTGCGTTTCACGACCGAAGCGCGGCTCAACGACATTATCGCCGAGCACGAAGCGATGGGAGCGATGATCTTCAACCCCCATCGCTACACCCTCGAGGAGGGTGGCATGAAACAGACGGACGCGGTCCAGCTCGCGTTCAAGCGCGAGACCGATCCCCGAGGGTTGCTCAATCCGGGCAAAATGATCGCCTGGGAGAATCCGGAATTTGATTATTCAGCGGGCAGAAACTTCCTTTTCCCTGGCCTTGAGGCACGGGCGCGCGCCGCGCAGAGCTGAGCGGCGTTGCGCCTCCTAGTGCTGTGGCCGACGATTGCGATCTTTATGCGGAGGGCTTCGACCGGGTGATGTCGCGGCAGGATCGGATCGACTACCATAGCGTGGCGGTGAACCGTAGCAATGTCGCCCACCATGTGGATCGCTCCTGGGCGGCCCAGGCGTTTGTGTTTTCGTTCCCGGTCTGGAACCTGGGATTTCTGGCGATCCTCAAGGGATTCGCCACCGAGGTTTTCTGCCTGGCGTCAGTCAGCTTCACTCTGCGCGAACACGGCTCCGACAACCCTGTCTTCATAACATCAAGCGTCTCGGAGCTGTTTGCACCTACGGCGGGGGGCGGAGGTTGACATTCATGATAGGCGATCCTCCGCGCCGCTTCGTGACGCACTCCATGCGTCGGATCTGCGCGCCCGGCGCCCGTTGCGACTGTCTCGCCCACCGCGATATGAGCGCGCCGTGCAGCTTTCCTCAGAAAGATCGAGGGGCGGTTCTCGAGCCGGTAAGCGGAATTGTCGAGGACGCCTGCGGAACGGACTAAGCCCGCGTTCAATCTGTTGCGCCGTTTTCCTCCCCCTCGATCGTGCGCCGTTGTTTTGTAAGCTCCGCCCCGGCGAAATCCATGAAGGCGCGCACGCGCGCCGAGCGGCGAAGATCGGAGTGGGTCAGCATCCATACGCCAATGTCGAGTTCCGGCAGCACGTAACCGACGCGGGCCAAGTCCGGGCAACGATCGCCAAGGAAACAGGGCAGCAACGTCGCTCCAAAGCCCTGAAGCGCCAACTGGAGCATGCAATGCGCCGAATTGGCCTTCGCGACCAGGCGTCCGGGAGGTATGTTGGCGTCGATCCACCGGCGAGCCGGGGCTGGTCCGAAATTGTCGCCAAATCCGATAAATGCGACCGAACCGGCTGGCTCGGAACCGGACTCCGCAGCCAAGTTGAGCCGACAGTAGACACTCCACCGCCCTGTGCAAATTCTCCTTCCAACCAGCGTCTCCGGCGGGTCGTTGGTCATGCGAATCGCAATATCCGCATCGCGCCGAGAGAGGTTGAGCGACTGATCGGACAGGATCAATTCGACCACTACCCCAGGATTTTGTGCTTGAAACTGGGCTACGATCCCCGGCATGAAATGCTGGCCGATCGCTTCGGGGGTGGTGACAGACAATTCGCCAGTCGGTTTGATGTCGCGGCCAGCGACCCGACGCTCGAATTCGAGGACCGAATCGGCCATCGTTGAAGCCAATGCGATCATTTCTTCGCCGGCCGCCGTGGGTTCGTATCCCGCGCGCGAGCGCTCGAAGAGGCGCGCGCCGACCGCGGACTCCACCGCCGCCAACCGCCGAAACACTGTCGAATGATTGACGCCGAGACGCTCGGCCGCCCCGACCAGCGAACGCGCTTCCGCGATCGACTTGACCAGTCGAAATTCGTCCCAGCTCAACCCTGAGTTCATGATTCCAACGATCGGTCGTCGCTCATCTCCGCCGACGCCGTGCGGACTCTGAATTCCAAGCTACCTACCATTTTCCAAGCCCGCGTCGGATAGGGACAGAATCGACGCCGCATCTCTCTTCATGTCGGGACGTTCCGCGGCGCAGCTGCCCGACGAAGCCGATCGTTGATCGCTGCCCCAAGCCCATGCTCGGGGATCGGCGCAACCGCGATCCGCGCCGGGCCGGCGGCGTCCAAGGCGCGCAAATAGGAAAATAAATGGGACGCGGCCTCGATGAGGTCTCCGGACGGCGAAAGATCGAGCCGCGTGCCGGCCGCGGCGCCCTTGAGCGAGCTGCCGAAATCGAGCGCGGCCTCATCCTCGGAGGCGCCGGCGGCGCCGAGTCGCAATTCAGCCTTGGGCGCATAGTGCGACGCCAATTGCCCAGGCGCGTTCGGAGTGGTTCCCGCCGGGCTAGTCGGGTCGATCGGCGAGCCGAGGATGGATTCGATCGCCTCCCGCGCTATCGCGCCGGGACGCAGCAATCGGGGCCGACCGGAAAGACAGGCGACGATCGTCGACTCGAGACCATGGCGACAAGCCCCTCCATTGAGGATCCAGTCGACCCTGCCGTCGAGATCGGCGACGACATGAGCGGCGGTCGTCGGGCTCACGGCGCCAGATCGGTTGGCGGAGGGCGCCGCGAGGGGTACGGTCGCAGCCTCAATGAGGGCGCGAGCGGTTCCGTGCGATGGCGAGCGAACCGCCACAGTGTTAAGACCGGCGCGCGCCAGCAGAGTGATCCGGCAGGTCGAAGCCGCGGGGAGGACCAGAGTGAGGGGCCCTGGCCAGAACGCGCGGGCCAGCGCTTCAGCCTCCTGGCCAAAGATGGCGTGCTCTCTCGCCGTCTCGATATCCAGCACATGGGAGATGAGCGGGTTGATCGCTGGCCGCTCCTTGGCCGCATATATCGCCGCGACCGCCGCGTCGGAGGTCGCGTCCGCTGCGAGTCCGTAGACAGTCTCAGTCGGCATGGCGACCAGGCCTCCAGCGCGAAGGCATGCGGCTGCGTCGGCGATCGCCTCAGGGCTTGCCTCCGCCAGGCGGGTCATTTTGCGGTCGAGCGCCATGTCTCCTTCCGGTCCGCATTGCGCGCAAACTCGACTGTACATAAGCTCTTTTGTCCCTGCTGCAGCAACCAGGTGGCCCGACGAGCCTGGGCCGGCGTTGGCAGCCAACCCGATCGACCCCGCGCGTTCGCGATAGGGAGGAGCCAAGAGATGCCTTATCGTTCGCCAGCGGCCGATATCCTCTTTTCGCTGAGTGCGGTCGTCGATTTTTCAGGACTCGTTGAACAAGGGCTGCTGGGCGACCTCGATTGGGACGCCGTATCCTCAATTATCGCGGAAGCCGGCCGCTTCGCCACTGAGGAAATTGCGCCGCTCAACCGCATCGGCGACCTCGCGAGCGCGGCTTATGAAAACGGGGTGGTGACAACAGCCCCCGGCTTCGCCGACGTCTACCGGCGGTGGACGGAGGCGGGCTGGAACGGCGTCTCCGCGCCGGCCGAGTTCGGCGGCATGGGCCTGCCGCATCTCATCAACGTCGCCTGCACCGAAATCTGGAACGGCGCCTCGATGGCCTTCGCGCTTTGCCCGTTGCTGACCGAGGGCGCCATCGGCGCGCTGAAGGCGCACGGCTCGCGCGAACTCATCGACATCTACCTCCCGCCGATGATCACCGGGCGGTGGACCGGGACCATGAACCTCACCGAACCTCAGGCGGGATCCGATCTCAGCGCCGTGAGAACTCGGGCGGAACGCGCCGAGGACGGATCCTATCGGCTGTTTGGCCAGAAGATCTTCATCACCTATGGCGAGCACGACATGGCCGAGAATATCGTCCATCTCGTTCTCGCCCGGCTGCCGGGCGCGCCGCCTGGCACGCGCGGCCTTTCGCTGTTCCTCGCCCCGAAATTCCTCGTCAATGCCGATGGATCGCTCGGCCAACGCAACGACCTTCGCTGCGCCGGAATCGAGCACAAGCTCGGCATTCGTGGCTCCCCGACCTGCGTCATGGTCTACGGCGATAACGACGGCGCGAAGGCCTGGTTGGTCGGTGAGGAGAATCGCGGCCTCGCCGCAATGTTCGTGATGATGAACGCGGCGCGGTTGGCTGTCGGGACCCAGGGGGTGGCCATCGCCGACCGCGCCTATCAGCAGGCGCTTGCCTACGCCCGCGAGCGCCGGCAGGGCCGCGGCTCCAAAGGCGGCGACGGCATGGCCCCGATCATCGAGCATCCTGACGTGCAGCGCATGCTGATGACGATGAAGGCCAACGTCCACGCCGCGCGCGGGATCTGCCACCTGACGGGCGCCTCGCTGGACCTCGCCGACCACGCGCCAACGGACGCAGAACGAACGGCCGCCGCCAATCGCGCGGCGCTGCTCACGCCCATCGCCAAGGCGTTCTCGACCGACATCGGCGACGAGGCGGCGTCGCTCGGCGTCCAGGTCCATGGCGGCATGGGATATGTCGAGGAAACCGGCGCGGCCCAGCATATGCGCGATTCCCGCATCGCCGCGATCTACGAAGGCGCCAACGGCATCCATGCGATCGATCTCGTGCAGCGCAAGCTGCCATTGGCCGGCGGGGAAACAGTCGCCCACGAAATCGCTGGCGTCCGCGCAGTAGCGGAGGACGTCGGGAGCCGCGGAGGCGCGGGCTTTGGCGCGACCGCGGCGCGGCTCGCCGAGACCGCCGACGCTCTCGAAGAGACGACGCACATGATGCTCAAATGGCTCGCCAGCGACCAGAATTCCGCTTTGGCGGGCGCGTCGCA
>DASXXT010000015.1:0-14471 GCA_036502965.1 Roseiarcus sp. | reverse complement strand
AAAGCGAGCGGATCGCGCCCGGAGACGCGGAAATCCTCTTGGTTTCTCTGCAATCGATTGATTTATCAGCGCTTCTGTGGCTATCAACCCTCCCGGTCGGAGCTTTTCGCAACATTTCCTTCACGAATTTCCGAACCTATGTCTGTGTCGTTTTACAATACATGACGCCGGTAAGCGCTCGCGGAAGGAGTTTGAGGATGGTTCAGGAGAGTGCGCCGGCTTCCCGTCGCCGATTGGGCGCGCACGGCAAGATCCAGCGTCGGAAGCGGATATTCGCCCAGCTGCGGGAAGGCTCAAGCTACGAGGAGATCGCGGCCGAGGAAGGCGTGAGCAGCGAGCGCATCCGGCAGATCGTCTCGGAAGTTTTGCAGAAAAGGTCGGTCGACAGTGGCGCCGATCATGCGAAGCTGCAATTGGATCGCCTCCTTCCGGCGATGCAGCTCGCGGCCGAAGCCATCGCTGCGGGCGATGTAGTGGCGATCACGCCCTATTTGAAGGTGCTCGATCGGCTCGACCGCTATCAGTCTGTCGCCGGCGCCCACCAGGTCTATGATGACGAGGCGCGCAAGAAGCTCATGGACAAGATCAACCGCATGGCCGCCAATTTCGGCGTCGACGAGGTCATGTGGGCGGCGGCGCGGGAGCACCTGAAGAAACTGGGCGAGATCGTCGATGAGCCGGGCGAGACGGATGCGGTCGAAGGGCCGGGGGGCCCGGCCGAGGAGCCGCAGGAGACCCAAAGCGAGGCGGTCAACTGGATGTCCGTCTGACGGGTTGGCTCGCAACCTGAGAGGCGAGTTGAGACGGAGCCGGATTTTTTTAATTTTTTTCACCGTAACCCTTTGAAAAGCCCCGATTCGGCCAAATAACACCAAGCAAATCCAAGGATTTTTGCTTGGCTTTATTTGCTTTTTCTTGCACCAAACTCGCGGCCTGGTTGTACCCGCGGCGGGGCACGCCGCGACGGCTCCCCGGCTTTGATTAAGACTTGACCGCGCCAGCGGTCAGACCGGCGACGATCCACCTCTGCGCCATCAGGAACATGACGATCGCCGGCAAGATGGTCAGCGTGATGAAGGCGAGCACCAGCTGCCAGGAGGTCATGTATTGCCCCTGGTAGGCCATGAGGCCGAGCGTCCAGGGATAGCGCGACTCGCTGTTGAGGACGATGAGCGGCAGGAGATAGCCGTTCCAGCTGTTGACGAACGAGATGATCGCGACCGTCGCCAGGATCGGCCCAGAGAGCGGCAGCGTGATGAAGATGAAGTAGCGGAAGTAGCCGCAGCCATCCATCATCGCGGCGTCGAGCAGCTCGTCGGGCAGCTGTCGGAATGCGTTGCGGATGAGCAAGACCCCCATCGCCAACGAGAAGGCGACCTGAGGCAGGATGACGCCCCAATGGGAGTCGAGGAGGCCGAGATCGCGCACCTTGATGAAGATGGGCACGATCGCCGTGGCGAGCGGAAACAGGAGCCCGAGCTGGATATAGCTCATGAGGAACCTGTCGCCGAAGAAGCGCAGATGGGCGAATGTGAAGGCGGCCATCGCGGAGAGAACGAGCGTCAGCGTCACCGTAAAAAACGCGATCAGAAGCGAATTCCCGAGCACCTGCCAGTATCGGTAGCCGGTCAGGATGTCCCAGTAGTTGCTCCACTGCCAGACATGCGGCAGGCCGAACGGATTGGTGCGGAACTCGCTCAGATCCTTAAATCCGTTGAGCGCCGTCGCAAGAACCGGAAAGAGCACGGCGCCGGCAAGCACGATGAGCGCAGCGAAGGCGGCGATCGAGGCGAGCCCGCTTGGGCGGCGCCCCGTCGATCGAACGACGTCGGCAGCGTCAGTCATCGCGCATCACGATCCGTTGGTAGCCAAAGGCGAAGGTCACGCAGATGATGAAGAGCACCACTCCGACCGCGGAGCTGAAACCGATCCGCATCCGGGTGAGCCCAAAAAAGTACAGGAACGAGACCATCGTGTTGGTGGTCTCGAACGGACCGCCGCCAGTCAGGGGAACGATGATGTCGAAGAGCTGCAGCGCGCCAATGACCGAAAAGAAGATCGACAGCCGGATCATCGGTCCAAGCAGCGGAAGGGTGATGTGCCAGAACCGCTGCCATGCGCTGGCGCCGTCCATCTCCGCCGCTTCGAGCAGGGAGCCGTCGATCCCCTGCAAGCCGGCGACGTAGAGCATCATGTGAAAGCCGAAATACTTCCACAAGACGACGATCAGCACGGCGGTGAACGCCCAGTCCTTGCTCGCGAGCAGGAAATAGGGAGGCGTTCCGAGCGCGGTCGTGACCACGCTCGGAATCCCGTAGTCCCCATCGAACATGAAGTGCCAGATGAGTCCGGCGGCGACATCCGCGAGTACGTAAGGCAGGAAGAAGATCATCCGGAACCAGACGGCGCCAACGACCCGGCCGGCGACCATCACGGCGACCGCCAGCGCAAGCGCCAGTTGAACGAGAAGAGAGAAGACGATGATGAGGCCGTTGTTGATGAGCGACCGAGTGAAGGTCGGGTTGCTGAACAGGTAGCCGTAGTTCTTGAGCCCGACGAATTTTTCCGGGCGTCCGTAGCCGTTCCAATTGAAGAAGCTGTACCAGCCGGCCTCAACGATCGGCAGAGAGACGAAGACCGTAAACAGGAGAAGCGCCGGCGGCAGAAAAATGACGACGACAGCCCAACCGTTGAGGGTCATCCGCCGCGCGGGCTCGGCATAGGCCGGCGCGGTCGGCTTGGCTTCGGCGTAAGTCACAGCGGCCAAGAAACGGAGCCTCGAGTCGCGTCCATGCGACTCGACCTCGTCGTTGAACGGCGAGGTCGAGAGCTTGCGCTTAGACCTATTGCTGGTCGGCGGCCTCCTGGATCGCGGCGGCGGCGGCTTCCGGCGTCATCTGGCCCGCAGCCACCGCGACGGAAACGTCGTTAATCACCCGTCCGACCGACGGCCCGAGGTCCTGATCGAAATAGTTCTGATGGTAGGTCGTCTTGGAGAGATCGTCGGCCAAGCGCTTGAACAACGGATCGGTGAACGCACTTTCCGAGCCCTTGACGACCGGAATATAGGCGGCCTTCTCCGCGGTTTCCTTCGCGTATTTCTGCTGGCTGAAGAATTTGAGGAAGTCGATCGCCTCGGGCGGGGCGGACTTGCTCACGAGCCACCCATTGATGCCGCCGAGCGTGTCGGTCGCCTTGCCCTTGCCTCCCGGCACGACGGGGAACGACAGGATCCCGATGTCCTCCTCGGCCAGACCCTTGCCGCTGGTCGAATTCGGCCCCTGCATGCTGAGCAGCCATTGCCCCATCAGGTCCATTGCCGCCTTGCCGTCGCCGAACATTCCCGACGATTCGGCGTGCTTGGTCGAGAGATAGCCAGGCTGGAACGGTTCAAGCGCGGCGAGTTCCTGAAGCCGCTTGCCGGCGTCGACGAAGCTCGCGCTCTTGAAGCCGCCATCCTTCCCCGCTTTCGCGTCGGCGAGCGCGTGCTCGCCGCCGATGCGCGTGACGAGATACGAGTAGTAGAAGTGCATTGGCCATTTCTCGCCGGCGCCGACCACTATCGGCGTAATGCCAGCAGCCTTGAGCTTCTTCACCGCGCCGAGAAAATCGTCCCAGCTCTTGATGTCCTCCGCCTTCACGCCCGCCTTCTCGAAAAGCTTCTTGTTGTAGTAGAAGGCGACCTCGCCCACCTCGAACGGCACGCCGACGGCCTTGCCGTCGACCTTGAACGCGTCGATCGCGGTTGGGGAGAGCTCGGACTCCCACGAGGCGACGTCCTTGGTGACGTCCTTCAGGAACCCCGCCTTGTCCTGCGCCTGCATCACGCCGCCGCCCCAGCTGTAGAAGAGGTCGGGGCGCGACTCGTCGGCCTGCAGCATCGTGGGCAGCTTCGCCTTGAACGCTTCGTTCTCGAGATACTTGAATTCGACCTTCACTCCCTTGCGCTCAGCGTTGTAATCGTTGGCGATCTGGTCCCAGATCGCTTTCTGAGCGGCGTTGTCGCTAACATGAAGGACGGTGATGTGGGTTTCAGCGTAGGCCGGAGCGCTCAGAGCGGTGACGCACGCCGCAAGGAACGCGAGCTGGCGAAATTTCATGGGCTTCCTCCGGAAGGATGTGGGCTGGGCGGTATTGTTTTTGTCCGCTATACGAAATAAATCTGTCTCGACTTCTGGCGACTGTCAAGCCAACTGGCGAGAACTAGCCGGAAAAGCGGAGCCGCGCGGTTGACAGGTCGTCGCGGACTTGAAAATAATTCCGCTATCCGTACAAAACCCGCGGCAAAGCGGAAGCGCCCGAGCGATGAAGACCGCCGATCCCGAATTGATGCGCGCGATCAATCGCTTCCACGTCATGGACGCGATCCGCCGATTCGGTCCGATGTCGCGGGTCGAGATCTCACAACTGACCGATTTGAGTTCGACTACCGTCTCCGCCATTACCGCGGCGCTGCTCGACGACCGGCTTATCATGCCCTTACAGCTCGGCGCCGTGCGCGACGCGGGACGCGGCCGACCCCGCGTCATGCTCAGGCTCAATCCGGACGCGGCGCACGTGGTTGGCGTCAAGCTCGCCCACGACCAGATCATGCTCGCGGTGACCAATTTCTGCGGCGACATCCTGCGTTCGCTCGCGCTCCCGATCCGCATCGATCGCCAGACGGCGTCTGTCATCGGCGACCTGGTGGAAGACGGCGTGCGCCGGTGCGTGAGCGACTCGGGCCTCGACATTGCTCAGATCTCGGGGGTCTGCGTCGGCCTTCCGGGCGTTGTCGAGCGAGCGGCGGGCGTTTGCCGGCAAAGCCCGATTCTTCAAGAGCGCGACGTGCCCTTCGGCGCTGATCTCAGCCATCGCCTTGGCGTTCCAGCGTCGATCGACAGCGATGTCAATCTGGTGACCCTGGCCGAGCACTGGTTCGGACAGGCGCGCGATCTCAACGACTTCCTGGTCGTGAATGTCGAACGCAACCTCGGTCTCGGCATTCTTCACAATGGCGACTTGTTTCGTGGCGCGAACGGCCTCAGCCCGGACCTCGGCGATCTGATGGTCCGGTCTCCGGACGGCGGCGGGGAGCGGCTCGCCGATATCGCCTCGGAGGCGTCTGTGCTGACCGAAGCCGACGCGCTGCTGCGCGAGGGCGAGATTGATGCGACGCTTCATCAGGGACGCGCAATGGCGTTTTTGTTGAAGCGCGCTGCCGCCGGGGACAAGCGCTGCGCGTGTGCGCTCGCCGCAGCGGGCGAGGCGCTAGGATTCGCCGTCGCCAGCCTCATCGCGCTGTTCGCGCCGCCGAAGGTGATCATTTCCGGGCGGGCGATGGCGACTAGCGACCATTTCATCGAGCCGCTGCGCAAGACCGTAGCCGCTCTCCTGCCAGCAAGCCTCGCGGATGTTTCTGATATCGTCGTTCGCGAATGGAGCGATGAAAACTGGGTGCGGGGCGCCGCGGCGATGACGCTGCGCGATCTTTACGGCGCGCCGTGGGGAACGACCGGGCCAGCGCCGATCCGTGAAGCGCTCGTCCCATCGCTTGGAGAATCCTGATGCAACCGGTCGGAATCGGCGTCATCGGTTGCGGGAACATCAGCTCCGCCTATCTGGCCGCGGCGAGAAAGTTCCCGATCCTTAACCTTATCGCGCTCTCCGACGCCAATCCCGCTGCGGCGGACGCCCGCGCGGCGGAATTCGGTGTTCCGGCGCGCTCGATCGACGCGCTGCTTGCCGATCCGGCGGTCGAGATCATCCTGAACCTCACGGTTCCAAACGCCCATGTCGACGTCGGTCTCAAGGCAATCGCCGCCGGCAAGCACGTCCACTCGGAAAAGCCGCTCGGCGTCGCCGTCGCCGAGGCGCGCCGACTGATCGAAGCCGCGGCGGCCAAGGGCTTGCGGCTCGGCTCTGCCCCCGACACCTTTCTCGGCGGCGCCCACCAGACTGCGCGCCGCGCCGTCGATGAGAGGCTGATCGGCCAGCCTATTGGCGGCGCGGCGTTCTTCATGTGCGCGGGCCACGAGCGCTGGCACCCCAATCCGGGCTTCTATTACCTCGCCGGCGGGGGCCCCATGCTCGACATGGGACCCTACTATGTCACCGACCTAGTCAATCTTCTCGGGCCGGTCGCAAGGGTCAGCGGCGTCGCCACCCGAACGCGGTCCGAACGCGTCGTCACCAGCCAGCCGCTCGCGGGCGCTCGCATTCCCGTCGAGGTCGCCACACACGTCACCGGGACGCTTATGTTTGTGAGCGGCGCGGCGGTCACGATGACGATGAGTTTTGACGTCGCCCGGCACAGGCACGGTCCGATCGAACTTTACGGCGAGACCGGTTCGCTCATCGTTCCTGACCCCAACTATTTTGGCGGCAAGGTTGAATTGGCGACCGCCGCCGAGGACTGGCGCGAAATTCCGGTCCAGGGCCCGTATGCCGACGGCAATTACCGCATCGTCGGCCTTGCGGACATGGCTCAAGCGATTCGATCCGGTCGGCCGCATCGCGCAAGCGGGGAGCTTGCATTCCATGTGCTTGAAGTGATGGAAGCGTTCCAGACCTCGTCCGACACGGGCAAAGCCGTTGCGATCTCGAGCCGGCCGGAGCGACCCGCGCCTTTGCCGCTCACGCTCCGCGTGGGCGAACTCGACTAGAAAATATTGACGGAGGAAAGGATGCGCGAAGCGCTCATTGTCTGGGGCGGCTGGAGCGGCCACGAGCCAGAGGCCGGCGCTCACATCGTCGGCAAGATGCTCGAGGGGCACGACTTCAAGGTCTATATCGAAAATACGACCGAGGCCTTCGCTGATCCCGCGATCGCGGACATGAGTCTCATCGTGCCGATCGTCACGATGTCCAAGATCGAAAAGGAAGAGGTCGAGAACCTGACCGCAGCGGTGAGAGGCGGCGTCGGCCTCGCCGGTTATCATGGCTGCATGTGCGACGCGTTCCGGGACAGCGTCGACTATCAATTCATGTGCGGCGGCCAATGGGTCGCACACCCCGGCAACATCATCGACTATCGGGTCGACATCGCGAAACCCGACGACCCGATCATGCATGGAATCTCGAGCTTCGCCTACCAGTCCGAGCAATATTACATGCACGTCGATCCAGCGAACGAAGTGCTGGCGACAACCGCATTCTCTGGCGAGCACGCGCCCTGGACTAAGGGCGTCGTGATGCCGGTCGTGTGGAAGCGCAGGCACGGCGACGGACGCGTCTTCTACAGTTCGCTCGGCCATGTCACGGCGGAGTTCGGCGTGCCTGAGATGAAAACGATTCTTGAGCGCGGCATGCTATGGGCGGCGCGCTGAAGGCGCGCTATTGCTATGATCCGCAACCCGATCCTGCCGGGCTTCAATCCCGATCCATCGATCTGCCGTGTGGGCGAGAATTACTACATCGCCACCTCGACTTTCGAGTGGTTTCCGGGCGTGCAGATCCGCCACTCGGGAGACCTCGTCAATTGGCGGCTCGTTCCGACGGCCCCTCGAGCGCGCATCGCAGCTCGATCTGGGCGGAGAGCCGGATTCCTAGCGGCGTCTGGGTGCCCTGTCTCTCCTACGCCGACGGCAAGTTCTGGCTCGTCTATAC
Source organism: Roseiarcus sp. (assembly GCA_036502965.1). GTDB lineage: Bacteria > Pseudomonadota > Alphaproteobacteria > Rhizobiales > Beijerinckiaceae > Roseiarcus. The sequence continues at coordinate 6,884 of DASXXT010000015.1, read as the reverse complement.
CAACGTCAAGCCCTTCGACGGAAACTTCATGTCGCGTTCGGGGCCTCGGGCGGAGAAATATCGGCAGACTTCCGGTATTTCGACTACGACGGGCACGACGTTTAAAAGCGCGCCCCATGGGAGCGCTGCGCTGTCCCAAAATGATACGATCCGCCGAAATAAAGCAAGTAAACGCCAATAAAAGCTGATAAACGCAAACAAATAAAAGCTAATAAACGCAAATAAAATTGCTTTCTTTTGCTTACGTTTATTTTTTTGGATCGAGACTTTTGGGTTACGGCCGATTCAAATAAAAAAATCTTTTCCCGCCTCAGCCCGTGCGGAAGATGTCCCCGGCGCCGATTTGCCCCATGCCGTTCCCCTCGCCCCCTAGGCGCCTGCCATCCGATCCGGCCAAGGGGAAAGATATAACACGGTCTTCGATTTTTGCCAAGCAATTGTCTGGCCCTTTCGCCTGAGGGACACGGGCCACTGGGCAGACCCGATTCTGTACCACGAAACGGGGCAAATGATTGAACGGCTTCCTCTTCGCATTTCAGCCGGAGAGGATCGGATCTGGGACGTGAACGGGAATGCCTTGATCGGCGGCGGGGCGGTCAGCCGCAATCCAGGGCCGAGTTGGCCAGCGGTCGGGCTGACCTGACCCCAACCGCGACCCGACCTCATAGGGAGCGGCGCGTGCGGGCCCGTCGGCATGACGTCAATCGCGGAGTGTACGCCGAAACCTCCGCGAGGCCGGAGCTACGCGGCGGGCTGCGCTGCGGCATGGTCGAGCCGGATGCGAGAATTTGCCTCGCGGCGGTTAACGTTCATCGTCAAAGATCAAAATTTATCCATGCCGTAGAGGCGTGCTTCACTACCGCTACGTAAACCTCGGGTTTCAGGCATCGGATTAACCCCTCGGAGGCCGAAACGGGGCTAGGCTTCACCCGCCAGATGGGCTTCCGCCGGGAAGCGACATCGGCGGCGGGGATTAGGCGAATGGCTCAATGCCGTGTGTCGTTCAACGGAGTCGCTGCTAGCGGCGCTGCCCCAGTCTTCGAGACATCCGAGGCGGCCTTCAATGCGGCGCTCCTGCGCGAGCAATATCGCTCGCTCGCGCGGCTCGGCCCCTATGTCCATGGTGTCGTCATTCTCGTGGCTTTAGCGCTCTTCAGCGTGATGGCGCCAAACGGATCGTTCCTCGGCGGGATCCTCTTGCCTGCGGCGCTCATTGCCGTATCGGTCTTCCGCCTCATGTCCTGGTTCAAGGCGCGCGGCAACGTGGAGCTCGAGGCGCTCGACCTCGTTCGGCGCAAGGTCCGCGTGGCCAGCGTTCTCGGCCCGACGCTGACGTTCGCGTTCGCCCTGACGACGGCGATTTCGACCTGGCAGGACCGCGTGGTCGAATTCGCTCTCGCGCTCGTCGCCGTCTGGGTCGTCGCCGCGGTTTGCGCGATTTGTCTCAATATGCTGGCGAGCGAAGCAAGCGTGATCGTCGCCGCCGCGACCGTGCCGCTTATTGTCGCATTCCTGGCCCGCGGGGCCGAGTTGACGCTCTCGCTCGCTGCGCTGGTCGCCATCGCTGCCTGCTTCGTCATTCGCATGCTCAACGAGAATTTCCGCATGTTCGCTGAAATCGTGCGGTCGCGCTTCGTGATCGCTGAAAAGCAGCGCGCCGCCGAGGAGGCGCGGCAGGCGGCGATGACCATCGCGTTGACCGACGATCTGACCGGGCTGCCGAACCGGCGCTGCTTTCATAGCCTGCTCGCCGACAGGATAAGGACCGCAACGGAGATCGGCGAGCCGTTCGCACTTGGCCTGATCGATCTGGACGGCTTCAAGCCCATCAACGACGCACATGGGCATCCGGCCGGCGACCAGATTCTGAGGCAAGTCGCCGATCGGCTCGCCACGGCGATGGACGGGCGCGGCTCAGCCGCGAGGATCGGCGGCGACGAATTCGCTGTCCTCTGTAACGGGATCGGCGCGCGCGACGAGGCGGTCGCCTTCGGAGAGGAAATCCAGACGATATTCGCGATGCCGTTCAACGTTCCGCCGCTCAGCGTTCGTTTGACCTGCGCCTGTGGCTTTGCGCTCTTTCCCTTGTCCGCCGCCGAGCCGGACGAACTGGTGCGTCTGGCCGACGCTGCGCTCTACCGCGCCAAAGCCAGCGGACATGGCGGCGCGGCCGTGTTCGACGGAAGAGCCGGACGCACGGCCGCCAGCGGGGCCGCCTTCGAGGACGCCTTTCGTCGCGCCGCCGCCGAATCGGAGGGCGCAGTCCCCGTTCGGCCGGTTTTGGACTTCGCGACCCGAACGGAGCCTTTGAATCGCTTGCCTGCTTAGACGGCCTTAGGGCGCGTGTTCGTCGAGGGATTGAGCCGCGGAGCCGCGGCGAACAGACGCGAAGAAGGGCCCGCCGCTCACCCCAGGTTCGCCGACCGAAGGGAGGGGCGTACAATCGCTACTCGTAAAGGGAGGGGCGCATGCCGAGCGGCATCCATCATGTGACGAGCATCGCGGGCTCAGCGCGCCGGAACCTCGATTTCTATACCGGGACGCTTGCCCTGCGCCTAGTGAAGAAAACGGTGAATTTCGACGACCCAGGCTCCTATCACTTCTACTACGGCGATTCCGCAGGCCATCCGGGCACGATCCTTACATTCTTCGCGTGGGAGAGCGCGGCGCCGGGCCGGCTCGGCATCGGGGAGGCGCAGGAGACAGTCTTCAGCATTCCTGAAGGCTCGATCGGCTACTGGACCCAGCGCTTGGTCGAGAAGGGCGTCGCCCACGATCCGCCCGCCAAGCGCTTCGGCGCAACGACGATCGCGTTCAAGGATCAAGACGGGACCCGGCTGGCGCTAAGCGGCGTCAAGGGCGTCGAGGCCAAACCTGGGTGGAGCGCCGGCGGCGTGCCCGCGGAACATTCCATTCGCGGCTTCCACAGCGTGAGCTTGCTGCTGGCTGAAGCCGGCCCGACCGCCGCCATCCTCACCGACGTCTTCGGCTTTGTCGGCGGTGGAAGCGAGGGCTCGACGCAACGCTTTCAGGCGCCGGGCGTGGAGGCCGGCGCCATCATCGATCTCAGGACGGCGGGAGAATTCCTGTCGGCGCGCCAAGGGGCGGGCTCGGTTCACCACATCGCCTTTCGGGCGACCGACGACGCGGAGCAGGCGGCGATGGTTCGCAAGCTCGCCGAAGATCATCGCCTGCGAACCACCGAGCAGAAGGACCGCAACTACTTTCGCTCGGTCTATTTCCGTGAGCCCGGCCGGGTGCTGTTCGAAATCGCCACCGATCCGCCCGGCTTCGCCCTCGACGAATCGCCCGATTCGCTTGGGGAAGCGCTCAAACTGCCGCCATTCCTTGAAGGCCGCCGCGCGGCGATCGAAGCGGCGCTGCCGAAGCTCGACGAGCCGTGAGGCGCACCTTGCAATTCCCGACGCTCCATGGAAGCCGGTGATGGCCCCCGACTTGGCCTATGTTCATCGCTTCGAGCCTGGCGCCGACCCAAGCCGCCCGCCGGTTCTCCTTCTCCATGGCACGGGCGGCGACGAGAACGACTTCATTCCGCTTGGCCGCGAGATCGCGCCGGGAGCAGCGCTCCTCTCCCCTCGCGGGAATGTGCTCGAAGGCGATATGTCGCGCTTCTTCCGACGCTTCCGCGAGGGTCTCTTCGACGAGGACGATGTGCGCCGCCGGGGGGGCGAGCTTGCGGATTTCGTCGCTGAAGCGCGCCGCGCCTATGGACTCGCTCGACCCTTGGCGTTTGGCTACTCGAACGGCGCGAACATCGCCGCGGCCGTTCTCTTGCTGCATCCGAAGACGTTTGCCGGCGCAATCCTGCTGCGCGCCATGGCGCCGTTGGCTGAGCCGCCGGGACCGGACCTTTCCGGCGTTCCAGTGCTGATCCTGTCCGGATTGAACGATCCCATCGCTCCGCGGTCCAGCGCCGAGAGATTGGCGGCGGCGCTCACCGCGGCCGGCGCGCGCGTCGAACGCGACGACCTGCCCGCAGGCCATGGGCTGACCCAGGGCGACGTGACGAAGGCCAAGGCGTTCTATGCGCGAGAGGCGGCGTATTCCTGTCGCTCAGGGGCCTGAGAGCTGGCGCGAGAGGTCCCGCCCGCGCGAGTCGCCGGCGTCACAGCTTCTTGGCGACGAACGCGACGATCTCGGTCATGACAGTCGAAGCCGCCTGATCCATCGCCGCCGCCACGTTTGCTGCGTCGGTTGACGCGACCGGAGTCCGAAGCGTGAAAATTTGGTCCGCCATGATCCGCCCGCTGCCAAGCGAGACAATCCAGGCGGCAATGTCGACATGAATTTCTTTCGTCTGGACGTCGAGTTCGAAGGCGCGGATGTCGAGATCAACTTCGTAATTCGCATTCGCCGCCGGGCCGTCGATCCAACGAGCGAGTCCCGCATTCTGGAAGCTCTCCGCTAGCCGCGCGCGGAAGAGCGCAGGCAGCGGCTCCGGCCAAGCGGTCCCACCGAGAGTGGCGAGCTTCTGCGATTCGCGGACCAGGATGTGATCGCTGTCGAGGTCGGCCGTCGCGGTCGCCTGGCCGATACGGAATTGCGCACGGACGGCGTGGGCCGGCGGAGGCGTCGCAGCGGCAAGGTCGTACAGTGTCGGGGGGGGTCCGCTTGCGCACGCCGAAAGCGCGAGTACGAGGGTGCTCGCAGCGGCAAGTTTCAGTCGACCTCGGAATCCACCCCCCCTTCGCCCCATCATTGCCCGCCGCGATACTCAGGCAGCGAGGGTTTCGACCCGAATAGGACCTGACTTGGATTCCGTCCGAGTGATCGCACGACTCCGTCAATGTCTTGGACCGCCCGCCTCGCCTCAATGGCGAGCGCCTCGTATTCGCGCAAGCCTGTATTGGTGAACCGGCTGAGGCCGCTGGCGATATCCTTCACGCGGGAATCGACGTCGTCGGCGAGCTTCTTGACCGAAAGCGCCGCCTCGCTGATGCGGTCGACCGCGCCCTTGGTGCTGGGCGAGCCAAGGAAGCTTTGGGCGCTCGTCAACACCCCGTCGACCTTCTCGGCGGATTCGTTGAGCTTGGCGGACATCTCGGAAAAGTTCTTGAGCGTCGAATCGATGTTGCCGCGATTTTGGTGCACGGTTTGTACCACCTCATTTGCCGAGTCGACGATGTCCGCGATCTTGCGAGAGTCGATGGCCCTCGCCAAGTCGTTGACGTCGCTGAGCGCCGTATCCAAACGCTTCGACGTGTCCTCGTTGAGGTGTGTTGCGAGCTGAGCCCCGTTGCGCGCCAGCGTCTCGAAGTTCTGGGAGCTCTCAGCAAGCGCCTGGCTGAAGGTCTGCACGTTGTTGACAAGAGCGTGAATCTTGTCCGGATCGACCGCCTTGACCACGCGATCGGCGTTTTGCGAGAGGCTCTGGATTTGCGTGACGACTGGCTGGACGGTCTTGCTAAGCTCGGCCAGGTTCTTCAGCGTCACATCGATGTTGGGAGCGTTGTCGGCCAAGGCCTTAGTGAAAGCGTCGGCGTTCTGCAGCGTCGAATGGATCGGCGCGGAATTGTCGGCTAGCAGCTTGTCGGCGCGATCGATGACCGAATTGCTTTTCGCCGACAGGTTCTGCACGTTATCCACGATCGCGCGAACCTTGTCTGGATCGACAGCTTTCAGCACGCGATCCGCATTTTGCGTCATGCTCTGGAGTTGCGCCACGACCGGCTGGACCGTCTTGCTGATCTCGGCCAGGTTCTTCAGCGTCGTGTCGACATTCGGCGCGTTGTCGGCCAAGGCCTTGGAAAAGACGTCGGCGTTGTGAAGCGTCGACTGAATGGAATCGGAATTGTCAGAAAGAAGCTTGTCGGCGCGATCGATGACCGAGACGCCCTTGGCCGACATCGCCTGGACGTTCCCTACGATCGCACGAACCTGGTCCGTATCGATCGATTGAACGAGCCGATCGGCATCGTCGGAGAGAGTTTGCAGGCGCGCCGCCAGCGGCCCGATCTGCTTGCCGAGTTCACCCACGCTCTTGAGCGCCGCGTCGACTCCGGCCGAGTTATCGGCCAAGGCTTTCGAAAACTGATCGACGTTCGCAAGCGCCGAATGGATCGTCGGGGAATTGTCGGCAATGATCTTATCCGCGTCATCCAAAACCGACGTAGCTTTGATTGATAGGGCGTCGACGTTATCCAGAATGTCCTGTAACTGGATCGACTGTCCGGCGTAGATCACGGGCGGCCTGCCATTCTCGGCAACGAGCGCCGGTCCGGCGGTGACGCCGCCCAAGAGGGCGACCACGGCGCCTCCAGTGAGCCCTTGTGTCTCAAGACGCGCCCTGGTGTTTTTGTCGATTGGCGCCTCCGAGTTGACGTCAATGTCGGCGACGACCTGGTGCGGGTCGCTTCGCGAGAAAGTGAGATGCGTAACCTCGCCGACCTTGATACCGTTGAACGAGACGTTGGCTCCGGTCGAGAGGCCCGCAACCGAGCCCTTGAAGACAACTTGATAGCTCCGGTGACCGCCAGCAGTTCCGTAGCCCGCAATCCACATGACGAATAGAAACGCCCCGACGATCGCGGCCAAGGTGAAGGCGCCGATCAGGACGTAATTGGCGCGCGTCTCCATGCTGCTCAACGCCTCGCATTCTGGGGCCGGTCCTCCGCGGCGACCGCGGCCGGCTGATCTGCACCCGCCGCGAGACGGATCACACCCCTCTTACCGTGGAAATAGGACTTGAGCCAAGGATCGTTCGAAAGCAAGAGCTCGCTGATCGGACCGGCGGCGATGACCTTCTTATGCCCAAGCACCGCAACCCGGTCACAGATCGCAAACAGGCTGTCGAGATCATGCGTCACCATGAAGACAGTCAGGCCCAAGGTCTTTTGCAGCGTGCCGATGAGATCGCCGAAATC
>DASXXT010000014.1:0-13476 GCA_036502965.1 Roseiarcus sp. | reverse complement strand
CCTTGGTCGTCCGGAGATCGCCCAATTTCGCGTCTAGGAGCGTCCCGGCCGACGCCGAATGGAGGTCCGATGCCGGAAGCCGAACCCAGCAATGCGCCGCGTTCGCGCGCGTTCGCGATCCGCATTGTCGCAACCCTGGCCGCCGTCGCGGTGGTCGGCTTGGCGGCCTTCATGCTTACCAATCCGCCAGAGAGGCCCCGCGCGGCTCTGATCGGCGGAGCCTTCGCTCTCGAGGACGGGGCCGGTAAGACGATCAGCGATCAGACGCTGCGGGGGCGGCCGTTCCTCGTCTATTTCGGATACACCCACTGTCCCGACGTCTGCCCGACTGAGCTCGCGCGCATCTCCGACATTCTGGGCAGGATGGGAGACAGGCCCATTCCCGCACTGTTCATTACCGTCGACCCGGAGCGCGACACGCCGAAGGTCATGCAGGATTACGTCAGCAGCTTCAATCCAGCCATAGTCGGGCTTTCCGGTAGCCCGCAGGCGGTCGAAGCGACGGAGAAGACCTTTCGGGTGTTCGCCCGCAAGGGCAAACCGCAGCCCGACGGCGACTATTCCATGGACCACAGTTCGATCGTCTATTTCATGGACAAGAACGGCGGCTTCGTCGAGGCTTTCAACGTCGAGCGACCGCCAGAGGACGCCGCCAAGGAGCTGGAGAAGTACTTATAAGACGGGGCGACCGTTGCCTGACGCGGCGCAGCTTGGTAGAGTACAGGGCGACGAACCCCCCGACAAGCGACGCAGCATTGCGGCATTAAAGGCGGCCGCTGCCGCTTGGTCCCTGGAACACGTCGCTCCCCGCCGACGCCCGCAAAGTGACGCATCGCCGGAAGCACAGATGAGTGGAAAGCTTGAGTGCATGGACAAGTTTACGACATTGACCGGGGTCGCAGCGCCGCTGCCGATCGACAATATCGACACGGACATGATCATCCCGAAGCAATATCTCAAGACGATCAAGCGCACCGGTCTCGGCGCGGGCCTATTCGCAGAGATGCGCTACCGCGAGGACGGATCCGAGCATCCCGACTTCGTCCTCAACAAGCCTGCGTACCGCAAGGCGTCGGTTCTCGTGGGCGGCCACAATTTCGGCTGCGGCTCATCGCGCGAACACGCTCCCTGGGCGCTGCTCGACTTCGGTATCCGCTGCGTCATCGCGACCGACTTCGCCGACATCTTCTATAACAACTGCTTCAAGAACGGCATTCTGCCGATCAAGGTTTCTCGCCAAGACCACGCCAAACTCCTGGACGACGCCGAGCGCGGCGCCAACGCGACGCTGACGATCGACTTGCCGGCGCAGGAAATCCGCGGCCCCGACGGCGGTGTCGTCAAGTTCGAACTCGACGCCTTCCGCAAACAGTGCCTGATCGAGGGCCGCGATCACATCGACCTGACCTTGGTCGAGGCGCCTGCGATTGAAGCGCATGAAAAGAAGGCCGCCGCGGCCCACCCCTGGCGGTGATCAAACTTGGCAGCTATGTATTTTGATCGAGTCGGTTTGGCTCCTTCTGCAGCGGGCGCGGTACGCCGCCCTGCGCGAGGCGGCGGAATAGGGCGCGCGCAGAAGCGCTTCGGCTCAAGCAGCCAAACACTCCGAGTAAATGCAAGCAAATGCAAATAAATGAAAGCAAAATTGCTTTTATTTGCTTTCATTTATTTTTGCGAATCAGCCAGCACCGCCCGTGGCGATTCCGTCCGGCGCATTCAGGCCCCGGCTCAGGACAGCGGCCGCGCAACGGCCGAAGGCTCTGAACTCCTAACGCCTTTTGCTCTTGGGTTTTACGCTGGCGTCGCCCCGATGCGCCTCCTCCCCTGCCCGCCGCCAAAACGAGGGGGCGGGTGCGCTAGAGCGAGCGGCTTTTGGATTGAGGCGGCCGAAGGAACGGCTCGGACGACAACCTCAACCGGACATATCGTCTGCTACCGACAGCCCTGATAGCGCTCGCGATAGAGCCGCTCCACTTCCTCCGCCCGATCCGCCGGAACCCGCCTGCCCGACGCCTTGCCGAGCCGCCGGTCGACAAGGCCGGCCTCGCCCTCCTCTTCGTAGCGGCGCGTCGATCGCCAGAAGGTCCGCTCGCTCACCCCCAAAAGCTCCGCCGCCTCCGCCTGGTTCAGCTCCGCCGATTCCCAACGGCGCCAAATGTTCAAAAACATCGTCATGCGCACCCCCTGAAGGGCTTCCGTCCGGCGCATCCCTTGCCCCCAAAAGGGCCAGACCTACCGGACAGTTCGTGCTACCTAAACCGGACATATCGTCTGCTACCGACACTCGGACGACAACCTCTTGCAGAAAATCGGAAACCAGGTTAAGCTCACCCCATGAACAATCCTGGGCTTCCACATGCCAGGACCGCAGGCTCCCGTTCCGGCGGCGCTGCGAACGCCACGGAAAACCCGCGAAAAAATTTTCCCCGCTTCAAGCCTCGTAACTCATTGAAAAGTCTTGATTCTGACGAGAGAATCCAAGGAACTCCAAGAGAATCCAAGGCTCATCAGCGGGGCTTCGCAGCGAAACGGCTAGGAGTCAAGAAAACCCAAACGGACCGGACTAACATCGCGGTCCCCTGCCGCGAAGGAGCCAAACCGACTCCATCCAAAGGCAAAGCGCTCTAAAACTTCGTTGGCGTCGCGTTGCAAGGCCGGAAACCGTCGGTTAAGTCTTGATGGATTGGTTAGGCTTCGAGCTTGTTCATGGCGACCGATCTCATCCGCTACGACCTTCTGGTGCAGGACGCGCTGCGCTCCGTGGTGCGCAAGGTCCTAGCCGACACGGCGCGCAACGGGCTCGTCGGCGACCACCATTTCAATATTGCGTTCAGGACCCAGGCGCCGGGCGTGGTCGCGCCGGCCGCGGTCAAGAGCCGCTTCCCCGACGAGATGTCGATCATCCTCCAGCACGAGTTCTGGGACCTCGTCGTCACCCAGGACGCATTCGAGGTCAGCCTGAACTTTTCCCGCAAGCCCGAGCGTTTGACCGTGCCGTTCGACTCGATCACCGGCTTCACCGATCCGTCTGTTCCGTTTGGCTTCAAGCTCGAGCCGCGTGTTTCGGAGCCGGCCAGTCGGGCGCCGGCTGTGGAGGAGGAAAAGGGGACGACGCAGGGCCCGGCCCCGGCAAAGCCGGCGCCAGTTAAGCCGTCCGCCCAGCCCGCCTCCGCCCGGAAGTCGGCTCAGAACGCGGAGAAACCTAAGGAGCCCATCGCCGAAACGAAGGTGGTGTCGATCGACGCCTTCCGCAAGAAATAGCCGAGGCGAGTTCTTTGGCTGAGATCGTCAATCTGCGTCGTGCGCGAAAATCAAAGGAACGCGAGCGCCAGCAAGCGGAAGCGGCCGAGAGGCGCGCTGTCTTTGGCCGCTCGAAGGCCGAGAAGCGTCTCATCGAGAGCGAGCGCGCGCTCGCCGAGGCAAGCCTCGACGCCCGCCGCCTCGCACAGCCCGATGGCGACTGATACCGGGATTCGGTTGATGAGATCGCTGGCGTTGCCGAGGGGCAGCGAAAGCGGGTCGAGGGCGGGGACCCTCGATGAGAAAAATCGACAATTTCTTGCCAAGCCGGCCGGGATCTAGTATTGTTTTTCAGAAGGGCCGATAAGTCCGGCTAGCACTTTTCATGGACTACGCGCGACCGAGACTTCACCGTTGAGAGCAGGGAACGACTCGGGAATGGCGCCGCAAGCCATTGAAATAGCTCGAAACGGACTCGACGATTCGCCGGAGCGCGGCCGCTGGGAAGGAGAATCGATCAGGCGAATTCCTGACGCCCGCGTCGTCAAGCGCTCGCTCGTCATCGCTGGACATCGAACGAGCGTCTCCCTTGAGGATGCGTTTTGGCGGCGGCTGCGCCGCATCGCGGCCGAGCGTGGGCTGTCCCTCAACCGCCTCGCGGCGATGGTCGACGCCTCCCGCGGCGGCGCCAACCTGTCATCGGCCATCCGAGTGTTCGTGCTCGAGGCCGAAGGCGCCAAGCCGTCCGGCCCAGCGGGTGACAGCGGCCCTCGTCTCGATCAGTAGAGCCCGCCTGGCGCCGGGTCGACTTGCTTCGGGCGCGCCTTGGGCCTGGGCGGGGGCGTCGGAGCCGCGGGGCCGGGCCCATTGGCGCCGACTTGGTCGCTCTTCGGCGCGGGAGCAGGCGCGAACGGCGCCTTTGTCGGTTGCCCGCCTTCGCCGACCTTCGCCGCGTCGGCGTTGACCGCCGCGCCCTTCTCCTCCTCGGCTTTCTGGGCCGCGGCGGCTTCCGCCGCCCTCGACGCCGCCTCGGCCTCGGCCGCTTTCTCCGCTTGCTCGAGAGAGCGCAAGTGTTCTGCCTGCCCTTTCAGCCGCGCTTGTTCGACTTCCCAGTCCTGGATTTCTTGCTGCCTTCGATCCATGAACCGCTCGCCCTTGAGACGCCGGTTGAAGAAGGCGCGCTCGCGGATGTCGGCTTCCATTGCGGAAATGCGATCGCTCTCTCGTGCAATGGCCTGGGCGGCGAGCGCCGCGGAAAGGGTGCTGACGTCGATCTGCCGCTTCGGCGCGTCCAACGCATTGTCGACCATCACCCCCGCGCTCGGCGGCGGCCCGGACCAGAACTTCAAATCGCTCGCCGACGAGGTGAGCGTAAAGCGCGTCTCGGTGGCCAGGGTGCGCAGATCGAGGTCGGCGCTGAGCGCCCCGTCTCCGCGTCCCTCGGGGATCTTGATCGGGCCAATCTTCATAATTCCCGCGCTGAGCGAAAGCGGAGCCGACCCGTCGGGGATCGCCAGCGGCGCGCGATTGAGCTCGTTGCCGAAGGCGAAGGCGATATTGGTCTCATCCAATGGCGCGTCGGGGGTCTGCGCCTTGGCGACCACGCGATCGAGAGCGGCGGGATCACTCCGCGCAAGCGCCGCGCTGGCGAAGGTCACTGTCCCTGAGCCGGCGAGTCCGTTGATGAGCGCGGCGGGGCTTCGTCCGGTCGAAGCGAAATCGAGCGCAACGCCGATCCGCCCTGAGAATCCGGTTCGGTCGAGGGCGACCGAATCGAGGGCTATCGCGCCGGTCAGCGTCACATTGTCCGCATCGCGACGCAACGTCGCATGGCCGGACGCGCCGCCTCCTGCGATCCGCATCGCAAAGTCGTCAAGATCGAGCCGGCCCTTATCAAAGCGTAGCGTAGTCGCGAATTCGTGTGCTGTCAGGGCGTCCGCCAAGTCGAGAGTTCCGACCCTAAGCTTTACAGCGGCGGACGGCGGGCGCAGCGGCGCGGGCGCGAACCTCACGTCCGACCAGCGCGCTGCGGTCCGTCCCGGCTGGGGCGGTCCGAGCGCGAGCGCCAAAACGCCGCCGACCGGCATGCGCTCTACCGTCAGTTGGCCTTGGACCTCTGTGGGGGCAGGCGCAGGCGGCTTTCCAGAGGCAGCCCCAGAGCCGACCGCCTCCTCGGCGCGAGCAATCTCGGCGCTCGCCTCAGGCACGGCCTCAAGCGGCTTGGCAGGCTGAAAAGTGAGGTCGCCGCTCGTCTTGACCCCGGCGATTGTCGCCGCGAGCCGTGAGAAACCCCATCGATCGCCGCGCAAGGTCGCATCGAATCCGATATCGGCGGGACCGAGCGCGCCGCCATTGGCGGGCGCAAGGCCAAGAGCGACGGCAAGCGGGGCGAGGTTCGGCGATTTGGCTTTGGCGGACCCAAATAGCCTCGCGTCGCCACTCTCCGCCGCGGGCAGGAAGCGGCCGCGCCACGCCAGCTCCGCTCCGGCAAGCTGCGAGGTCACATCGACGTCGTAGCCCTTCTCCCAGCTCCCGTTCGCATTGAGCGAGATGTGCGCGCGTCCGCCTCCCGACGTAGGCGTATGCACGCCGAGCTGGCGCAACAGGGCGCCGGAATTTGGCGAATCGAGGCTGACGGTCAGCGCGCGCCCGGCAGCGCTCGGCCGAGGATCGAGCGCAATCAAGAACTGGGTTTCACCCGCCGATCCATTGGCCCTGAGCGAATCGATGGCGGGAACGCCGCTAGCGTCGGCGCCGCCGTGAGCGCCGAAGGTGAGCGCCGCCGGCGAAAGCTCGCCCGCCCGTGCGACCAGCATCCGGCTCCAATCGCTGGGCGCGACACGCGAAACCAGCACAGCGAAATCGCGCAGCCGGTCGGCTCGCAAGTGACCCGTCGCCGCACTCGAGTCGGGACCGATCGCGCCCTCGATATCGAAAGAGGCCCCATCCAGGCCGGCTACGCTCAGGCGCTTGAGGGTGACGTTCGGCCCGCTCTTGGCCACGTTTACCGCCAACGAGCCGCTGTCGATCTGCGCTTCGCCGACGCGAGCGATATGCAGCGAACCTGCCCTCAGCGAAAGCGAGAGGTCGAGATCGCCGATCAGATTCGCGGCCGCGAGGCTCGGCAACCCGTCGACGTCGAGCGAATCGCTGGCGAGATCCACATCGAGGTGGCCCGCCTGACCGCCATCGGGCCCCTTGAGGGCCAGGGCGCCCGTCAGCGTCGAGCGGTCCAGCGTCAGCTTGAGATTGCGTCCCCAAAATCCAGTCGGCGACGCTTCCACCGCGCCCGATAACGACGCGCTGCGATAAGGGAGCGCATCAGCAAAAGCGGCGACTTTGGCCACAGCCGGCGGCGCGCCAAGAGTCGCCCAATCGCGCAGCAGAGCGAAGTCGGCTGTGGTGAAAGCAACGCCGCCGCGGAACTTGACCGCTGCGCCCGTCTCCAGGTCTCCGCCCGCGCGCAGACGGCTTTGCCCCGGGAGGCCGAGGTTGAAAGTGAGATTGAGCAGCGCGCCGGGCGCGGCTTTCAGCGTCGCGCTTGCGTCGGGCAGCGTCTGCGCCCCAAGGATGAGCGCTTGGGCCGAGATCTGGGCGTCGATCGCCGCCTGGCTATCACGGCCCTGAAGCGCCGCCGATACAATGCGGGTGATCAGGGTCACGGCGCGCGAAGGCGCGACCCCGTCCTCGCCCTTGCGGCGCATCAGCGAGTCGACGTTGACCTGTTTGGCCTTGAGCGCGATGCTGACTCGGGCGGGCGAGCCGAAAACGAGTCTGGCGTCCCCATCCGCCCTGATCCCTCGTTCCTCTGGCCCTAGACGAAATTGCGCCTGTCGAAGGGTCGCCTGGTCCAGATCGACGGTCATCGGCCCAACGACCCGCCAAGGGGTGGGCGCATCCTCGCCGGGCGCCGTTCCTGTCAGCGTGACGGCGCCCGCGAGGCGAAGGCCGCCCATCCCTGCAGCCGGGTCGCCTTCGAGCGCGCCGTCGAATTCGGCGGCAGGCCATGTCGGACCGGCGTCCACCACGAGGCGGAGCGGCGTCCCTTCCGGTCCCGGTGTTTCCGAGGCGAGCCTGAAGACAACGGGAGCATTGTCCGGGCCGGAAAATTGGCCGCTGAGATGCGCGGGTCCGCCCAGCAACGGGGCGGCCGCGTCGATCTCGACGCCGGAAATCTCAGCTCCGGCGGCGGCGTCAACGATCTTCACCCGTCCATCCCGCACGCTCAGGCGGTCAAAACCGGTCGAGTGAAGCCCCGCCATCCCCAGCGGCGGCAGCTTGAGCGCGCCATTAGGCCCGCGCGTGAGGGTCAGAACGGGCTTCTCGAGACGAATGTCCGAGAACCGGATCTGCCCGCTCGGAAGCTTGACGAGTTCAAGCTCCAGCCGCGCCGAGGCGAACGACAGCTTCGCCCCGTCCGGGCCTGGCGCGCTGACAAAACCTTCGCCCAACGCGAGATAGGGTGTCGGCAGGAGCCTGAGTTCGACCGGCCCGGTCAGGGAGACGTTCGCTCCGGTGATTGCGCTGAGCCGCGCCTCCATCTCGGCGCGCTGCGCAGACCAGTCGATGAAGTATGGCGCAACCAGCGCAACCGACATCACGGCGACGAGCAGAAGCGCGATGATGGTCAGGACATAGCGCACGAGGAAACGGCTTCCACTCCGCTTGGACGAGCTGTCGCAAGAACGATTCGGCGACCATCGCAGTTCAAAATGCCGCGAAAGTATGACCTTGACAATAAACGCGGCTCCTTGCGGTTCATACGAGCGATTGGGCAATCGCAAACTGACGCGCCACGGGTCACGTGCGGGCACGCAGATAACCGTTAAGTTATCTCTTTTGGCGCATCATAGCCGCCGCTTCGACTGGTCGAATGGTTGACGGCGTTGGGCTAAGGCCCGACATTGGGCGTAAAGGCGTAAGTTCCGCGTCAAAACCCGCTTCGGGCGCGCTGTCATCCGGGAGGCTATCCCCATGGATCTTCGACTGACTGAGGACGAGCTCGCATTTCGGGCTGAGGTTCGCGCCTTCGTGCGCAACAATCTGCCGGCCTCGATCTGCGAGAAGATGGTCGCTGGCCGGAAAGTCTCAAAAGACGACTATGTGCGCTGGACGCGCATTCTCGCCGCCAATGGCTGGGGAGCCCCGCACTGGCCACAGGAATGGGGGGGCGCCGGATGGAGCCCGATCCAACTATCGATCTTCCTCGATGAGACGCAGCGCGGCAATGCGCCTGAGCTGGTCGCGTTCGGCGTCAGCATGGTCGGCCCGGTGATCTACACCTTTGGCTCCAAGGCGCAGAAGCAACGGTTCCTGCCGCGCATCATCGACCTCAGCGACTGGTGGTGCCAAGGCTTCTCGGAGCCCGGCGCCGGATCGGACCTTGCGAGCTTAAGGACAAGCGCGCGGAGCGACGCCGACGGCTGGGTGATCTCGGGCCAGAAGACCTGGACCACCATGGCCCAATACGCCGACTGGATTTTTGTGCTCGCCCGCACCAACACGCAGGCGAAAAAGCAGGAGGGCATTTCGTTCTTCCTCGTCGACATGAACACCCCTGGGATTACGGTCAAGCCGATCCAGACGATCGATGGCGGTCACGAGGTCAACGAGGTCTTTTTCGATGAGGTGCGCGTTCCGCCGGACGCGATCGTCGGCGAAGAGAACAAAGGCTGGGACTACGCCAAGTTCCTGCTCGCCAACGAACGCAATGGTATCGCCCGCGTCGGGGTCTCGAAAGCGCGTCTGGACCGGGTGCGCCAGCTGGCCTCGATCCCGGTCTACGGATCTGGGCCGAAGATCGAGGATCCCTTCTTCCGCGCCAGGCTTTCTGAGGTGGAAGTGGAGCTGAAGGCGCTTGAAATGACTCAGATGCGCGTCATCTCCAACCGCCGCAACGCGGGCAAGCCCGATCCCGCGTCCTCGGTGCTCAAGATCAAGGGCTCGGAGATCCAGCAGGCGACCACTGATCTCCTGATGGAGGTCGTCGGACCTTACGCGCTGCCCTATCGCGAGCCCGACGATATGAGCAACGAGCCGCCGGTTGGTCCGGACTGGGCGGCGCCCCTCGCGCCGATTTACTTCAACAACCGCAAGGTCTCGATCTACGGCGGATCGAACGAAATCCAGCGCGGCATCATCGCCAAGGCGATACTGGGGCTCTGAGACACATGGACTTCGAGCTCAGCCCCGAACAGGAGCTGCTGCGCGATAATGTCGCCCGGCTGATGAAGGACCGTTACGGGTTCGAGGCTCGCAAGACCTACCAAGCCGGCCCACAGGGCTGGAGCGAAGCCCTGTGGCGCGACTACGCCGAGATGGGCCTGCTCGGCGCGCCGTTTGCTGAAGCCGACGGCGGCTTCGGAGGCGGCGCGGTCGAGACCATGATCGTGATGGAGCAATTCGGCAAGGCCCTGGCGCTCGAGCCCTACCTGCAGACCGTCGTCCTGTGCGGCGCCCTGCTGAAGCACGGGGCAAGCGACAAGCAGCGCGCCGAACTGATCGGCGCGATCGCGGCGGGCGATCGCCGTTTGAGCTTCGCGCATATGGAGAAGCAGTCGGGCTTCGATCTCAACGATGTGGCTCTCAGCGCGATCAAGGACGGCGACGGCGGATTCGTCCTGAACGGTGAAAAAACTCTCGTCGGCCAGGGCGACAGCGCCGATCGACTGATTGTATCGGCGCGGGTGAAGGGCGAGCGCCGTGATCGCGATGGGATCGCCCTCTTCCTTGTCGACGCCAACGCTCCGGGCGTGACCCGGCGTGGCTATCCGACCCAGGACGGACAGCGCGCGGCGGAGATTGGTTTCGCCGATGTCCGGGTCGCGCCGCATGACGTTCTGGGAGCCCCGGGCGGCGCGCTGCCGGTCATCGAGCGGGCGGTCGACGAGACGATCGCGGCGCTTGCTGCGGAAGCCGTCGGCGCGATGTCCGAGGCGCTGACTATGACCGTTGACTATCTCAAGACGCGCAAGCAGTTCGGCGTCACGATCGGCTCGTTCCAGGCGTTGCAGCATCGCGCCGCCGACATGACGGTCGCGCTCGAACAGGCGCGCAGCATGATGTATTTGGCGGCGATGATGGCGGGCGAGGACGACGCGGACGAGCGCGCCAAGACCATGTCGGCGGTGAAAGCGCAAATCGGCCGGTCGGCCAAGTTTATCGGCCAGCAGGCGGTGCAAATGCACGGTGGCATCGCGATGACCTACGAGTACAAGGCCGGCCATCTGTTCAAGCGCTTGACGATGATCGACACGGCTTATGGCGACGCTGACGTTCATGTGCGCCGTCTGGCCGACCACAGCAGCCTGTTCGCCTGACCCTTGTCGAGCGCGGCGCGCACAATTCTTGTCACCGGATTCGAGCCGTTCGGCGGCGAGACGGTCAACGCGTCGTGGGAAGCGGCGCAAAAACTCGAGGGCTGGCGCCACGGCGACTACGCGGTCGTCGCGCGCGTGCTGCCCTGCGCCTACGATGCCTCGGTGAAGAAACTCATCAGCGCGATCGAGACGCTTCGGCCGGATGCGCTTCTGATGACCGGTCAAGCTGCGCGCCGCGCCGTCGTCTGCGTCGAACGGTTCGCGCGCAATCTTGACGACGCCACCGCGCCGGACAATGACGGCGCCCTGCGAAGGGCGCTCAGGATCTCTCGCGGCGCGCCCGAATGGCTAGAGGCGGCGGCGCCGGTCAGGGCAATAGCGAGAGCGATTTCAGAGGCGGGAATTCCGGCGCGGGTATCGAGGAACGCCGGCGCATTTGTCTGCAACCACCTCTACTTCGGAGCCTTGCAGTATCTCAGCGATAAGAGGTCGGCGATCCCCGCCGTCTTTGTGCATTTGCCAGCGACGCCCGAGCAAGCGCCGCCAGGGGCGAGCGCAAAGCGGCTCACGCCGACCGAAGCCGCGGACGCGCTTCGGGCGGCTGCCGCGGTGATGCTCGACCGATTGGAAGAGGGCGAAGCGGCGTGACCAGCGCGTGGCTCTATTTCGGCGTCGATGGCGACGCCACCCGCTGCCGCGCGCGGCTCCGCGACGCCGACGGAGAACCGCTTGCAGAGGCGAGCGGCGCCGCGGCGAACATTTCATGTCGATTTTGCCGCCGCGGTCGCTGCTATGCATGTGGTCGTCGACGAGGTTCTGGGAAAGGCTGGGCTCGGCGACGTTCATCGGGGAACGATCGCGATCGGTCTCGGGCTCGCCGGGTTCAAGCAAGGAACCGACCAGACAGGGTTGGCGGCGGCTTTTCCCGGCTTCCGGCTCGCGTGCGCGGCGAACGACGCCACCAACGCCTGTACCGGGGCCCGTGCGGGCGCAGACGGGGGACTGGTGATCGCCGGCACGGGCTCGGCGGCGCTCGCTCGCGTTGGGGCCACAGAAACCATCATTGGCGGACGCGGATTCGCGCTCGGCGACGACGGATCGGGCTCCCATATCGGCCTCGATGCTCTCCGCGCCGCAATGCTCGCATTCGACGGCCTTGCCCCGGCGAGCGCGCTGACAGACGACATCTTGGCCGAATTCGGCGGCGATCCGGTGGCGATGATGAATTGGTCGCGCCAAGCCAAACCGGGGAATTTCGGCACCTTCGCGCCGCGCGTGTTTGAACGCGCGGCGAGCCATGATCCGGTCGCGCGCGAGATCGCCGAACGCGCGGCGAGCGCCATCGGCGCCTTGATCCGCGGCGTGGTCGCGCTTGGCGCGGAGCGGGTCGCCCTGGTTGGGGGCGTGGGCGAAGCCTTGCGTCCCTATTTCGAGCCGGACATCGCCGCGCGGCTCTCACCGCCGCTGTACGATCCGACCGATGGGGCGGTCCTGTTCGTTGGCGGCGTCATCGCGCCTCAATGGGAAGCCGCGCAATGAAGGTTCTCTATGGGGCGCGCATGTTCGACGGCGAACAATTGCATGACGATTGCGCGCTCGTTATCGAGGGCGAGTCGATCCAGGCGCTCACTCGCTTTGAAGACCGCCCCCGCGGCGGCGAACAGGTCGATCTCGGCGGCGGCGTTCTGAGCCCGGGCTTCGTCGATTGGCAGATCAATGGCGGCGGCGGCGTGCTGTTCAACGCTAATCCGACCATCGAGGGGATCGCCGCGATCGCCGCCGCGCATGGGCGCGCCGGCGTGACCGCCTTCCTGCCGACGGTGGTGACCGACGCGCCGCGCGTGCTTGACGCGGCGCTGACCGCCGCTCGCGAGGCGCGCGAACGCGCGCCCGGCGCGCTCGGAATCCATGTCGAAGGACCGTTCATCGATCCCAAGCGCAAGGGCGTGCATCCGCCCGAATTCATCCGTCCGATGCGGGACGAAGACGCCGACGCCCTCATCGCCGCGCGCGCCGGCGTGATGGTGGTCACGCTGGCGCCCGCCTCGGTCCCCTTGGAGTTCGTCGGACGGCTGGTGAAAGCCGGGATCGTCGTCAGCCTCGGTCATTCGGACGCGAGCGCGGAGGAAGCGCAGGCGGTCTTCGACGCCGGCGCGAGCGCAGTCACTCACCTCTATAACGCGATGAGCCAGCTTTCCTCGCGCGCGCCGGGCGTAGTGGGAGCGACGCTATCCGATCCGCGCATAATCTGCGGTCTGATCGCCGATGGGGAGCACGTCCATCCCGCAGCTTACCGTGCCGCGTTAGCCGCCAAGGGCGCGCGCGGCGTCGCCTTGGTGTCCGACGCGATGCCGCCCGCCGCCGGCGGGCCCGATATCTTCGAGTTGCAGGGGCGGCAGATGACGCGCGTCGGCAATAAACTGATCGCCGAAGACGGAACGCTCGCCGGCGCCGCGATCACCATGCGCGACGCCGTCGACTATCTCGTCCATGTGCTTAAGGTCCCCCTTGCCGATGCGTTGATGATGGCGACGCTGACGCCGGCAAGATTGCTGCGGGTGGATGACCGGATCGGGCGGCTCAAGGCAGGCTTTCGCGCTGATCTCGTGCATCTGACCGACGATCTTCAAGTTGCCGAGGTGTGGGCGGGCGGACGCCGGCTAAACCAGGTCGACGCGGCCGCGTGAGCGGCCGGCGCAAATCCGCGAGCTCATGCGACTTCCCTTCGCCGCCCTCAGCGACCTCGTCGTCACTGGTCCGACGCGAACGAGTGTACTAGACGTCATGTTCGCGGGCTGCGCCGGTGGCCCGCCCTTTCGTGCAGTTAAGAACGAGGGTTGCTCGGGCAGGCCGAGCCGAGCCTCATGCATGGAGGGCGGACCGTGGGAAAGCATAGCGAAGTCTTTGTGGCTTTTGA
>DASXXT010000013.1:0-3302 GCA_036502965.1 Roseiarcus sp. | reverse complement strand
CCCCTGAAGGGCTTCCGTCCGGCGCATCCCTTGCCCCCAAAAGGGCCAGACCTACCGGACAGTTCGTGCGCTACCTAAACCGGACATATCGTCTGCTACCGACAAATTCCTGCATTACTTTTCGAAAAGCAGAATTCGTGTTACCTTTGTGCCAGTCGCCGGATCCGACGCCCGGCGCGCGTGGGCGCCCGGCGGCTTAAAAGAGGAGTCGGGAAGACCGTTGAGATCCTTCGCACACAGTCTGAGAGGGGAAAGATTTTTTATTTGGATTCGCGTAACCCTTTGAAAAGTCCCCATTCGGCCAAAGGAATCCAAGGAAATCCAAGAATTTTGCTTGTTTTTATTTGGATTTAGCTTGCATTTATTTGGATCGAGTTCGCGCTTTGGTTGTATCCGGGGGCTCCAGATCAAGGGATCGACACCACCAGCCGCCCCCGGGTCTCGCCCTTGAGGATTCGGGCGCCGGCCTCGAACACTTCGGCGAGGGGGATAATCTGGGTCATCGCCGCGAGCTTGTCGCGGTCGAGATCGAGCGCCAGGCGCCGCCAGGCCTCGAGCCGGCGCGCGATCGGGCAATGGACGCTGTCGATCCCGATGAGCGAGACGCCGCGCAGGATGAACGGCGCGACCGTTGCGGGCAGGTCCATGCCACCCGCGAGGCCGCAGGCGGCGACCGCGCCGCCGTACCGCGTCTGCGCCAGCACGTTGGCGAGCGTCGTCGAGCCGACGCTGTCGACCGCGGCCGCCCATTGCTCCTTGCCGAGGGGCTTGCCCGGCGCGCTGAGGGTCGCGCGGTCGATGATCTCATCGGCGCCGAGCGTTTTGAGATACGTGGCCTCGCTCGTGCGCCCCGTGGAGGCGATGACTCGCCAGCCCTTGTCGGCGAACAGAGATATCGCCATCGAGCCGACGCCGCCGGCCGCTCCGGTCACCAGCGCTGGCCCTGAGGACGGCGTCAGGTCATGGCGCTCGATCGCGATCAGCGCCAGCATGGCGGTGAAGCCCGCGGTGCCGATCGCCATCGCTTCGGTCCGGGTCAGTCCGGTGGGTAACTTGACCAGCCAGTCGCCGTTCACCCGCGCTCTTTCGGCGTAGCCGCCGAAATGGGTCTCGCTGAGGCCGTAACCCGTCAGGATGACCTCGTCGCCGGCGGTAAAGTCCGACCGGCGCGAACTGTCGACGATTCCGGCGAGGTCGACGCCGAGCACCATAGGAAAGCGGCGGATGACCGGCGACTTGCCGCTCAGCGCTAGTCCGTCCTTGTAATTGACGGTCGAATGGGTCACCCGGATCGTCACGTCGCCGTCCATGAGCTCGGAATCGTCCATGTCGACGAGTTGGACGACCTGCCCGGCATCGGTCTTGTCGGCTCGAACGGCGCGAAACGTCATGGCCTATGCCCCTTGAGTTGGCCAACGAAGAGGCGAAGTCTATGGGCGGGATTCCGGGCCGGTCAAATGGCTTGCCCCGAGCATGATTGAGGAGGGAAGGCCGCCAATGCCCGATCGAGAGAAGCCCGCGCGCGTCGTGACGGCGGTAAAGGGCGGTGACGGATTGGTGCGATGCCCTTGGGTCGGCGTTGATCCGATCTACGTCGCCTATCATGACGAGGAATGGGGCGTGCCTGAATACGACGATCACGCGATGTTCGAGAAACTTGTGCTTGACGGCTTCCAGGCCGGACTCTCCTGGATCACCATCCTGCGCAAGCGCCCGGCCTTCCGCAAGGCGTTCGACGGCTTCGACCCCGAGAAGATCGCTCGCTGGAGCGACAAGAAAAAGGACGCGCTGATGCAGGACGCTGGTATCATCCGCAACCGGGCCAAGATCGAGGCGACGGCGGCGCTGGCCCGCATCGTTCTCGACTTTGCCGAAAAGGGCGGCTTCGCGCGTCATTTGTGGGGCTTCGTCGACGGGCATCCGATCGACAACGCGCGGCGCAGCCTGAAGGAGGTGCCGGCCGAGAGCGACGTCTCGCGCACCATCGCCAAGGACTTGCGCGCGCGTGGGGGCAATTTCGTCGGGCCAACCATCGTCTACGCCTTCATGCAGGCGACCGGCATGGTCAACGATCATCTCGTCGATTGCTGCCGTCACGAGGCCTGCCGCGCGTTGGCGCGTGAGCTCAAGCCGTGAGCGAGAACGCGCCGCGTCGCGCCTGGCAGCGGATGCTGTCAGGACGACGGCTCGACCTCATCGATCCTTCGCCGCTCGACGTGGAGATTGGCGATATCGCCCATGGTTTGGCGCGCGTGGCTCGCTGGAACGGTCAGACAAAGGGGCCCGAGATCTTCTCCGTTGCGCAACATTCGCTCTTGGTGGAGGCCCTGTTTACCGCCCGGGATGTTGCCTCGTCCCGCGAGGCGCGCCTAGCGGCGCTGCTGCACGACGCGCCGGAATATGTGATCGGCGACATGATCTCGCCATTCAAGGCGGCGGTCGGCGGCGATTACAAGCTGATTGAGGCGCGCCTCAAGCGCGCTGTCCTCATACGCTTCGGCTTGACTGCCGAACCCCCGGATGATCTTGAGCGACGCATCAAGATCGCCGACCGCGCCTCCGCATATATCGAGGCGACTGCGCTTGCCGGCTTCTCGATTGCAGAGGCGCGCAAACTGTTCGGCGAGCCCGATCGGCCGGTCCGTGATTTCGCCGCCTATCTCGAGCCGACGCGGCCGGCTGCCGTCGAAGCCCAGTTTCTCGGCCGTTTCGCTGAACTCGACGCCGAGGCCGTCAGAGCTCTATAAGGGCGCCGCCGAAAGAACCGCCCATGCCTCGTCTTCATGTCTGTTCGCTCGCCCTGAGTGCCGAAACCGTCGCCAAGACTGGCGCTCGCTCGCTTGTCACCCTGCTGAGCACCGGAACGGAGTTCGAACGGCCGATGGGGATCCCACCGGAGCGGCATCTTTATCTGGCCGTCTCCGATATTGTCGAGCCGATGCCGGGTCACGTTCTACCGGATGCGACCCACCTCGACGGGCTATTGGGATTTGTCCGTGCCTGGGACCGCGCGGCACCAATGCTGATTCATTGTTTCGCTGGCGTCAGCCGTTCGACCGCGGCCGCCTACATCGCGGCATGCGCGCTGGTGCCTGAGCGCGACGAGTTCGCCATTGCACGCGCGCTGCGCGCAGCTTCCCCGACGGCTTCGCCCAACACCCGCCTTGTGGCGCTTGCCGACCACGCGCTCGGGCGGCGGGGACGCATGAACGATGGGATCGCCGAAATTGGCCGAGGCCAGGAATGTATGGAAGGACAGCCGTTCGCGCTGGAGTTGAACTGACGGTCCTCGGCTGCTTCAG
>DASXXT010000012.1:0-14969 GCA_036502965.1 Roseiarcus sp. | reverse complement strand
TTCCTTCGAACAGCCGCCGAGCGAACCATCGATGGCCTCTGGAACAAATCGGCGAGCTGCTCCCAGCCTTCTCCCCAGCCGAATGCGCAAACTACTTCGCCGCCGCAGGATACGACGCAACGTGAGCGGATTCCGCTCTAGTTCTATTCGTGCGAATCTGGACTTTTCAATGGTTACAGTGAGTTCAAATGAAGAAATTTTCCATCCTTCTCCTCGCCGCCGGGCGCCGCGCAAGACGGGCAGCTTCGACCGGCGAGCGGAACGAGCCCGGTGCGCGACGCCATTTCCTTCTGGTGGGCAACCCCCGCTCAGCCGCCTTGCCTGCGTATTCCCATATAGGGAATCAAGGTACCATCGATTCTGGTTTAGCTAAGAATTGTCGAGGCGCTATTTGAGCGCGCTCTCGACGCGTAGCGCGGACAACAACGCGCCAAAAGCGACGGGTGTGGCTATGTTCGGAACGACAAGGGCAACGGGCGACCTTAGGATGATAAACCGACCGGAGGGGTTCACCCAAACCATAAAGAGTTCGGCGGTCAATCACAGCGAGCGAACGGTCGAGATTAAACTCGCTTTTCGAGCATTTGCGCCAGGGCGACGGCCCGCTCCTCGGGAATATGGCCGATGACCAAATGGCGGCGTCCGCTGCGCGACCACCAGGCGAGCGAGAGACCGTCCCGCCGCTCTGAGCGCGTCGGCGCGTCCGGTCCCTGCTTGGCCAGGATGCAAAGAAGGACCGGGGCCCCTGAGGGGTCGACATAGGCGATCACGCCCAGCGGAGAGCCTCCGTAGGAAAGCATGAACGCGACGGTGAACCGTAGGCCAGGGAGGGTCACATTTTCAGTCGTCAGGTTCGCACCCACCCTGGCACCGACGGCGCTCAGTTCCGCCGCTTGCAGCGCGGCGTCCGGATTCAAGGGACTGAAGGTTTCGTTCGTGTACAGGTTCGTGTATTCGACAACCGCCGCGCGCCAATCCTCCCGTCCGCCAAGCAGCCCAAAGGTCGATGCGACCCACGCGACGGCGGCGGCCGCGAGAAGCCCGATGACAACGCCCGCCGCCAGCTCTCGGAGAGCGATTCCGGCAAAACGCCCTGACGGTCGGCGCACGGCTTCGTCGGCGGGAACTGCGGCGCGGAGACGAGCGAGCGGAGCTTGCCCAAGCAACGCGTCAAGGGAGGCGGCCAGCGGCGCGCCAGTTCGCCGCAACTCTTCGTAACGCTGGCGCAACCCCTCGTCCGCCGTCAGACGCGCCAAGAGGGCGGTTCGGCGGCTTTCGTCGAGCTCATTGTCGATCAACGCTGCAAGGTCGGCGTCATCCTCGGACATAACGATGCTTGCCAAGCCCCTATTTCAGTTTCGCCAGCGTCGCTCGCCCCGCCGCCAGTCTGCTCATGATCGTGCCGATTGGGACGCCAAGAGCGGCTGCCGCCTCGGCGTAACTGTACCCTTCGCCGTAAACCAACAGGATCGTCTCGCGCTGCGCCTCCGGCAGGCGGTCAATTGCTCTTAACACCGCGGAAGCCGTAATATTCATTTCGATTTCACGTGCACCGTCCGTTGTCAACGCATCCTCAGCGTCGACGAAACCGCCGCCTTCACGAATCCGTTTCGATCGTAGCTCATTGAGCCAGATCGAGCGAAGAATCGCGAACAGCCATCGCTCGACTCGCGTTCCCGGGACAAATTGATCGGCGCGCTCGATCGCCCGTAAGCATGTGGCCTGCACGAGGTCGTCAGCTACGTCCCGCGCCCTCGACAAAACGAGCGCGTATCGCCAAAGGCGCGCGAGCGAGGGCTCCAGCCCAGCCCGCACCTCCCGTCGGCCCGCCTCGCTCATGGCCCTGCCAGAGTTCACCGGCCGCTCTATTAGAGCATGATCGCCGGACGTGGGAGGAGAGCGATCAGTAATTTTTTGTTAGTCAGCCTGCCGCCTGTCGAGCAGCGACGACGTGAATAAATGGTCGGCTGGCGTATTTCCTGGGCTCAGTGTGTCAATCGGAAGGATCGAGCGATGCGCGCTTCTCTTCAATTCGATCGCCAAAAGAGCCGCGGTTTCGTTTCAACGCTCTGCTCTGGGTTGCTGATTGCTAGCATCGCGCTCGCCTCGCCGGCCTTCGCGGCCGGTGGCGGCGGCGGCGGAGGTGGAGGCGGCGGTGGTGGGGGCGGGGGTGGCCGCGGGAGCTGGGGGTGGTGGCGCAGGAGCTGGCGGCGCAGGCGGCGAAGCGGATCACAGGATGAACAAAACAGACCTCACGACCTGCGCGGGTTTGGGACGCCAAGCCATCGTAAGTGTCTCATGAGACATAGCGACGTCCTGCCGGGCTGGCCCGCTTGGGCTGCTTGCCCGCGCGATGATGGCCTATATTTTCATCATCGAGGGCGTCAGCAAGATTGAGGGTTACGCGGGCGTCGCCGAGTACATGCAGGCCCATGGTGTTGACGGACAGCTGCTGTCGCTGGTCATTCTGACCGAACTCGGCGGCGGCCTGCTGGTGCTCTTCGGCTTGAAGACGCGCTGGGCGGCGATCGCGCTTTTCGGTTTTTGCTTGCTGACGGCGGCGTTCTTCCACACGGCCGCTGATCAGGCGATTCAACTCCATAAAAATATCGCTATGGCTGGGGGCTTTCTCGCTCTCGCGCTGCTCGGCCCTGGCGCCTGGTCGCTGGACGGCTGGCGGGCTCGCGCCGTCTAAAAGGGGCGGGTACGGGTTTTAGGTACGTCAGGTGGCGGCACGGAGAGCGACGTCCGCAAAAAATGATAGTGAAGTCCGCGAACAAAGCGATCAATTTTCACCGCCTGACGAATACTAGGCAACAGATGAAACGAGAAACCGTAATCGAGTATATACCTTTTTGGACGAGTATCCAATAGCGTATAATTAGATATATATGGATTGTTTTAAACGGATTAGAGCCTGTGCCCCAATACATGCCGAACCGATCAGTAAATTTAGGGAAGGGGTTCCGTTGCCGACCGAAGTGTCGTATTTGTTTGTTTTATAGTGAGTAATTGATGTAGTAACTTCGTTACAAAGTTAGCTAGGTTCGGTCTTAGTTGGGGTTGATTTTACTTTTGCCGCCTCCTTTAACTCATTTGTCTCACCTGAAATATTAGACATCAAAAGCGACTGTTCAGACAGGATGCAATTTTCGTTTTGACCTCGCCAAGAAGCGCGCTTTGTTGGAGTTTCCGTCCGATTCCCTACGGAGAGTCTTCTGCGCAAGGGAGCCTGTCGTTTTCCTCCCCCAGGCACCCCACTTCGCCAGGCTCGAATGTCAAACGATCGGCGAGTTGCGCAATCTCCGCTTTGGGACCTCCTCGGCTGCCTTCGCTTGCCGTAGAATACTCGACAATGCTGCGATCTCATCCCGAAGCTTTCTTTCTGCAGCAGGAACGTAGCTCTTAGCGAGGGCCAACGGGTCTGGCCTCGCCCCAGTTGTGCCCTGCCTCGCTTTCGTCCGAGAGCCAATCCTCGAATGCTCACACCGTTGCTTCGAGGCTAGCATCCAACTGGCGGCTTCGCGAGTATGCTCCGCTGACCCTGCCAATGCGGCTGCGCGGGCCTTGTCCAGGTTCACACTGAATTCCGCCCAGTGCCACGCTTCCGCGTCGTTCCATATTTGTCCGGCGGCCAGCTCTTGCGGGAAGCATCGCCGAAATTCGGCGAATGATTTCTCGTCGCCTGAGGCTCGCACCGCGGCAGAAACGCCGTCGCGTTCAAGTAATTTCGCGATCGTCGCGGGCGTAGGAAATAAAGACTTCCGCCATCGGCACCGCCCTGCGCCTCTACAGGACCGCGCTGTTGCGGCCTGTCCGTCCAGCGCTTTCGCCCCCAAATTGCCGCGTTCCTTTGCGGTATCAAGCGGTGGTGTCCTCTCCTTGCCGCGCCCTTAAGGCCCGGCCTATAGAGAACGCTTCGGCGCTCTTCGGTAGCGCTCACCTTTCGAAGGCCCTTGAATGTCGAGCGTCGACGTCAAGCAGACCAGCAACCGCAAGCCCACCGGCAAGGTCGAAACGGCGAATGAGCCGTTCAAGCATGCGCTCGCCTCCTGCACCCGGGCTCTGGCGCGTCAACCTGGGCTCGAAATCGCTTTCTCGACCGACAAACCATCGCTGGTGACCTCACCAGAGGGCGCCAGGGCGCGGCTACCCGAGCCGCCGCGCAAACCCAATCCGCGCGACGCGGCGATCGTCCGCGGCCTCGCCGATTCGTTCGCCCTCCGGCTCGCCTGCCACAACGATGCACTGCACCGGCGCTTGGCGCCGCAGAGTCCTCCGGCACGCGCTCTGTTTGACGCGGTCGAGCAGGCGCGGGTCGAAGCCATCGGCTCACGCCGCATGCAGGGCGTGGCATCGAACATCACCGCCATGCTCGACGATCGCTACCACCGCAGTCCGTTCGCGGAGGCCCGCACGCGCGAGGAAGCACCATTGGAGGACGCGGTCGCGATGCTCGCGCGCGAGCGCATGACCGGAATCGAGCTACCGCGCGGCGCCGCTCGTCTAGTTGAGCTCTGGCGCCCCTTTATTGAAGAGAAGGCCGGCGCCGATCTCGATCAGCTCGGCGACGCTCTCCTCGATCAGCGCGCCTACGCCAGGCTGGTGCGCAAAGTCCTCTCGTCCTTGGGCCTCGGCAGCGAATCAGACACCGACGTCGAGGAGTCGGACGAGGAGACGGAAGACAAAACGCCGCCCGAGCAGCCTGACGAGGCCGAAGGCGAGGGCGAAGACCAGTCGACGCAGGATTCGATGCAGCGCGAAGCGGCCGATGACTCGGCCGACGACGCCGAGGAGGGCACAATCGACACGGTCGAGGCACCGTCGTCTGAACTCGAGGACGAAGGCGACACGGGCGAGGCAGAAGAGGCGGTGGAGAGCCGCCCTCCGCAGCCTCAAGCCCCGGAGAGGCGGGGGCCTGACTACAAGGCTTACACCACTCGCTTCGACGAGATTGTCGATGCCGACCAGTTGTGCGACTCCGACGAGCTACAGCGCTTGCGCGACTACCTCGACAAGCAATTGCAGAACCTCCATTCGGTCGTCGCCCGACTCGCCAACCGGCTGCAGCGGCGGTTGATGGCGCAGCAGAGCCGCTCATGGGAGTTCGATCTCGAAGAGGGTGTGCTCGACACCGCGCGCTTGCCGCGCGTGATCATCGATCCGCAACAGCCGCTGTCCTTCAAGCAGGAGAAGGACATGGCGTTCCGCGACACTAGCGTGACGCTGCTCATCGACAATTCCGGCTCGATGCGCGGCCGCCCGATCACGGTCGCGGCGACTTGCGCCGACATTCTCGCCCGCACGCTCGAGCGCTGCGGCGTCAAGGTGGAGATTCTTGGCTTCACTACGCGCGCGTGGAAAGGCGGACAGTCGCGCGAGTCTTGGCTTCAGGCGGGCAAGCCCGCCAATCCGGGACGCCTCAACGATGTGCGCCATCTCATCTATAAGTCCGCCGACGCGCCGTGGCGGCGCGCGCGCAAAAACCTCGGGCTCATGATGCGCGAGGGGCTGCTCAAAGAGAACATCGACGGCGAAGCCCTCGACTGGGCGCACCAGCGTCTGCTCGGCCGCCCCGAGCAGCGCAAGATCCTGATGATGATCTCCGACGGCGCGCCGGTCGACGATTCGACCCTGTCGGTCAACCCAGGCAACTATCTCGAGCGCCACCTGCGCTATGTGATCGAGGAGATCGAAACCCGCTCGCCCGTCGAGCTTATCGCCATCGGCATCGGCCACGACGTGACGCGTTACTATCGGCGCGCCGTGACGATCGTCGACGCCGAGGAACTGGGCGGGGCAATGACGGAGAAGTTGGCCGAACTGTTCGACGAGAACGCCGCGTCGCCCGAGCCGGCCAAGCCCGCGCGTCAGCCAAGGCGAGGCCGGAAGGCGGCCTGACCCGGGCCAGACCCTGCGGGAGAGCCTTGGACGCCCTGCAAGGGCTCCTTATCTATGAGCGAATGAACGCTCCAAGCCTCCGTCGCGCCCGACCTTCTTCACCCTCCGCTCAGGCTGATCTGTTCGCCGCGCCCACGGGGTTGCCGGAGGGGTTCCGCTATTGTCCGGGTGCTCTTTCCATCGAAGAGGAAGAGGCGCTCGCGGGTGAGCTCGCCGCCCTCCCGTTCAAGCCGTTCGACTTTCACGGCTATCGGGCGAACCGCCAGGTGGTGAGCTTCGGCTACTGCTACGACTATGACCGTCGCGCTGTGGTTAAGGCCGCGCCCTTTCCGCCGTTTCTCGTTGCCTTGAGAGCGAAGATCGCCGCAACGTTCGGCCGGCCGGCCGGCGCTTTCAGCCAGGTTCTCATCAACGAATATCGGCCCGGCGCAGGAATCGGCTGGCATCGCGACAAGGCGCAGTTCGACGAGGTGGTCGGCGTGTCGCTGCTTGCGCCCTGCGTGCTGCGCTTCCGCCGGAAGGTGGTCGAGACTTGGGACCGCGCGTCGCTTACGGTCGAGCCGCGCTCGGCTTATCTTTTGTCAGGGCCAGCCCGCACGGTCTGGGAGCACAGCATTCCGGCACGAGACCGGCTCCGGTATTCGATCACCTTGCGGACGCTGGTCGCGAATGCACCAGCCGGCGTCGCTTCCGACGACGCGGGCGAATAGTCGCCCGGCCCGGCTAAGCGGCTGCCGCTTTGCCCGCTTCGGTCGCCGCCGCAACTTCGTTCAAGCGACCAGTCTTCACGTCATAAATATAGCCGTGGATCGATACGTTGCGGGGAACCAGCGGATGCCCTGATCCACAGCACGTCCTGCACGACGCTTGCCTCCCGGCTCTTGATCGTGTGCCATTTGATGAAAATTGCCGGCGGTATGGCCGCCGCGATGATGCGGGTTCGACCACTCTTGCCATCGGATGAGGCCGTCGCGAGATCGTCTTCGATTAGATCTGCCATGATCTCGTCCGAGAACAGCTCCATCCCGCAATTGGTGTAATGGATGACGAACCACTCCTTGGTGCCGAGCAGCTTGTGGGAGATAACGAGCGAGGGGATTGCGTCGTCCGTCACGCGGCCCGGTCGTTGCGGATGACATGCGCGCCGCTCTCCGCGAGGCCGGTATATTTCGCCGGATCGAGCCGAGCGTCCATGCAGGTGAGTATGGCGAAACCCCGGGCCGGCGGAGGCCCAAGCTCGCTCTTCTTGCGCGTAGGATTGGTTGGCCTCGAGAACGTCGCCGACGACTTTCGATATGGCAACCCTCCGTCTGGGCCCCGACAGTAAGCGTGACATCCGCACCACAACCATGCGGCGCGGCCTTAGTCAATGAGGCGATATTTTACTGGACTTACATATCGAAGTCAGCGATGGCGACTTGCCTTCCGCATCGCGACAACAGCCACAGGATGAGTGACAGAACGACGCTCACGAGAATGCCGGTCGTGATCGGCGCGTAGAAAGTGAAGCCCTTCCGCTGAATGAAAATGTCGCCCGGTAGCCGGCCAAGCCCAAGCCGCCCGATCCAAGGCCATAAGAAACCAACCGCCGCAATGGCGAGGCCGACAATAATCAACGCGCGAGACATTGCCGATCTGTCGCTAGCCAGCGCTCACTTCGGACGCAGATTAAGCCCCACCCCCTTGTTGATGAACTGCAGAGTGTAGGCCTTTTTGTATTCGGTGCCACCGTCAACCATGCCGGTCTTGACCATCTTGTCGAAAAAGTCCTTCCAGCGCGCATCGGTCATCGTGCCAATCCCGAGCGTCAGTGTGTCGCCGGAATCGACGACGCCGTGTTTTTTCAGCTCCTCGATCGAAAACGAGATCTGATCATCTTTGATGTCCGGATTGTCCCGCTTGATCAGCGCGTTGGCCTTGGAATTGTCACCGTAGAGATAATGGTACCACCCGATTGTCGAGGCGTCGACGAAACGCTGGACAAGATCGGGGTTCTTCTCCACGATCTCGGTGCGCGTCACGATCAGGGTCGCATAAGTGTCATAGCCGTAGTCGGAGAGCAGGAACATGTTCGGCTTGAAATGGCCCTGCCTTTCGATCTCGAAGGGCTCGGCGGTGATGTAGCCCTGCTGGATCGAGTTCTTGTTCATTATGAACGGGGCGGAGTTGAAACTGTACGGCCGGATTGTCTCGTCCTTGAAGCCGTATGCGAGCCGGAGCCAGGCATAGAAGGTCTGGATTGCGCCGGCGCCGACATAAACGGGCTTCGCCTTCGGCAGATCCTCCCATCTGTCCAAGCCCACGTCCGGATGCGACATCAGGATCTGGGGGCTCTTCTGGAAGTTGGCGGCGACCGCAATCAGGGGAAGCTTGGCCTCGGCCGACAGGAGATTGCCGATCATGTCGCCGCCCATTAAGAACTCGAGCTTTCCGAACAGGAGCATGAGGCCGCCGTTCGCCTGCGGGCCGCCAGGGATGATCGTCACGTCGAGCCCGAATTTCTCGTAAGTGCCGTCGGCAAGCGCCTGATAGAAGCCGCCCGCCTCGGGATCGGCCAGCCAGTTGGTGCCGAACTTCACCTTGTCGAGCGCCAAGGCCGGCTCCGCCAAGCCGACAATTCCCGCCAGGGCCGCAAGCACCGCCAATCGCATCCCGCACGCCCCGCATTGAAACCGCCTCGCCTGGGAAGCCGCAATCCGGACGACTCAGGCGTGGCCGTTATTACCAGCAGTAAGAGGCTTAAAGATGTGCGTCCTTCCGGAGACTTATGGCTCCTCACAATGCTGGTTCAGCGTGATCAAAAGCCGCTCGAGCCGGGCTCGCCTTCAGCCCGATGCGGTTCGCCCGCCATCCCCCGCGCGGCATCGTCGGCTTCGGAGATATAATGGGAGGTCAGATCGTACACAAATGCCGCGTCTTCGCCCAGGAGATAGGACGCCTCGACATGGTAAGATAGAAATTCGAGCGCATAGGCCGCGCCAATGTCGTCCTCGTAGCGCCGCCGCGCGTCGCGTTTCATTTCCTTGACCGTGTGCTTGCGGGTGCGAACCTCACAGTCCTTTACCGGCCCGAATCGTTCGACCCAGTCGTTGAACAGATAATTCAGCCCCCGGCGGA
The DNA here is from genome assembly GCA_036502965.1 of Roseiarcus sp. GTDB lineage: Bacteria > Pseudomonadota > Alphaproteobacteria > Rhizobiales > Beijerinckiaceae > Roseiarcus. The sequence continues at coordinate 5,951 of DASXXT010000012.1, read as the reverse complement.
AGCGTTCGGCTTGCTCGTCTCCGAGATCGCGGACGTAGAGGGACGCATTCTCGAATCGCCGTTTGAGCTGCGTTCCGCGCGCTTCCCGCCAGCGTGTCCTGAGCAGTCCAAGCATGGGCTTGACTACGATTCGGATCCTCTGCGGTCACCGGCGCCGATGGGTCCAGCGGAGGGCTGAACAAGCCGCCTGCGGAACTCTATCGCTGGGACCGGATTGCACTATGCGCGCAAGCGCCCGCGAGGGCGAGGCGGGGCGCCCTCCAATCGTGCTGCAAGATTGATTGCAGCGTCGGCCTCTGAAAATCTTGCTCCCGCTGGTCGTTGCCGTCGTCGGGCTGGATCGGAAGTCTCGCATGTCTGACTTGACGCAGGACAATCGGCTCGACCGGCCAGTGGATTACAAGTCCGACCACGTCCTCGGTCCGGCGGACGCCGCCATCACGCTGGCCGAATATGGCAGCTACGCGTGCCCCGCATTGCCGTGCGGCCAACGAGCGGATCGCCGAAGTGCGTGATCAGTTCGGCGACCGCATGCGCTAGGTCTTCCGCCATCGGCCTCTCGTTGGCGTCGAGCGCGCGCTCGGCGCGCCGCCGAATTGGTGGAGCGGGCCGAGGACCCCAAGCGCTTTTGGGACGCGCACGTCAAGATAATGACGCGCTCTGAGGCGCTGACCGAAGACGGCATCGATGCGGTCGCGTGGCCTCGGCGTTTCCGCCGATTGCGGCCGCCCGGACGATCCGGCAGTCATCGGAGCGAATGCGCGGGTCGATGCGCATGAGGTCAGCGCAGAGGCGATCATCACACCCGACCTTCTTCATTAATGGCCGCCGCTACGACGGGCCATGGGACGAAAGCGCGCTGGCTGATGCGATGCCAGGCACGCTCGGTCACCGGGTGCGCTCGGCGGCGCTCGATTTCGCCAGTCGGGGGATCCTCGGCCGGTGCCCTCCTGCTCTTGGCGACAATCGTCGCCGTCGCCTTGACCAAGACCGGTTTAGGGCGGGGCTTCGCCGCGTTCTGGGAATAATGACTTTGGCACTGCGCTCAACGGCTTCGGCTTTTCGCTGTCGCTGTTGCAGTGGATCAACGATCGGCTTTTGACCCTGTTCTTCCTTGTCGTTGGTCTCGAGATCAAGCGCGAGTTCACAGTCGGCCATCTCTCGGGCTGGCGCTCCGCCGCGCTGCCGGTCGACGGCGAATCGGCGGCATGGCCGCGCCGGCGGCGCTCTATCTCCTGATCGTTCCGCCGGACCCTGGTTGCACGGATGGGGCGAGCCGATGTCGAGCGACACCGCCTCCGCGGTGGCGCTGATCGTCATACTCCGATCGCGCGTCCCGGTCGAACTGCATCTTCGTGACCGCGGCTGCGATTGTCGACGACCTCGGCGCGATCCTCGCGGCCGCGTTATTCTATTTAGGCGAGCTCAGCCTCAGCTATCTCGCGCCGGCGGCGGCCCTAGTCGGCGCGCTGGCGATGCTGAGCCGGTCGCATGTCGATAGGCTCGCGCCCTACGTCATGGTCGTCGTCGCCTGTCGGCGTGCGCGCTGGCAAGCGGGCTGCATCCGATCCTGGCCGGCCTCATCCTGGCGTTGTTCATCCCCACCCGGCCGCCGCCGAACCTGACCGCGCTCAGGACGCGCAGGCCAGCGCCATCATCACCGCCGAAGCGGCGCACGGCGGCGAGGTGCTGGGGCATTGGCCGTCCTCGCCGGCGCTGCGCGCGCTCGACCCCGTCCACGACCGGATCGAGTCGCCGGCCGACGGCCCACTGCGCCGGAGCGCTGGGGAGAATCGGGTTCACGATGTCGCTGTTCATCGCCGGCGAGGCGTTCCGGTCAGAGGCGGATTTCGAAGCCGCCAAGATCGCATTTCATAGCCTCGCTTTTGGCCGCGGTTATCGGCGTGACGCTGCTCATCCGCGCCGCACGAAGCGCGCCGTCCTGAGGCACCATTGCAAGACAGCGACGAAATCACCAGATGCAGCGCTTCAGCTTGGCGGAGCGATGGGCGAGCCAGCGCAAACCGCAACAAGAGAAGGTTTTCGACCATGAGCCATGTCACCTACACCGTCGTCGAGCACGACGGCGGATGGGCCTATAAGGCGGGCGACGTCTTTTCGGAAACCTTTCCTACGCGCGAGGCCGCCCACGCCGCAGCGGAGCGGGCGGCGCAGGAGCAGCGTGTGCCAGGGCAGGGCAGCCCGATCGAATACGAGGACAGCGCCGGCCGCTGGCATGAGGAAGAGGAAAGCGGCGACGATCGCCCGGAGACCGAGATCAAGGACTGACGGCTCAGGTTGCAGCAAACCACTATCCGGCGGCGCGAACATCAGCCTTAGTTTCTGCCGCCGACATCTTGGCTAATTGCTCAACCGAGCGCAGGTCATTGACGAAACTTGCGTAACCCGAACGCCTCTCGTCCTCGTCCTGCAGGCGCAACAGCGCAGATGGATGAATGGTGATGAAGATTCGAAGTCCATTCGCCACATCGAGGACTTTGCCGCGATTGCTCTGAATGGGGATCGCGCGTTCCGCCAATCCCTGCGCTGCGGTCGCCCCGAGGGCGACGATTAGCCTTGGATGTGTGACCTCGATTTCTTCCGCCAGCCATCGCCGGCATATCTTGACCTCACTCGCGTTAGGGCGCTTGTGCAACCGTCGCTTGCCACGCGGCTCGAATTTGAAATGCTTGACCGCGTTGGTCACGTAAACGCGCCCGCGATCGACGCCCGCCTCCGCGAGCGCCCTGTCCAAGAGAAGGCCCGCCGGCCCGACAAACGGGCGGCCCTCGCGGTCTTCCTTGTCACCGGGCTGCTCGCCGACGAACATGATTTCTGCCGCTGGCGGGCCTTCTCCGAACACCGTCTGGGTCGCATTTTTCCACAACGGACACGCGCGACAGGACGCGGCTTCGCTGCGCAAGCTGTCGAGTCTTTCACTCGGCTGGCTGTCATCGCCTGAGACGCTCACGGCCTAACGAACACCTCCACAAGGATCCAGGCAAGAATGGCAAGCGCAACACTGGCGATGAGCACGTAACGGACATTGTGGCCCGTGGAGCCCGCCCGCACAGCCACCTTGTTGTCGTCGGTCACGACCGGACGTTCGTGCGAATCCATCGAACGCTCCTTTCTCGCAAACATCATGGGAGATCGAGCTTCCATCTCGGCTCAAGTTGCCGCCGAAATCGGGAGTCCCGATCGCCAAGGCGGGCGCAAGGCAGCACCCAGCTTGGTGGAAACTCAGGATCGGTCCAATCGGTTCCCCTGCGGCGGGCCAATCCCGGCCGCGAGCGCCGGCGCGGCTCCTCAATTGGCCGGATCGAATCCGTCCCTAGTCCGACAGCCCCGCCTTCAGCAAGCCCTCGCGCCCGAGCGGAAGGCGCTCGCTGACAATCCAGAGCACGAAGGCCAGGACGATCGCGTAGACGGCCGGAATCGGAATGCCAGCGATCGACAGCGTGTTGATTTCGATGAAGCCTGCGGGCAGCACACCGATGATCTGGCGCCCGTCTGTGTGCCAAAGAGCAAGCGCGTACAGGATGGTGCCGGTGCCGAGCGTGGCGATGAAGGAGTCGACTTGCGCCACTTCAACAAGCAAGCCGTTGATCAAGCCAACCAGCGCTCCGCAAGTAATCACGATCAGAACGGCCAACGGCCACGGGACCCCGAATTTCACCAAAAGGCTCATCGCCAGAATGTGCCACATTACGATGCCGAAGCCGACGGTGAGATCGATGCGGCCGGCCATCATCGGCAGGGTCGCGGCCAGCGATAAGAGCGCGGTGATCGCCTTGTAGGCGAGGATCGAGCGCGCGTTCAGCGTCGTCGGAAAGGTGTCGGGGAGCAGCATCGAGAAAAAGATGATCAGCGCCAGCGTCAAGAGGGGCAAGCCATAGACCGACGCCAGGCGCACGCTAGCCTGCCCGCGCGACAGCGTCGCCCACTCCGACCGGGTCGGCTCCAGTGCGTTCGACTTAATGGACTGCATGCGCGCCACCGGGCCCGCTGGAGGGAGCGCCAAAGAGTGGCTCCGAGCGCCGAACGCTCGCCGAAGCCGCAGCGAGCAGATTCTCCACCGATAGATCGTCGGCCGCCAGCTCGGCGACCACCTGGCCGCGGTTGAAGATCAGCGCGCGGTGGCAGACCTTCGCGACTTCCTCGAAATCCGTCGACACGATGATCATCGCCGCCCCTCCCTGCAGCGCGACGTCGAACAAACGGTAGATTTCGGCCTTCGCGCCGACGTCGACGCCCGCCGTCGGGTCCTCGAAGACGTAGATCTTCGCCGCCAGGTGCAGCCAGCGCCCGACCACGACTTTCTGCTGGTTGCCGCCCGAAAGGAGCTCGATCGGCAGCTTCGGATCGTTCGGCCGCAATCCGACCTGGGCGCCGCGATCTTTCGCAGCGCGGTTCTCGCGGCCCGGCGAGAGGAATGAAAACAGGCTCAAACCGGCGGCCACCGGATTAAGGAACAGGTTCTCGCGCACCGACAAATTCGGCATAATCGATTCGCCGACGCGGTCGGCGCAGACGAGATTGATCCCTCGCGCCATCGCCTCCCGCGGCGACGAGGCAGCTACATCGCGTCCATCGAGCAGGATGCGCCCGCCGGTCGTCGGCGAGACTCCGAACAACGCCCGCCCGACGCTTTCCTTCCCCGCGCCACGCAGCCCGACCAGCCCGACGATCTCGCCGGAGTGGATTTCGCATCCGATGGGTCCTACCCCCTCCACCATGACCGACCGCAGGGCAAGCCGCGCGAGCCGTGGCGATCGGGCGGACGCCGGAAGACCTGCGACGGCTCGCGCCCGACGATGAGAAGGATCATCTCGTCCGGCGTCGTCTTCGCGACCTCTCGTTCCCCCGCGACCCGCCCGTCGCGTAGCACGATCTTCGATCGGCGATCTCGAACACCTCGTCGAGGCGGTGCGAGACGTAGATCATCGCGACGCCGCGAGCGCGCAGCCGACGCAACGCCGAGAACAGCCGCGCCACCTCATCGGCCGGCAGGCTCGCGGTCGGCTCGTCGAGGACAAGGATCTCGGGCTCGGCCGCGAGCGCCCGCGTGATCGCTACCAATGACTTTTCAGTGCGGCTCAGATTCTGGATGCGCGCCTCGGGATCGATGTCGGTGCCGAGCGCATCGAGCGCCAGCGCCGCACGGCGGCGCGCCGCGTCCTGATCGATCATGCCGAGGCGGCGCGGAAAGCCGAGGGTCATGCAGATGTTTTCAGCCACCGTCATCCAGTCGATGAGGCCGAGGTCCTGATGGATGAAAGCGATCGGCAGGCGGCGCAGCGCGTGCGTGACGTCGACGCCGCGAAAGCTGACCGCGCCGGCATCAAGAGAGTAGACGCCGGCCAAAATCTTGATCAGGGTGGACTTGCCGGCGCCGTTCTCGCCTAGCAGCGCAAGAATTTCGCCGGCCTTAAGGGTCATGCCGACGTCCGCCAGCGCTTCCGTGCCGCCGAAACGCTTGAAGACGCTGCGCACCTGCAACAACTCGGTCGCGTCCGTCGCCTGCGTCCGCTCATCCCCGGAGCAGTTCGCGCCGACGGCGCGCCCGCCAGCCTCCATCGAGTCGTTCCTCCTCGAAGCGCTCCGTCTTCGCTGACCGGCGCTCCGCGCTGACCCCGAGTTCGTCAACGAAGCGCATTGGAGCTCTGCAAGAGATTTCCTGCACCAGCGAAGAGCCGCCGGAACTCCGCTCCTTATTACGCCTCTTCAGCGTTGAGCTAAGGGTACTTCCGTATTCCTGTCAATCCAGTTCGCTGTCGCGATGTTATCCTTGTCGAGATGTTGGCGCATGAGGGTCAGTTGCTGGACGGCCCCAGGCGCGTTACCCAGTCCGAGACCGCATCGCCACTGTTCATGTCAGGCTGCACGAGGCCATCGATCATGAAGGTCGGCGATGCATGGATGCCGTTCTGGCGCGCGTATTTGCAGTG
>DASXXT010000011.1:0-7616 GCA_036502965.1 Roseiarcus sp. | reverse complement strand
GCTGAAGGCGAGACCGCCGACAATCGCCAGCCCCAGCGGACGGCGAAGCTCCGAGCCGACGCCCGTTCCCAGCATCAACGGCAGCGCGCCGAAGATCGCCGCGACCGTCGTCATCAGGATCGGCCGCTGGCGCAAGAGACAGGCCTGGTAGATCGCCTCGCGGGCCGGGAGCCCCTGCTCGCGCTGCGCATCGAGCGCGAAGTCGATCATCATGATCGCGTTCTTCTTGACGATGCCGATCAGAAGCACGATGCCGATCACGCCGATAATGTCGAGCCCGGCTCCCGCCGCATTGAGCGTCAACAGCGCGCCGATGCCGGCGGACGGAAGCGTGGTCAGGATCGTGATCGGGTGGATGAAGCTCTCGTAGAGCACTCCGAGCACGATATACATGGCTGCGATCGCCGCCGCGAGCAGGAACACCTCGTTCGACAGCGCCGACTGGAACGCCTGCGCCGCGCCCTGGAAGCTGACGGCGAAGCTCGGCGGCAGGTCAATCTCTTTAAGCGCCTTGCCGATCGAATCGACCGCCTCTCCGAGCGATGCGCCCGGCGCGAGGTTGAACGAGATCGTGGTCACCGGAAACTGTTTCAGATGCGAGATCTGCAGCGGCGAGGTCTTGACAGTGAAATTGGCCACCGATCCGAGCGGCGTCTGGCCGGTGGTCGTGGCCGCGGACGGCAAATAGATCGAATCGAGCGATTTCACCGAGCGCGCCATGGGCGGATCGACGTCGAGGATGACGCGGTATTGGTTGCTTTGGGTGAAGATGGTCGAGATGATGCGCTGGCCGTAAGCGTCGTACAGAGCATTGTCGATGATTGCGGGGGTGATGCCAAATCGCGCGGCGTTGGCGCGGTCGAGATCGACGATCACCGAGCGACCGTCCGGCTGCAAATCGCTGGCCACATCGACGATCGCCGGAATCCGGCTGAGGCGCTGCAACACCTTCGGCGTCCAGTTCTGGAGCGTCGCCAGATCCTGGTTCTCGAGCGTGAACTGATATTGGGTCGCGCTGACAGCGGTGTCGATGGACAGGTCCTGCACCGGCTGCATGAACAGCGTTATGCCGGGAACATTCGCGGTCTCCTGTTGCAGCCGCCGAATGATCTCGCTCGCCGTCGCCTTGCGATCCGCATGCGGCTTGAGGTTGATGAGGAAGCGGCCGGAGTTGAGCGTGACGTTCGAGCCGTCGACGCCAATGAAAGAGGACAGGCTTTGGACGTCGGGATCGGCAAGGATCACCTTCGCCAGGGCCTGTTGATGGTCAGCCATCTGGTCGAATGAAATCGCCTCCGCGGCCTGGGTCACGCCCTGGATGACGCCGGTGTCCTGGATCGGAAAGAAGCCCTTCGGGATCGTCACGTACAGGTAGCCGGTGAGCAGGAACGTGCCGAGCGCGACCAGAAGCATAAGGCCTTGATGATTGAGCGCTACGCGCAGCGTTGCGGCATAGAAACGGGTCAGAGCCTGGAAGAAGCGTCCGCCGCTCGCCTGGCCGCCATGACCCTGCGGGCGCAGAAGCTTGGCGCACAGCATCGGCACCAGGGTTAGGGAGACTACGGCGGAAATGACGATGGCGGCGGCGAGCGTGATCGCAAATTCATGGAACAGCCGCCCGACCACGTCGCCCATGAACAGAAGCGGGATCAGAACCGCAAGCAACGACACCGTGAGCGAAATGATGGTGAAGCCGATCTGCGCCGACCCCTTCATCGCCGCGTCGTAGGGACTGTCGCCTTGCTCGAGAAAACGGGCGATGTTTTCGATCACCACGATCGCGTCATCGACGACGAAACCGGTTGCGACGGTCAGCGCCATCAGCGACAGATTATCGAGGCTGAAACCGGCCTGATACATGATCGCCAGCGCGCCAATCAGCGACAGCGGGACGGACAGGCTCGGGATGATGGTCGCGGGGATGTTGCGCAGGAACAGGAAAATGACCATCACGACCAGGCCGACCGCGAGCGCAAGCTCGAATTCCACGTCTTCAACGGAAGCGCGGATGGTGGTTGTGCGATCGGTCAGAGGCTTGAGCGTAATCGCGGCCGGCAACGACTCACGGAGTGAGGGCAAGATATTCTTGATGCTGTCGACGACCTTGATGACGTTGGCGCCGGGTTGGCGCTGAATGTTAACGATCAGCGCCGGCGTCGTGTTCATCCACGCCTGCAGACGCGTATTCTCGGGCGCGATCTCAACCCTCGCGACGTCGGAGAGCCGAACTGGCGCGCCGTTGCGATAGGCGACAACCGATTTCGCGTAATCGTTCGGGTCGCGGATCTGATCGTTGGCGTTGATCGCCGAGGCCTGCGCCGGTCCATCGAAATTTCCCTTCGGCGTGTTGACGTTCAGGTTGGCGATCGTGGTGCGCAGATCGTCCAGGTTGATACCCAAAGAGGACAGGGCGAGCGGATTGACGTGGATGCGGACTGAAGGCCTTTGTCCGCCGGAGATCGAGACGAGTCCGACTCCGGGGAGCTGCGACAGTTTCGGCACGAGGCGGGTCTCGATGATGTCTTCGACCTCGGTGAGCTTCATCGAGTCCGAAGCGACGCCAAGCGTCAGAATCGGCGCATCGGCCGGATTGACCTTGGCGTAGATCGGCGGCGCCGGCAGATCGGCGGGCAGAAGGTTGCCAGCGGCGTTGATCGCTTGCTGGACTTCCTGCTCAGCAATGTCGAGACTGATGTCGAGGCCAAACCGCAAGGTGATGATCGAGGCGCCGGCGGAGCTCTGGGACATCATCTGGCTCAGGCTCGCCATCTGGCCGAATTGCCGCTCGAGCGGCGCCGTTATCGCCGAAGTCATCACCTCCGGGCTCGCGCCCGGATAGAAGGTCTGGACCTGGATCGTCGGATAGTCGACCTCGGGCAGGGCCGAGAGCGGCAGGAAGCGAAAGGCCATGATGCCGACGAGAAGAATCGCGATCATCAGGAGACTGGTCGCGACCGGACGATCGATGAAGATGCGGGACGGGTTCACCGCCCCGCCCTAAAGGCCCACAGCGTCATTGCGCCGGACCCTGCTTCGTTGCGGCTGGCGCCCGACTCTGCGTGGCATGACCGGACGGCGCCGGGCTCTGCGTGGTCGGGGCCGCGCCCTGCGTCGCGCCGGCAGGCCCGGCGCTCTGCGTGGTCGGACCGGAGGCCGCCGGGGCGATCGAAGAAGCGCCGCCTGAAGCGGGCGAAACCTCGCCGGCGTTGGGCTGCTCGCCGCGACGCCCATGATGGCGGCCCTCGCCGTTGACTGGCCCGGCCGGGTCGGCCGCCGATCGGCCGCCGGCCTGATCCTGGCCCTGCCCGGCCCCTTGCGCCGCGGCGACCGGCGGGTTGTCAACGACCTTCACCTTCGCGCCGTCGCGCAGCCGGTCGACGCCGTCGATCACCACCCTGTCGCCCGCCTTGAGGCCCGAGGTGATCACGGTGTGCTTGCCGTCGGTCGCCCCGATGGCGACGTCGCGCTTGGAGACCGTCGAATTGTCGTCGAGCAGATAGACGAAATTGCCTGAGGCCCCGAGCTGGATCGCCGGATTGGGCGCGAGCGTCGCGCCGGTCATCGTGTCGACCAGAAGGCGGACGTTGACGAACTGGTTCGGGAACAGGACGCCATCGGGATTGTCGAACGTCGACCGCATCTTGATGGTGCCGGTGGTCACGTCGATCTGGCTGTCAAAGGTGGTCAGCGTGCCGGTCGCCAGCGCATGGACATTGTCTCGGTCGAGCACGGTAACTGGAAGCTTGGCGCCGGAATTAAGCCGCGCCGAGATGCGCTGCAAATTGCTCTCGGGCGTCGTGAACACGACGCTGATCGGATCGATCTGGGTGATGACGACGATGCCGGTGGCGTCGGAGGGCTGCAGATAGTTTCCCGGATCAACGAGCCTCAGGCCTACCCGTCCAGTGACCGGCGAAACAATGTGGGTGTAGGCGACGTTGAGCTCCGCCGTCTTGATCATCGCCTGATCGGTGGCGATCGCCGCCTTGTCCTGGGCGACCAGCGCGATCTGATCGGCGACCTGCTGCATGGCGATCGAATCCTGCTTGGCGAGCTGTTGGAAGCGAGTAAGGTCGCCCTGGGCCTGGCCCAGAAGCGCCTGGTCCTTGGCCAATTGCCCCTGCGCCTGGGCCAGCGCCGCCTCGTAGGGACGCGGATCGATCTGCGCGATGAAGTCGCCGGCCTTGACGGTCTGGCCTTCGGTGAAGCCGACGTTCTGCAGCGTGCCGGCGATCTGAGTGCGGATGGTCACGGTCTCGAACGGCGTCACCGTTCCCAAGGCGTCGATGGTGAGGGGCATATCGCCGAGTACGACCGGCGCCACGCGCACGGTTTGCGGCGGCTGGGCCGGACGGCCGGAGACCTCCTCTTGGTTGGCGGATGGAGCGGCGTTCTGGTATTTCTTCCACGCGAAGACCGCCGCGGCGGCTAGGGACGCAACGATCGCGATCCACAGCAGCCAATTTCGGCGGCGGCGCGGCGCGGTTTCCACAGCCGGCGGCGCCACAGGCGCCGGCGCCGAGCGCTGCGTCACTTCGTCCGGTTTGAGAACCTCATTCATCCCTAATGCTCAGCTTGCGGTCAGCCTTTGGCACGAAGAAACTGTCGATTCAAATCAAGCTCGCGTGCGTGGTCCGTTCGATTTGGCTATCGTTTGCGCCGGGGTCTAGGCCCGGGGTGTTGCATTCTGGTTATCATTGCGTCATAAGCGCGGCCGGCGGCGCCGCCGCCTTAAGGACGCGGGTGTAGCTCAGGGGTAGAGCACAACCTTGCCAAGGTTGGGGTCGAGGGTTCGAATCCCTTCGCCCGCTCCAATAACCAACTGAAATCATTGCTCGGCTGCCGCGCCCTAGGCAGACCGTTGCGCAACTCGGCGCAGAACAGAACGTGTCGAGACGCGGGAATTGTGGGGAAATTCCGGGAAGCCGGTTTCCGTTCCGTTCGCCGCCGACAGTTGACATTGCCGCGCCTCGATCGGGGCGGCGGCGGACTCTAGCCTTCTAGAAGATTTCTAAACGCGATCGGCATGGGCATGCACCGCGTGCTTGCGTCAACCACATGCTGACCTTCGAGGCGGCCGATCAACTCGCCGCGTAGGTCAAATAGGTCCTCATTAAGGACGATGGCGAATCTTCGCCACTTTCCATCGTCGCGAAAAACCTCGCCGCCTCGAATTATTGCGACATTCCTGCCGGTCTGCGGATCAACGATATATCCCTGGACCATGCTTTCCTCCCGGCGTACCATCACAGGTATATAGGAACGCCGCCACCGGCTTGCGACGCGCCACGCTGGCTAGGACGGCCGCCCTGCCCACTACCTACAGGCCCAAAACAGCGAAAGGCCGTCCTGAGCCTCCTGTGAGGGCTCCTATGGCATGGTCGCGGAATTGCGGGCGCCGGAACGCCAATCAGGTGGATTGCGTTCTGACACCGCCATGGATCGAAATGCCAGTCGCCGGTCGAGCATTGCCGAGGACCTTGCACAGCTGATCGCCCTGCGAAGGGCGGTTCACGAATGCCAAATTGCGATCAATCAGTCGCTCGCTGTCATCGAAGCCACCGTCGAGGCAATCAAACTCCTAGACCGACTGCGAAACAGTCGCCCGCCCGCCGCCGACCATGATCGTCATGAGTCGGAGCCAACGCGGCCCGCCAGTCCGTCAAATGGTTTTCCGGGCGACAGGGACCTCAGCCCCCAAAAATAAACACCGCGGCAAGTATTCCCTCGGGGCGAAATATCTGACTAATAGATTGCGCCATGAACGCGCCCCCCTCCATCCACTGCCCGCCGTCGCGGCTAGGCTGCACAAGAGCACGCGTTGGCTTCAAGGCTATCTGCGCGAGCGCCCCTTCGGTAGGATGGCCGGCCGGACGCGCCTATTCACCGAGTCTGACATCCTCGCACTCATCGAGTCGCTGCCATGCCCCTCAAGCTCGTCAAGCGCCACGGTTCCGAATCTTGGTATCTGCGCGGGACAGTCCGAGGCGTCGTTGTGGACGAAAGCACAAAGGTTGCTGACAAAGCCCTCGCGGAATCCATCCGGGCGAAGCGCGAATGGGAGATCGTCACGCGCCAAATCGGCGGGAATCGCGCCGTCGCGACTTTCCTAGAGGCGGCCGTCTCGTATCTTGAGAACGGCGGCGAAGCTCGTTACGTCAAGCCGCTGGTCGGCTATTTCAAAACGACTCCGCTGGCGCAGATAGGGCAAGCCGAAGTCGAGACGTGCGCGCGCAGGCTCCACCCCGGCCTCGCCCCGTCGACGATCAATCGCAAGATTTTCACGCCAATGTCTGCGATCATGACGCACGCGGCGAAGCGCCGGCTATGCGACAGGCCGACGTTTGAGCGACCGCCGCAGCCGCGAGGGCGTGTCCGATGGATCACGTTTGAGGAAGCCGACAGGCTCATAGCGTGCTGCGCTCCGCATCTGGCGCCGCTGGTGACGTTCATGCTGTACACCGGTTGCCGGATCAGCGAGGCGCTCGCCCTCGATTGGCGCGACGTCGACCTGTCCCGCGCCCATGCGGCGTTCCTCGACACGAAGAACGACGACCGCCGCGGCACGCCGCTGCATCCCCGCGCCGTTGTTGCGCTGGCCGGGTTATCGCACCGGACGGGGATCGTGTTCCGCCGTCCCGACAAGCGGCCATATGCGCCCAAGGACGACGGCGGCGGGCAGATCAAGCGGGCATTTAATGGCGCGTGTCGCCGGGCGCGCATTGAGGACTTCCACCCGCACGACTGCCGGCACACCTGGGCGACGTGGCACTATGCGGCGAACCGCGATCTTGGCGCGCTCATGGCGCTAGGCGGCTGGAAAAGCATTGCGATGGTCATGCGCTACGCTCACGTCAACGCGAGCAACCTCGCGCCGGGGGTTATGCGACTCGGGGAAAATCTGGGGACGACAGAATCAGGCGAAGTCGTTTCCCTAAGAAAACAGGGCGACTCCGCGTGACCGCACCGAACCTTGCCAAGGTTGGGGTCGAGGGTTCGAATCCCTTCGCCCGCTCCAAATTGCTTAGAGGAATGAGCCGCGTAAGCCGACGGTTCAGCTTCTATCGGTCGCCTCTAGCCGCTATATTGCAAGCTTTTTTCTGCCTTGCGATCGAACGCGGGAACAACCGAAAGGCCGTCGCCCGAGGCGGCGTCGCTGTCCGAGCGGGCTCCGCCGCGTTCGCGGGCGTTGTGATCAGAAGACGACGCTTGCGTTCGGCGATGTCGATCAACGTCCGTCTCGTGGGCGAGGGCGGCCAATCGAGAGGTTGCCCGCGAATCAACAATTGCAGCGTCAACTGACGGTCTGCGCCGATCCGTGTTCCCGTGCAACGCCTCGCTCTAAAGTCGCGCGTTCTGGATGGCGCAATTTGGATACCGCAATCTTGTCGGGGACCGGCCTGCCGCAACTCCTCGCTCGAACCGTGAAGGTCGGCCGCAGCCATCCGCGGCTCTTTATTTCTCTCTTCCCAAAATTGGCGGGACCTCTGTGCAAGCCAGTTCGCGTCGCTTTGCGGCAATTTCAGAAACACACGCAGTTCAAGTCGCGCGGGTTGAAGTTTCTCTCGCGAGAACAAAAAAAGAACTTGTGCGCGAGAACAAACCGTGCACATACT
>DASXXT010000010.1:0-6766 GCA_036502965.1 Roseiarcus sp. | reverse complement strand
CGAGCCCTGCGGCCTCACTCAACTCTGCGCGCTTCGATATGGCGCGCCGCCAATCGTCGCGCGTGTGGGCGGCCTTGCGGATACCGTCATCGACGCCAACGTAGCGGCCACGGCCGCCGGCGTGGCGACCGGCGTCCAGTTTTACCCGCCCTCGGTTGACTCGTTGACTTACGCGCTCAACCGCGCATGTGATCTTGCTCGCGATCCGGCGGTGTTACGCCGGCTCAGACTCAACGGCATGCGGTCGGACGTCTCCTGGCGCGGTCCGGCGAAGCGATACGCCGCGCTTTATCGCGATATTATCAGGCCCGCCGAGTGAGCGACCCGAAGGCCGCTCGTGGCGTCATCGTCTGTGCGCGCGGCCTCGAAGCGGCGCTCGTGCTGCCTAACGCCGAGGGCGCGTCGCTGTGCGTCTACGACGGCGATCGCGAGATTGTTCGCGCGCCGATGGCGCGCGATGCCTATGGTGTCCTGCGCTGCCTCGCGCCTGGCTTCGGCGCCGGCGCGCGTTACGGCTTCCGCGTCCAAGGTCCCTATGATCGAAAGCGGGGACTCCGCTTTGACCCGTCCAAATTGCTCGCCGATCCTTACGCCTGGCGTTTCGACCGTCCGTTTCGCCTCCATCCTTCAATGTTTGCCTTTGGCGAGGACAGCAGCCGCTACGCGCCGAAGGCGATCGCGGGCTCGCCGCCTGCAGGTGAACCGGGACATAGGCGCATCGCGCCAGAGGCGCTGGTCATCTACGAGCTCAACCTGCGCGGCTTTTCGCGGCTTAACCCGGCGATCCCAGAAGCCGCGCGCGGAACCTTCGCCGCGCTCGCGCATCCAGCGTCGATCGCGCATCTGGCCGCGCTCGGAATCACCGCCGTCGAGATCATGCCCGCCGACACATTCGTCGACGAGCGGCACCTACCGCCGCTCGGCCTGTCTAACGCGTGGGGTTACAACGCAGTCGTGTTCGGCGCGCCGGATCCGCGCCTTTCTCCCGGCGGCTGGGAGGAAGTCCGCTCGGCGACCGACGCGCTGCACTCGGCGGGCATGGAGGCGATTCTCGACGTCGTCTTCAACCACAACGGCGAGAGCGACCAGGCCGGACCGACGCTATCGTTCCGCGGGCTCGACAATGCGGCCTGGTTCCGTCTGGACCCCAACAATCCGGAGCTCTACGTCAACGATGCCGGCACCGGCAATTGCCTCGCGCTCGACCGCCCGCTGGTCATCGACATGGCGATCGGCGCGCTGAAACGCTGGATGGTCCACGGCGGCTTCGACGGCTTCCGCTTCGATCTCGGCACGTCGCTCGGCCGCCGCCCGGGAGGATTCGACCCGGACGCGCCGTTCTTCCAGGCCCTCGCCGCCGACCTCATGCTCGCCAAAGCGCGCCTCATCGCGGAGCCATGGGATGTGGGGCCCGGCGGCTATCGCCTCGGCCAGTTCGGCCCCGCATTCGCCGAATGGAACGACCGCTTTCGCGATGCCGCGCGCCGCTTCTGGCGGGGCGACCCGGGCCTGCGTGGTGAGATCGCCACCCGGATGGCAGGTTCGCGCGACGTGTTCGCGCACGCTGCGGCGCCATCCAAGGGCGTCAATTTCGTCGTCGCCCACGATGGCTTCACGCTTCGCGACGTCGTCTCTTACGACCGCAAGCACAACCAGGCCAACGGCGAGAACAATCGCGACGGCACGGACAACAACAACAGCTGGAACCACGGCGTCGAGGGGCCGAGCGACGATCCGGCGATCGTCGAATCGCGTTCGCGGGACGAGCGCAACCTGCTCTTGCTTTTGCTCGCCTCGCGCGGGACGCCGATGCTCAGCATGGGCTCGGAGCTCGGCTTCAGCCAGGGCGGCAACAACAACGCCTACGCCCAGGACAACGCGACAAGCGCGATCGACTGGCGCGCCGCTGACGCCTCATTGATCGCCTTTACGGCGCGACTCATTGCGGTTCGCTGCGCCAATGGCGGGCTGTCGCGCGACGCCTTCCTGACCGGGTCGCCGTTCGACGCGAGCCAGCTCCCCGACGTCGAATGGCGCGACGCCAATGGGCCGATGACCCAGAGCGGGTGGAACGACAGCGAGGGCGCCGTTTTCGTTGCGGTCTTAGCCACACCGCAAGGCGAGGGCGTGGATCGAGTTGCGGTGGCGATGAACCGCTCGAACGCAGACGCGGAGGTTCGGTTGCCCTCGCTGCGCCCCGGCATGGCGTGGCGCGCGCTCGTCGACACGCATGATCCCCGAACGCCCGAGCGCTGGCTCGCGCTTGCCGACCTCGTCCGGCTTCGAGCGCGCTCGTCGCTCATTCTTGCGGAGGCGCCAACGGCAAGCGGGGGCCTTAACTCCGGAGCGCCCAGCGTCGAAACGATCGGCCAGCTCGCGAGCGCGGCCGGCATTGCAGAAGAATGGTCGGACATCAGCGGCAAACGCACGATCGTTTCGCCGGAAACCAAGGTCACGCTTCTGTCCGGGCTTGGGCTTGAGGTCGCGAGCGAAACCCAGGCGCGCGACAGCCTGACTCGCCTCATCGACGAGACGCAGCGCCGTCGTCTGCCCTTCTCGCTTGTGCTGCGCGCCGACCAGCCGCTCGTCGCGCCGCTGCGTGAGACGCCTCGCAAAACCGATGCCCGGATCGAGCGCGAAGACGGCGCCGTTGCGGAATGGTCGATCCAGTCCGCCGACGGTGTCCGGCGCGACCTGCCCGACGGACGGTCGGTTTCCGAGCGCCCAATCGCGCTGCCCACTCTGCCGATCGGGCGCCATCGTCTCATTGTCGACGGCGTCGAATGCGCGCTCACCATCGCGCCGCCGGAAGCGTACAGTCCCAAAGCGGCCTTGCGCAAACGCTTTGGCGTCGCCACCCAGCTCTACGCCCTGCGTCGCGCGGACGAGGACGCTCGCGATCAGGGAATCGGCGACTTTTCAGCCCTCGCAGTCGCGGGAGAGAAGGCGGGCCAAGCCGGCGCGGCCTATCTCGGCGTCAGCCCGCTGCATATGCTGTTCCCGCGGGACCGGGAGCGGGCGAGCCCTTATTACCCCTCGGATCGCCGCTTCCTCGATCCGATCTTCATCGACGCGCTCGACGACGCTGGCCTGCCGCGCGACGAGGCGCTGAAGGCTGCGCTTGCGGCGTTGGCGCCCCGGTTCGCCGCCGCTTCGGCGACCAAATATATCGAGTACGAGGAGGTGTGGCTCGCCAAGCGCGCGGCGCTCGAAGCCCGCTGCGCGGCCTTCGTCCGTCTGCGCGCGGCGCGGCCGGGCGATCCGCTCATCGCCGACTACCATGCCTTCGCGAGATCTGGCGGCGAAGCCTTGCGACGCTTTGCTGCGTTCCAGGCTGCCGCTGACGGAGAGGCCGGCGAGAATTGGCGTCTCTGGCCGCAGGATCTGCGCGACGGCGATCCCAAGGCGATCGACCATGCGATCGAACGCAACCGCCAAGGCTTCGAATTCGCCCTCTTTTGCCAATGGCTCGCCGACCGCCAGCTCCGGCGGGCGGCTGAGCGCGCGCGGGACCGCGGTCTGGAGATTGGCCTCTACCGCGACCTTGCGGTCGGGGCCGCGCCGGACGGCGCCGAATCCTGGGCGCACGCTGGCGCGCTCGCGCGCGGCGTCACGATCGGGGCGCCGCCCGATCCCTTTTCCGTCCAAGGGCAGAACTGGAGCCTGCCGGCGCCCAATCCGCTGGCCGGCGCCCGCGAGGGCTGGGCCTCACTCAGCGCTGTCTATCGCGCCAACATGCGCCACGCCGGCATGCTGCGTATCGATCACGCGATGGGGCTGCAGCGTCTGTTCCTTATTCCCGATGGCGCGCGCCCGGCGGAAGGCGCCTATCTATCCTATCCGCTTGAGGATCTCGTCGGCCATATCGCGCTCGAAAGCCAACGCGCGCAGTGCGTTGTGGTCGGTGAAGACCTCGGCACCGTCGCCGAGGGTTTCCGCGATCGGCTGACGCGCGCCAATATCACCGGCATGCGCGTGTTATGGTTCGAGCGTAAGGGCGTGGAATTCCTTCCTCCTGCATCCTACCCATCGACTTCGGTCGCCTGCGTCGCAACGCATGATCTGGCGACGCTCGCGGGCTGGTGGCAGGGCGTCGACATCGCCGAGAGACTCGCGCTCGGCCTTCTGACTCTGCCCAAGGCGGCCGAGGCGATCGCCGCGCGACGCCAGGAGAAGCGCGCGCTTCTGCGCGCACTCGCCGCGGCGGGCTTCACAGTCTCACAAACCGAGGACGGGCCGCTTCCGGACGCCCTGGCGGCAGCCGTTCACGCGCTGATCAGCGGTTCAGCATCGATGTTCGCTCACGCGCAGTTCGACGACCTTGTGGGCGAAACGGTTGCGACCAATCTGCCTGGAACCGACCGGGAGCGCCCCAACTGGAGCCTCAAGGCGAGCTTGGACGTCGCCGCCGCCTTCGCCAGCCATCGGGCGCGGGCGATCCTTGCGGCGCTGGCCAAGGGACGAGTCTAACGCCGCGGAATCGCTGGGGCGCTTCGAGCACACGCCGGGTTTTTGACGGAGCTGGGTCTAGGTTTTAGAAGTTCGCCGATAGCCGTCCGCGCGTGTCTGGAAGCGGCCATTCGGAATGCGCGGGGGGAAACGTGATGGGCATGACGACGCACGGCGTTTCCATTCAAGACCAGCTGGCTTCGAGCGTCCAATCAGGCCGGCGGTCAGGCCGCGACGGCGGTCAAACGTCCGATAGTCACGCGGTCGTACTAAAAGCGGAAGGCGTCTCCAAAACCTTCGCCGGCGTGACAGCTCTGCGCGACGTCGACTTCGACCTGAGGAGCGGCGAGGTTCACGCCCTCATGGGTGAGAACGGCGCGGGCAAATCGACCTTGATGAAAATACTGGCCGGTGTCCACGTCGACTATGACGGCGAGATCCGGATCGAGGGCGCGCCGGTTCGGTTCTCTGGCGTTCAGGACGCCGAGCGCGCTGGCGTCGCGATCATCCACCAGGAACTCAACCTGGTTCCCGAATTGACCGCGGCCGAAAACATCTTCCTTGGCCGCGAGCCGCTCATCCTCGGGACCTTCGTCGACCACAGGCGCATCATAAGGGCCGCCAGCGCGCTGCTGAAGCGGCTTGGCATCGGGATTGACGCGCAGCGTCGCATCGCGGAGCTCAGGATAGGCGAACAGCAATTGGTCGAGATCGCCAAGGCGCTGTCGCTGGACGCGCGGATCTTGATTATGGATGAGCCGACCTCCGCGCTCTCGATGGTGGAATGCGAGACCTTGTTCAAGGTCGTGCGGCAGCTGGCGCAAGCGGGCGTTGCGATCATCTACACGTCGCACCGCCTGGACGAAGTTGTCGCTCTCGCCAATCGCGTGACGGTGCTGCGTGACGGCCAACGGGTATTGACCGCTCCGATCGGGGGCCTTTCGTCGAGCGCAATCATTTCCGCGATGGTCGGGCGAGAGGTGGCCCTCAGCCGCAGGGATTCCTTGGCCAGCGCGGGCGCGCCCATTCTTTCGGTCCGAAATCTCACCCTCGAGAAGGTGAGCAGCCGTGGCTGGCGGCGCGTGCTTAAAGGGGTAAGCTTCGATGTCCGGCGGGGCGAAATCCTCGGGATCGGCGGGCTATTGGGATCGGGACGCACCGAAATTCTCGAGACGATCTTCGGCGTCGCGCGCGGTTGGCGGGGCGGCGATATCGCCATCGACGGCGAGCCCGTGTCGATCAATTCGGCGGCGGATGCTTGCCGCCTCGGCGTGGTGCTGGTGACCGAGGATCGCAAGGCGCTGGGCTTGCACATTGCTTCAACCATTCGGGACAATGTGGCGCTTCCATCGGTCGGCGCGGCGTCGCGCTTCGGCGTTCGCGGCTTCGCGCGCGAATCCGCCCTCGCCACCGACGTGGTCGAGAGACTCGGGGTGCGCTGCTATGGGATCGACCAGATCGTCGCGACGCTGTCGGGCGGCAACCAGCAGAAGGTCGCCATCGGCAAGTGGCTGGCGACCGCGCCTCGCATCCTGCTTCTCGACGAGCCGACACGCGGCATTGACGTCGGGGCGAAACAGGAGATTTATCAACTTATATACGGCCTTGCGGCCGAAGGCCTGGCCATCGTGGTTGTGACTTCGGAGATGCCCGAACTGCTTCTCTTGTCGGACCGCGTGCTCGTTATGTGCGAGGGCCGGCAAACCGGCCTGCTTTCGGGCACGGAGGCGACGCAAGAGACGATCATGCGTTTGGCGGCGCCCGGCATGAGCGAGCCCCTGGCGAGCGGCGCGCCATGAACGTTTTGCGCCTGCTTTCGCGCACAAAGCTCTATTGGGGGCTGGCGATCATTTGTCTGATCGGCGCCTTGGCCTCCCCGCACACCTCCTCGGGCAGGAACATCTTTCTCTCATTCAACAATCTGACCGACGTCCTGCGCCAGGTGTCGATCACCGGCCTCGTCGCCACCGGCATGACCCTCGTGATCCTGCTCGGCGGCATCGATTTGTCTGTGGGCTCGGTCATGGGCTTCTCGACCATCATTTGCGCCATGCTGCTCACTAAGCCTGGCTGGACGGCAGCCTCCATCGTGGCTGTGCCTGCGGCGGCTATCGCAGCAGGACTCGGGGTCGGTTTCCTGGCCCGGTTTATATTCCACGGGCTCGCGCGCGGCCGCGACGTAGACGCTGGCAGGCGAAAAGACAGCGTATTGGGGCCTTGGCGCGGCGTCCGGATTCCTGTCCTGCTTGGCCTCATCTTTGGCGCGCTCGTCG
Organism: Roseiarcus sp.; assembly: GCA_036502965.1. Lineage (GTDB taxonomy): Bacteria > Pseudomonadota > Alphaproteobacteria > Rhizobiales > Beijerinckiaceae > Roseiarcus. Next base: position 44 of record DASXXT010000010.1, on the reverse strand, counting down.
CTGTGGCCACCGCGTCGCAGGTCTCGACGAAATTCGGCGTATTG
>DASXXT010000009.1:0-2558 GCA_036502965.1 Roseiarcus sp. | reverse complement strand
GTCAACGCCGGAAAAAAGATGTTGCCTTTCTGGTATGAGCGGAAACTGGACAATCGGCGCCCAATTATCGACGTCCCATTCGTCGCGCGCTGCGCTCGACGCTTCCCTAGAGTATCCGTTTTGATCAAGGGTGTTTTAGCTCCCATCTGCGATTGGCTTTGAGAAGGGCGTTGGTGAGGACGATGAGCTTTCGCATGATCGCGGTCAGGGCGACTTTGGCGGGTTTTCCGGCTTGGACGAGCTGGAGATATTTGGCTTTCAGGTCGGGATTGAAGCGAGCAGCGACGAGCGCTGGCATGTAGAGCGCCTGGCGCAGCCCGGCGCGCCCGCCTCGAATGAAGGCGCGCCCAGTCCAGCGGCCGGATTGGCGTGCGATTGGCGCAAGCCCGACGAGGCTTGCGGCTTGACCCGCTTCGAGCGCGCCGAGTTCCGGCATTTCGATCAGCAGGGCGAAGGCGGTGAGGTTGGAGACGCCTGGAATGCTGGTCAGGATGGCGAAGCGATCGGAGAGGCCAGCGTCGGCTTCGACGATCTGGAGGATTGCCGCTTCGACGGTCGCGATCTGACGATTGATCTGCTCGAGGCGCTGAGCGTTCTGACGCTTCAACAACGGGAGCGTCAGGACTTTTCCGCGGTTCTTGGCGGCGGTGCGATCCTTCACCAGGGCCTCGCGAGCGACGTAGAGCTCTTTCAGTTCGAGCAAGACCTCGCTTGGGGCCGGGCGCGCCTGCAATTCCAGCAATGCGCCCATGCGAGCCAGAATCGCCGCATCCAGGCGATCGGTCTTCGCCAGCTTGCCCGTCGCCTCGGCAAAACGGCGCGCCTGACGCGGATTGACCTTGACGAACGGTACGCCGGACGCGCCGAACGCGCGCTCGATGGCGCGATGGTAGGGCCCGGTCGGCTCGAACACGACCCGCTTTGCGGGCGTCTCCGCGAGCCATTTGATAAGCGCCTTGTGACCTGGCTTATCGTTAGCGAAGCGCCGGGTCGCGCCGTCGGCCAGGCGATGGGCGTCGAGATGGTCTTTCGACACATCGACGCCGATGGTATCGTTGTTCATCTTTTCCGCGCCTCTGCTTGTCATTCGGGGCTCTCCCCCGAGTATCCGTCCAGGCCAAAGGAAAAGACGAGGGTGATCCAACTCTAGCTCGACCCGTCGAACGGTCAGCGTACTCCCGATCCGACCCTCGCCGCTGCCGAGAGGGCTGCCACCCTCTCCCAGCGGTTCCTTCTCGCCTGTGTGGCGCGAAAAGTCATAAGACAAGCGGACTCCGATCAAGTTGTATCATAGCCGCTTGCGGCGAAGTAATTTGTGCATTCGGCAGATTTGAAGATGTCGGCGCAGCCTTCGAGCGCCCTGATCAGGCCGGCGACGGTTCGCTCGGCGATCTTGCGCAGATGGGCCTTCAGCTTGGAAAAAGCCTTCTCGATCGGGTTCATGTCCGGGCTGTAGGGCGGCAGATATCGCAATTCGGCCCCTGCGGATTTTATGAGTTGTTCGACCCGCGCTCCCTTGTGGGCAGGCAAATTGTCCATGACGACGATATCGCCTTGCGAGAGAGTGGGAACCAGACATTTTTCCACCCATTCCTCGAACAGGGCGGCGTTCATCGGCCCGTCGTAGACCTTCGGCGCCGCAAGCCCTCGAAGGCGCAGACCGGCAACGAGAGTGATCGTCTTGTAATGCCCGTGCGGGACGGCGGCCCGCAGTCGCCGTCCGCGCCGGCAGCGTCCATGCTTTCGAGCGAGATTGGTGGAAGCGCCGGTCTCGTCGACGAAGACGAGTTTCGCGGGATCAAGATCGAGTTGGGAGGCGAACCAGTCCCGGCGCCGCTCCAAAACGTCCGGGCGCCGCTGCTCCTCGGCGTGCGCGGTCTTTTTTTAAACGTGACGCCATGGCGGTCGAAGAAGCGCCAGAGCACGGAAACCGAGAACCGCTCGCCGCAATTTTGGATCAGGCGCTCTTGGATCTCGAGCAGCGTGAGATCCGGCGTGCGACGGATCAAGCCGAGCAAATAGTCGCGCTCCGCCTCGACACGGCCGGACCGGCGATCGCCCCCTGAAGGCGAAGGCGAAACCTGCCCCGTGGTCTTGTAACGCATCACCCAGCGCACCGCGCTTGCGATGCTCACACCGAAACGCCTGGCGGCCGCATTGCGCGACACCCCGCCCAAAACGACCGCCTCCACCACCCGCTCGCGAAGATCATCGGAAAGCGCCATCCCCGCCGCCTCCTTCCCGCGGCGGGGATCATGAAGCAGAACTCAAGCGATTCGGGAATCCCCCATTCGATTCCGTCCGTTCGGATACCGCTCTAATATCGCGGCTTGTACGCCCACCCACCGAGAGGGTGGTCATCGAGATATCGATTCAACGCGCTGCCAAGCGTTCTTGGAGTCTTCGGCGCGTTGGCAGGGAGAAGCCCGATCTTGATGAGGAAATCGATTTCGCTTTCGCGCAATTCGACGGTCGCGCAGCGACATCCGCGCCTTCGACGATCGAAGGACCGATATGCGCGCTCCGATGAGGGCGCGAGAAGTTTGGGCGGCCGCGAC
>DASXXT010000008.1:0-9927 GCA_036502965.1 Roseiarcus sp. | reverse complement strand
TTACGAAGGCATAGTCGGCCTCGTCGCGCGGGCACCGCTCGCCCGTCTCACGGCTGATCTCGCGCCACTCGTGCGGGTTAATCGGCGGGAAACGCGCCTCCCCCTTGGCGTCGAGCGCGACCTCTGTGATGAGAAGGCGGCTCGCGCGCGCGATCGTCTGCGCATAGATCTCAGTCCCTCCGCCAATGATGATTTCGTCCGCGCCCATGGCGCGAGCGCGCTCGGCGGCGTGATCGAGTCCGCTGTCGAGGCCGTGGGCGACGAAGACGCCCGGGGGAGCGAACGCGGGATCGCGGGTTATCACGATCGTTTCACGCCCCGGAAGCGCGCGGCCGATCGAATCGAACGTCTTCCGTCCCATCACCAGCGGCTTGCCCCAGGTCAGCGCCTTGAAGCGTTTCAAGTCGCTCGAGAGCCGCCATGGCAGCCCGCCCTTCGCGCCGATAATTCCGTTGCGCGCGACAGCCGCGACAATGACGAGGGAGTTGTCCCTCACACCGCGACCGGCGCCTTGATCGCGGGCCACGGCTCATAGCCCTCGAACGTGATCGCGTCGGCGTTGAGGTCGAAGATCGAGCCGACGTCACCGAGGTTCAGGCGCGGCAGTGGGCGCGGCTCCCGGGCGAGCTGCGCGCGCGCCTGGTCCTCGTGATTGCGGTAGAGATGGGCGTCGCCGAACGTATGCACGAACTCCCCGGCCTTAAGCCCGCATTCGTGGGCGATAAGATGGGTCACGAGCGCATAGCTGGCGATGTTGAACGGCACGCCGAGAAAGATGTCGGCCGAGCGCTGGTAGAGCTGGCACGAGAGCCTGTCGCGGTTCACATAGAACTGGAACAGGCAATGGCAGGGCGCAAGCTTCATGCGCTCGATCTCGGCCACGTTCCAAGCCGACACCACGAGCCGGCGCGAGTCGGGGTTGCGGCGGATCTCGTCGATGACCCAGGCGATCTGATCGTATGTCCGTCCGTCCGGCCCTTCCCAGGCGCGCCATTGCTTGCCGTAGACTGGACCGAGATCTCCGTCCGCGTCGGCCCATTCGTCCCAGATGGAAACGCCGTGCGCCTTGAGGTACGCGATGTTGGTGTCGCCCCGCAGGAACCAGACGAGTTCGCGCACGATCGACTTGAGATGCAGCCGCTTGGTGGTGACGAGCGGAAAGCCCTGGGCGAGATCGAAACGAAGCTGCCGCCCGAACAGCGAGCGCACGCCAGTGCCGGTGCGGTCCATCTTGACGGCGCCGTTATCGAGCGCCTCGCGCATCAGATCGAGATAGGCCTGCATGGCGGCGGTCCCTTTCGCCTAACCGACCGCAACCTCTATACCGATTCGCGTCGCCCCGCGCGTCGCGTTGCGCGCCGCTGCTATCCCAGCTGTGAGTCAGTGCAGGCTCACCGTCTCAAGCTCGTTTTCCCAGGCGTTGGTGATCGCCGCGTCCTTGGAATCAGTAAGCATGATCGGCGACCCATCCGCGCCGAGCAGCGCAAATAGGGTCAATCCCGGGCGCATCTCCGGCGCCTGTGGGAAGAGTCGGGCGACGTCTTCAGAGGCTATCGTCTTCACGTAAGCGAGAGACCCGTCGCCAAGATGAGCGAATTCCTGTGGCGTCATGTTTGGCGCCGCGGTCACGACGGTTTTGCTGGTTTCGGATCTCATCGCTTTACTCCTCACTCGGCGGCCGCTTAAGGCCCGCCATTCGGGCGCATCCTTCAGTCGCGCGCCGATATTTTTATCTTCCGGACCATCCGCTCGGGCTGCGGCCGAACGAGATCAACGGACAGCAACCCTTGCACGAGTTCGGCGCTCAACACCTGCATCCCGTCCGCGAGAAGGAAGCCGCGCTGAAACTGCCGGGCGGCAATGCCGCGATGCAAATATTCCCGCGTCTTGTCCTCCTGCTGGCGGCCGCGGATCGTGAGCTGGTTCTCCTCGACGGTGACCTCGATCTGGTCTTGCGAGAAGCCGGCTACAGCGAGCGTGATGCGCAATTTTTCCGGCTCGCCGCCGTCGGCCCCAATCCGCTCGATATTGTACGGCGGATAGCCGTCCGTCCCAGTCTTCGTAACCTTATCGAGCGCCCGCTCCAAATCATCGAAGCCGAGCAGCAACGGAGAGGTCAGCGCCGTCACACGCACCATGTTCGAAGCCCCCTTTCAGGCGCTTCCCGGAACCTCAGGCCTTCCCATAAGCGCCCGGTCCGGTTCTTGCCGTCAACCTTCCGGACCATTCAAAGTTCCGGACCAGACGGATATAAGTCTCGCAATCCAACCTTCAAGGCGTGGATTGCCCTAGCGAAAGCCTTTGATTCGGCGATAGTTCCGACAATTCTGTTAAAATGCTGCGCTTGAAATCTAAACCAATCGTTTATGCTCTGGCTAGGGGTGAGGGTTTATTGGCCAAGAAGACGCTGGCATTGAGCAGACTCGGAACCAAGCGCCAGTGCTTGGCCTGCGGCGCCAAATATTATGATCTCGGCCGCAAGCCGCCGGCTTGTTCGCGCTGCGGCGCGAGCGCCGAGCCGAAGCGCGCGAATGAACCAGCAAAAGTTCAGCCGGCCACTGAGAACGCGGCAGCCGAACAATCCGCCGCGCCTGCCGCTCCGGCCTCGCGCCCGATCGGCCGCGAATGGTCGCGCGAGCAGGCTGAGGCGATCGATCAGGTCGGCCGATGGCTCAAACAGGGCGACCCCCAGGTGTTCCGCCTTTTTGGCTACGCGGGCGTCGGCAAGACCACCCTTGCGCGTCATATCGCCGAGGGCGCGCGCGGTGAGACGGCGTTCGCCGCTTTCACCGGCAAGGCTGCGCTGGTGATGCGATCCAAGGGCTGCGCAGGCGCGACGACCATCCACGCGCTCATTTACCGCGCGAGCGAGGGCGTGGAAGGCGCGCCCAGCTTCACTCTTAACGCCGACGGGCCGGCCTCGAAGGCGGGGCTCATCGTGATCGACGAATGTTCGATGGTTGATGCGGAGCTGGCGCGCGACCTCCTCTCGTTCGGCAAGCCGATCCTGGTCCTGGGCGACCCCTTTCAGTTGCCGCCCGTCAAAGGCGGCGGATTTTTCACCGAGGCCGCGCCGGACGTCATGTTGACCCGGATCCATCGCCAGGCGCAGGACAATTCGATCATTCGCCTGTCCGAACTCGTTCGTTCAGGCGGCGATCTTCGCGAAGGCGATTACGGGGAGACCCGCGTCATCGCGCGCGCCGCCGTCGATCCGGCGCAGGTGCTTGGGGCCGACCAGGTGCTGGTCGGGGTCAACCGCACCCGCCGCGCCTACAATCAGCGCATGCGTGACCTCAGGGGCTTCCGGGAGCCGCTGCCCGTCGCCGGGGACCGACTGGTCTGCTTGCGAAATGACCGCACCAAGGGCCTCATCAATGGCGGCCTGTGGCGGGTTGAAACGCTGGGCGGCGTCAAAAAGGATTTCGTCAAGATGACCTTGCGCTCGGAAGACGAGGGATCCCGCTCTCAAGCCAAGGTCGCCGTCTTGAAGGCGTTCTTCGAGGGAAAGGAGGGCGAACTCGGCTTCGCCTTGAGGCGGGAGTCGGACGAGTTCGACTACGGCTACGCGCTCACTGTCCATAAGGCTCAGGGGTCGCAATGGGACGATGTCATGCTGTTCGATGAAAGCTTCGCCTTTCGGGAGCACCGGGCGCGATGGCTCTATACAGGTCTGACCAGGGCGGCTCGGAGGCTGACGGTGGTGAGATGAGGGGCCGGAGAAATCTGGACATTGGCGTCGTATTGCTGTTAGGATTGACGTTGCGGCGCCGGAGATATTCCTATGCGTATTTCCCTGGCATCGAGGGTGGCGCGCCTCTGCGCCACAGCGACGCTGATCTTTTCGCTCGGCCTCTCGCCTTCGTTTGCGCGCATGGGCGGGGCTGGCGGGGCGCACTTTGCTCGGCCAGCTCTGGGATTCGGTCATTTTCAGCATTTTGCGCCACACGGGTTCAGCCGGCGCTTTGAAGCTGGCCGCTTTGGCAACCGTTTCGGCCCGAACCGGTTTGACCGCTTTGGCTTCAACCGCTTCAATCACTCCGGCTTCAATCACTTCGGCTTCAATCGCTTCGGCTTCAACCGCTTTGGCTTTAACCGTTTTGGCGCGGACCAGCTTTTCGTCGGCGGCTGGGGTTGGGGCGATTGGGGCGGCGGGATCCCGGGTCCGACTGCGGCAGCCGAACCGACCATCGTCGGCGGCGGCGCGCCGGTCATCATCAATATCGGCGTCGATCCAAGCCCAGGCGACGCCGGGGGCGCCTACAGCGGAGGCTGCGTCATCCACAAGCTTATGTATGACGGCAACGGCAAGTATGTCGGGGAGCGACAAATCCCGCAATGCTGATTGAGGTTGGCGCCTAGGCGGCCGCTCGCAGGGCCGATGAGGCCAAGCGTTCAAATACCCAAAGGATGATGGGCGCGAAACGGCCTGCCACGCAGCAAGCAACACGTCGCAGCGGTCTTGGGTTTCATTAGTCATGCCGCCGAGGAGACGGGGCGCCGGTTTTCAGCCAGGGAGAGCACGATGGACGTCGGTTTTATCGGTCTTGGCCAAATGGGCGCCGCGATAGCGCTGAACCTCGTCAAGGCGGGACATCGCGTCGTTGTCTACAACCGCACGCGCGCCAAGGCGGAGGCGCTGGCGTCACAAGGCGCCGAGGTCGCCGAAAGCCCGGCCGATGCGTGCCATCGCTCCGCGCTGATCACCATGCTCGCCGGCGATGAGGCGGTCGAGGCCGTCCTTTTCGGCGACGGAAATGGGCTCTCGGCGCTTGGCCAAGGCGCCGTCCATATCTCCATGAGCACGATAAGCGTCGCGCTCTCCGACCGGTTGGCGGAGGCGCACCAAAACGCGGGCCAAGCCTATGTCGCCGCCCCCGTGTTCGGCAGGCCCGAGGCCGCGGCGGCGGCGAAGCTTTTCGTTGTGGCGGCAGGCCCCGAAGCACAGCTCGCGCGCTGCCAGCCCCTGTTCGACGCGATCGGTCAACGGACTTTCGCCATCGGCGACAAGCCGTCCTCGGCAAATCTCGTCAAGCTCAGCGGCAACTTCCTGCTCGCAGCGACGATCGAATGCTTAGGCGAAGCCTTCGCGCTGGTCCGCAAAGGCGGAATTGAGCCGCATCTTTATCTTGAAATCCTGACCAGCACGCTGTTCTCGGCCCCCGCCTACAAGACCTATGGGACGATCATCGCCAACCAGCAATACGAGCCGGCGGGGTTCAAGATGTCGCTGGGTTTGAAGGACATTCGCCTAGCGCTCGCGGCGGCCGACGCACTCGCGACGCCGATGCCGGTCGCGAGCCTCGTTCACGATCATTTCCTGGCTGGCGTGGCTCAAGGCGCAGCCGATTCCGACTGGTCCGCGTTGGCGCGTCTCGCCGCCGCGAACGCAGGTCTCTGAGCCGATTCTGGTGTGGATTGTCCTCGCCCCCCGCGGGCGCGCGCCAATTGCGCAGAAAGCCGCCCGCGGCACCTCGGGCTTGTCTGAAACCCGAAGTTGGCGCAGGTTTTCCTTGGCCCCCGCAGTTGTTGGCCAATGACGCTTAGGGGCGATCCGGCGGAAATTGAGGAGTGCGCGATGATCCAGCTCAGGCATATTGCAATCGCGGCCGCCTGCGCTGCAGCCTCCCTGCCGGTGCTGGCCGAGGATCAAAAACCGGCGCCGGGTCAACGCGCCTATACCCCGCGGCTGAACAGCCTCATGGTCGTGACGCAACTCGGGCATTTCAAACTATGGTATGCGGGCGCGGTGCACAATTGGCCGCTGGCGAACTACGAATTGAAACAAATCCGCGCCAGCATCGACGACGCAAAGACCCTTTATCCAAACAGCGACGAAACGAATATGGACACAATGATGCCGGCCGCGGATGAACTCGACAAAGCGATCGAGGCGAAGGACGCGGTCAAATTCGCGAGCGGGTATGGCAAGCTCACCGCCGCCTGCAACAATTGTCACGAAGCGATCGGCTTGGGTTTTATAAAGATTAGAGTTCCCAGATTGTCGCCGATCGAGACGTCGCCGTTCAGCGACGAGTCGTTCCCCGCCAAGTGACGGTTTGCGCTCAAGTTCCCACAGTGGCGATGCGCAGGTTGTTGGTGGCGCCCGGGGTCCCGAACGGCACGCCGGCGACAACGATAATGCGCTCGCCCTCGCCGGCGAAGCCCTCGATATAGGCGTGGCGGCAGGCCCGATCGGCCATGTCGCGTTCGTCACGCGCATCGTCGGTGACAATCGGATGCACCCCCCAGACGACAGCGAGGCGTCGCGCCACGGATTCGATGGGAGTTAGCGCTAAAATGGCGGAGCGCGGCCGCTGGCGGGCGATGCGAAGCCCGGTCGAGCCTGAGCTGGTCCAGGCGCAGATCACCCTCAAATCCAACGTTTCGGCGACATCGCGGGTCGCCTCGGCGATCGCGTCGGCGCCTGTCGCCTCCGGCGCCGCGCGCTGCGCCTCGATGATCGAGTGATAAATTCCCTCCGATTCCACCGCCTCCGCGATCCTGTTCATCGTCGCCACCGCCTCGTGCGGATATTGGCCCGAGGCGCTCTCCGCCGACAGCATCACAGCGTCCGCCCCCTCGAAGACCGCGGTCGCGACGTCCGACACTTCGGCGCGCGTCGGCACCGGCGCGGAGATCATCGATTCCAGCATCTGCGTCGCCACCACCACCGGCTTGCCGAGCCGCCGCGCCAGCCGAGTCAGGGTCTTCTGGATGCCTGGAACCTGCTCGAGCGGCATTTCCACTCCAAGATCGCCGCGCGCCACCATCAACGCGTCAGCGACGGCCATGATCTCGTCGATGCGCTGGACCGCCTGCGGTTTTTCGATCTTGGCCATCACCAGCGCCCGGCCTTTGACGATTCCCTTGACCTCGACGATGTCCTCCGGACGCTGAACGAACGAGAGCGCGATCCAGTCGATGTTTTCCTCAAGCGCCGCGGCGAGGTCGGCGCGATCCTTGTCGGTCATGGCGGAGGTCGGAATGGTCGTGTCGGGCAAGCTGACGCCCTTCTTGTCCGACACCCGTCCCGCCATTTCGACAGCGGTCGAAGCGCGTCCGGGCGCCGCGTCGACGACGCGCAGCAGCACTTTGCCGTCGTCGATCAGAATCCGATGACCGGGCGCGAGCGAGCTCAAGATTTCCGGATGCGGCAGATGGACGCGCGACGGTCCGCCGAGCGACGGATCGCCGTCGAAGGCGAAGATGTCGCCCTTATGGAGGTCCGCGGCGCCGCCGACGAAGGCGCCGAGCCTGAGCTTCGGCCCTTGCAGGTCCACCAGGACGCCGATCGGGCGGCCCATCTCCTCTTCGAGCGAGCGAATTATCGCAACGCGCTCCCGCATGACGTTGTGCGAAGCGTGGCTCATGTTGATGCGAAAGACGTCGGCACCGGCGGCGAACAGAGCGGCGATGGTCTTGCGGTCGCTCGAGGCGGGGCCGAGGGTGGCGATGATCTTGACGCGGCGGCGACGGGCCTGCAATTGCGTTCCTCCCGCAATCGGCGGCGATCGCCGCTTTTGCCGACAGTAGGGTCCGGGACTTATACCCAATTCTTGTCGAGCGCGACTCGTCGCGCCGTGCGTGGAGAATCGCCGTCCGGACCGCCTCGCCTTCGCCGTGAAGGCCGCTTGTGATTGACAGCTTCTGATTGACAGCTTCGGAATGAACGCGGATCTAGATCGAACCCATCCGCAAAGAAGCCGCGCGGCAGTTAGGACCGAAACCGCGAGAACTGTTCTTCGGGCCGGGCGCGACCGCCCCGCTCTCGCTCCGAGGTGGGTTTAGGACGCTTCCCGTCAGATACACTTTCCCGCTGCATTCGACCATTCGAGTTGAACGTTGAAACCGCCGAGGGTCTTGAATTGCCAGGCGCAGATATCGCCGATTTCACCGTGTGTGTCGTCGTACCAGCCCTGGCCCGGGATAGCGTCGGTGATCGCTTCGCAAAGCTCATGCGAGCTTGTTCCCGTCAGGGCATCGGCGGTCGGCATGCCTCCAAGGCAACCCGTGCAGCCGGGGAACGGCATCGCCGCGTAAAAGATTTTTCCGCCGATGTCGTTATGGTAGCCGCAAAACGCCTGACACGAAGCGGACCCGCCTTGTACCACCCTAACTCCTGGTGGCGTGTAGATAAAATACAGCGTATTAGGCCCGGGCTTGGGTAACGCGGCATTGTTGGCGATTTCATTTTTCAGGAAAGTCTGCAAAGCCGCGTCCGACACGGAGTGGTGGGGAAGCGGAGCGGTAACCGTTACAGTTCCCGTGCGCTTGCCGTGAACAATCTTGAAAGCGGGAACATTATATTCCGCCAACTGATCAATAAGCGGGCTTGTTAACACAAAGTCGAAAAAGCTGTTGACTTTGGAGACGAGACCGCTTTGCGCCCCGTCCCACGCGCGACCCCAAAAGATAGTGAAAACCTGGACCGAGGCGAGTAATGGTCCGCCGCGATAAGTCAGGTGCGGCGCGGGCGCGGGCGCGGCGGTCTCCGCCTCTTGCGACGGACGGCCCCTCTCCTGCGTCCCGTGCAACGGAACGATGCGAATGGCGTCCGAATGCGGCAAAACTTGATGGGCCCGGGGGGACCTGGCCGCGGCGCGAGGCTTAGTCTTAGCTGACACTTTCGCTGACATGATTGACCTCCCTCTTCATCTGACCGCCGACCGCGGCTCCGCTTACTCTGCGGTATTGATCGATATATGTTAGTGAAGCTGAACGGGCTTGTCATCATTCAATTCAACTCTATATTTACTCATTTTGTGAGTAAATGGAGCATAGAGGCAAGAATGCAATCCGTTTGTGGTTTCCGCTTGCTGCAAAGTGCGGCCCGAAAATACTCGCGATCGGTATCGGTGACCGTAACCCTTGCCGTCGCGCTGGCGCTTTCAATGGAGGAGCCTCGCCGGGCGAGCGGCGCCGAAGGCGTAACTGTAGAAGTTCGAACCTCGTGCGAGGCGATGGCGCCGAACTCTTGTCAGGGCGTGTACGGGTTCACGATTCAACCTGACGGGACCTATGTGTCCGGACCAAGCCCGGAAGGACGCACGTCCGCCGGACGTTTGGCGCCTTCCGAATCGGAAGCGCTCCAGGGCCTCGCTCAACGGGTTCTGCTAGAGTTCGACGATCAGGCTGCGACGTGCGCGCCGCGCGTATCGGCAATCCCAGGGGTCAGCGAATCGATTGTGGTTTCAGGCGGTGGCAAAAGGATTGATTTGCACGGCATGGCGGGGGTGCTCGATTCGCGTTGTGCGGCGGTTGGAGCGCGGGAATCCGCTGCGCTGTTCAAGCAGGTCCACAACCTGATGTCGCGTCACTATCCCCGTCCGTTCCCGTGAGGGCGTTCAAGCCGTCGCGCAATCCGGGGAAGGCCCGAATTGGCATGGTTCGCCTGCGCCTCGTCTGCCGACAGCGGCAAGTGGTGAGCGACTGATCAAGCGGAACGCCGAGATCCGGCGCTCAGGGGTTTGCCTGGTCGGTCAGTTGCACCGTCCAGCTCTTGGAGTCCTTGCCGGTGTCGACTTCGAAGAACCCGGTTCGGTTGTAGCCGCGCACAAAGCAATCCTGCCGGCCGTCGATCTTGAACTCGCGATCTGACGTGCACATGAACACCTTGCCCTTCCACTCGCCGCCGCGCTCGTCCATCGCGTACAGATAATAATACTCAGCCGCCAAGGCGCCGCGCAAAAGCGTTACGCAGTCGAGCGATTTGAGATTCCACCAGCCTTCACTGACCCAGTTTTGTCCATCGGTGTAGCCGAGGGCGACGCTGACGCGGTTGTGGGTGTTGTTGCACATGCGCAAGTCCGCGCGGGCGGGGGCCGCCGCGCAAAGCGCCGTTCCGAGCGCAGAAAGCGCCAGCAGTCTTCCTGCGATTCTGTCCATGTCCATGGGGTGAAAAGGGGGTTTCGCGCGTCATATTCG
>DASXXT010000007.1:0-6848 GCA_036502965.1 Roseiarcus sp. | reverse complement strand
GAAGGGCGGGTCATCAACATCGCCTCGATCAGCGGCCTGATCGCCAATCGCGGAATTGGCGGGCGCCACTATGAAACGGCCAAGGCGGCGGTAATCCATTTCACCCGCGCCACCGCCGCCGATTGGGCGCCGCGCGGCGTGACCGTCAACGCCATCTGCCCGGGCCTTTTCATGACCGAGCCTAACCGCGCCTGGGCGGAGAAAAATCCTGCGGTGATCGAAACCTTCGTGCGCGCGATTCCGATGGGTCGCGCCGGAGACCCTCAAGAAATTGGTCCGCTCGCGGTCTACCTCGCTTCACCGGCTTCGAGCTATGTCACCGGGGCCGCTTTCGTGATCGACGGCGGCTATACGCTCTGGTAGCGCGACCGGGCGAAACGTGGCTGCGGTCGCTGCGCCATTGGCACGAAAATCTCCCGTCGATCTGGCTATCGCCGCGCCTGCGTTTTTCGCGCGAGGGCTCAGCGCCGGCCCGATGCCTTCGCCACGATCGCGCCGATCGTCGCAGCCGAAGACTCGAGGCGGTCATATTCCGGCGGCCTCAGTTCGCCGCCCATGAACACATGCTCGCGGCGAAACCGCATGGCGCTTTCCACCGGCTCGAGCGCGGCGAAATGGATTTCGCGCGGTCGCGCCGCGGCGACGATCCGCTCAACGTTGCGCGCTGTGACTCCACCGCCCGGCATGATCACGATGCGGTCGCCTGCCCGCTTCATGAATTCAACAATGAGCGGCAGCCCTTCGAGCACAGTCGCTTCCTGGCCCGAGGTCAGCACGCGATCGACGCCAAGCTCGATCAGCGTCTCGATCGCGCGGAAGGGCTCGGCCGCGACGTCGAATGCGCGGTGGAAAGTCACCGAGAGGGGCCGGGCCAGCGCAACCAACTCGCGCGTTCGGCCCACGTCGATTTCGCCAGCCGCCGTCAATAGGCCGATAACGGCGCCGTCCGCGCCTTCGGCCTTGGCGGTTTCAATGTCCGCCCGCATGGCCGCGAACTCATTGTCATCGAACAGGAAGTCTCCGCCGCGCGGTCTGATCATCACGTTGAGGTCGATGCCGGGGACTTTCCGCGCCTGACGGATTGTGCCGAGGCTTGGCGTAATGCCGCCCTCCAGGAGGTCGGCGCAGAGCTCGACGCGTTGAGCCCCTGCATCGTTCGCTGCGCGGACGCCGGCGACAGAATCCACGCATATCTCGCAGATCATGGAAGCTCTCCCGATCCCGACCGCCGGCCGCTTCGTCATCCCGGCCCGATATCGAACGGCGCCTCGCCCCGCCTATGCTCTGATCAGCAGAATGGCCTCGATCTCGACCATGATGCGGTTTGGTAGCGAACCCATGCCGACGGCCGAACGCGCATGGCGCCCCGCTTCGCCAAGTACTTCGACCATGAGGTCGGAGCAGCCGTTGATGACCTTGGGATGGTCTCCGAAGTCCGGCTCAGCGTTGACCATGCCGAGGAGCTTGACCACCGCCTCGATGCGCGAAAGCTCGCCGAGCGCGGCTCTGGCGACCGCGAGCAATTGCAGCCCGGTGAGGCGCGCGGCTTCATAGCCCTGCTCGACCGAGGCGTCCTTGCCGAGACGCCCGACCATGAAACTGCCGTCCGGGCGCTTCGGCCCCTGCCCGGAAAGGAAGAGGAGATTGCCCGCCAAGCGATGAGGAACGTAGTTGGCCATCGGCGTGGGGACGGCGGGAAGCGAGAGGCCGAGCGCTTGAAGCCGCTCTTCCGGAGTTGATGTCGTCATGGCGCGGTCATCCTCAAAGACGTGTGGAGAACAGGACAGGCTCAACCTTCCGCCATTTGCCGTTCATGACAACAGCGCGCGCGGAAAGCCGCGTTGGTCCAGCTAGGCGCTCGCCGGTTGAGTCAACATAGTCGAAGTCGCCCGTTTCGAGCTCGAGCACCGAAGCATCGCCCGCCGCGCCTGGCTGCAAGGTTCCGAGATCGCCACGGCGCAGCGCTTTCGCCGGCGCGTCCGTCGCTGCCCGCACGGTGTCCGCGAGCGGCAGGCCGAGACAAAGAAACTTGGACATTGTCGTGAGGAGATCGAACGCCGGCCCATCGATGCAGAGCGCATGCACGTCGCTCGATATGCAGTCAGGGGCAAAGCCGTTGGCGAGCATCGTGCGCGCGGTCTTGAACGCGAACGATCCCATGCCGTGGCCGATATCGAAAATGACGCCGCGCTTGCGCGCTTCAATGACCGCAGGACGCACGCCGCCCTCGGGAGTCGCCGGATTGTTGGGGAATGGGCGGAAGCAATGGGTGAGAATGTCGCCTGGACGAAGGCGAACGAGCACATCCTCAAGCGTCGGCGGAGGAATATCGATATGCGCCATGAGGGGCAAGCCCGCTTCTTCGGCGACCTTGAGCGCGATGTCGAGTGGCGCTACTCCCGAGTTCTGCGAAGCATTGAAGCCGACCCGGACCTTGATCCCCCCGATCGTGTCGCGGTTTGCGCGCGCGACCTCGACCGCGTCGATCGGGGCCATGAGTCTGAGGTCGCCGCTTTCTCCCACCATCACCCGCTTGGAAAAGCCGTAAATGCCGGCGAAGGAGACGTTGAGAAGGGCGATGATCCGAACCGGCGATGGCCTGATCACATGCTCGAGAAAGCCCGGATAATTGCCTGGCCCAGCGCTGCCCGTATCGACGAGCGTCGTGCAACCCCTGTCTGCGAGAATGCGCGGATCGACGCCGAGCGACGTGCCGCCCCAATAGACATGCGTGTGAAGATCGATCAGCCCCGGCGTGACGATCAGCCCGGCGACGTCGCGAACCAATTCGCCGCCAAGCCCCGCTCCAACCTTCGCCACGCGACCGTCGCGGAAACCGACATCCATGACGGAGTCGGTTCCCTGGGACGGATCGATGACACGCCCGCCGCGCAGCACCAGGTCAAGGGACATGTCGCCTACTCTCGCTCGCGTTGAGGTTCGCGGCGTATCGGATCGATTGGCCTGCGTCAAAGGCGGTGGTCCGAGTCACGCCGCGCTCTTAACGGCAGCGAGTCCCTCTGCGATCCAGTCGAGGTTCGCGTCTCTCACGTGGCCCCAATTGTAGAAGGCGATCTCGCTGACGCCGCCGGCGGCGAGCGCGCGGATCGCCGCGAGGAATTCGCCTTTCGATTCCAGATCGGGGAAGGCGGGGCGGAGAATGCCGCGCAGACGGCCCTTTCCGCGCAGACGGCGCTTCACGTCAAACAGGTCGGCTTTGATCCGCTCGGCCCCATGTTCGTAGAAGCAGGCCTCGACGATTCCCGCGGCTTCCGCGAGCGCCGTGAGATCGCTTCCCTCATACCAGGCGCCCGCGGTTGGGCGCGCGACCGAAGGAATGACCGCGACCGTCGCATCCTTTCGCACCGCCTCGCGAATTTCGCGCACGAGCGACGTCACGACCGAGCATCGCCAATCGAGATAGGCCCTGAGGTCGCCGTCGCTGCGGACGTCCGCCAGCCAGAAGGCATCCGCCATGTCGGCAGGAAAATCGGCGTCGCTGGCGAGATAGGCTTCGATGTCGGCCCCCACTCGCCGCTTGAGCGCCTCGACGCGGATCCCGGCGCTCTTCGCGCCCGCCATGCAGTGCGCGCAAAAGCAAAGGCCGAGCTGGCTGTCGAGCCAGCGATTGGGTCGATTAAGCGCGAACTCATGATGGTAGCCATGCGCGAAGCCCGGGGTCTCCAACGACACGCCGTTAACGGGATAGGACTCGGTGACGTCGCGGGCGAGGCCGATCGCGAAGGCCCGCGCCTCGGGCGCCGAGGGACAGAGATTGTAGACGTAGCGATCGCCGAAGGCGTTGGCGACGGCGCAATCGGGATGCTCCAAGCCGAGCCGCGTGTTGTGCAGGAGCACGAGCCAGACGTTGGTCGCCATGCGGCTTTGCCCGACAAGCTCGCGCACGATGTCCTGGCCGGACGAGAGCATCGAGTTTTCGACCGGCTTGATTGCGCCGTAGCGGCTGAGGTCCGGCTTGAAATAGATCGTCCCGTCTTCGGGAAAATAGACCTTGCTGCTTTTGCCATGGGGTCTCAGGAACTTGCCCGCGTGGTAGCTGCCGGCAATCGTCACTGTGTCCAGGCCAAGGGCGAGGAACCGGCCGACCGCCGCGCTCACGCCGATCTCGGCGATATCCCAGGCATAGGCGTAGATGGCTTTGTAGCTCATCGCATGCTTTCCTGTTAGAATCCCCATGCGCCGAGCGCACGGTCGGCGGCTCGCCTCGTGCGCGGACAATTGCGACGGCGACGCGCGCCGTCAACGCCGCGCTTGACCCGGCCGATGCGCGCATGAGCCGCATCACACTGACGGAGGTCGCAGAAGCGCGCCTACGGGACGCGGTCGCCGTCTTGCTTCGCGGTAATCAGGAGGCGCTGCGCGACTTCATGGACCAGGAGGCCGGGCTGCTCATCGCCCTGCTAACGCGCCTGATCGCCAACCTCGATCAGCTCGCGGGCGTCTACGCCTCGCCCGGCGCGCCAACTTCTGACAAGGCGGACTGATTAGACTCGGACCGAGTCCGCACCCTGGAGTCAAAACCCGATCACCCGTTGCTGCGACTGCTTTGGCAACGCTCCCGACTACAGACATTGAAAGGACCAAGCGCCTTGCGCCATGATGGTAGCCTATCGGCTGCTCCGACCGGGAAGGTCGCTAAAAACACAGTGCGGGGACGGCAATGACGGACCTAAGCCATTCAACCGTCAGCAGAACCGAGCGCCCCAGCCTCACCTCGATCGCTGACGTTTTCACGCGCTACGGCAACTTCACTCTCGGAGGCGGAAGCGCGACAAGCGCGGTCATCCATGGACAGATCGTTACCCGACGTCACTGGGTGACCGATCAACAGTTCGCCTTGTGCTATGCGCTCGGTCGCCTGACGCCGGGGACGAACGTGCTGGCGTTCTGCACCGGGATAGGCTGGCTTTTACGCGGTTTGCCCGGTGCTCTCGTTGCGCTCCTCGCGGCATCCATCCCTTGCACCCTGATCGTGATTGTCATCACGGCCCTCTTTCGGGAGTGGCAAGGAAACGCCATCGCCCAAGCGGCTATTCATGGAGCTGTGGCCGCCGCCGTCGCGATCACCGCCAAGACAAGCTGGACCATCGCTGGGCCAATCTACAGGAGCGGGGCGCGGTTGCGGGTCGTCCTCATCGGCGCTGCGGGGTTTGGCCTCTATGTCGTCCTTGGGGTCCCCGCGATTTACGTCCTGCTGGGGGCGGCTTTGCTCGGCGCATTCCTGCCGGTCTCCAAGTCATGAATATCTCGCTGCTCTACCTGCTGCTGCTCAAGGGAACCTGCACGGCATTTGCGGGACTCGCCTCGCTGCCGGTGATCCACGACACGCTCGTGACGCAACACGGCGTGTTGACCGAGCAGCAGCTTAACCAGGCTGTCGTCATCACCCGAAGCTCGCCTGGGCCGGTCGGACTTTACATCGTGAGCGTCGGCTATTTCGTCGCGGGAATTCCGGGAGCGATTGCCGGATGGCTCGCCATGATCACACCAGCGGTCATAATCATACCGCTTGTCCATTTCTCGGGGCGGCACATAGATCACCCGCGCGTCCGGTCCGTGTTGCAGGCCGTTGTGATCGCCAGCGCGGGTTTATTGCTCGCCGCGTCGATCCCGCTTGCGCGTGACGCGCTTACCGATCCCATCACCGTCGCGATCGCCGTTGTCAGCCTGATTATCCTGCTCACAACCGAACTCGATACGCTTTGGATCATCTTGGCGGCTGCCGCCCTGTCGCTTTCTGCTTCATCGTTTGGCCTGATTGCGCGCGTCGGCTAGCCGCGTTCAAAGACCACTTGGTCAAAGCGGGCCTGGCGGATTGAGTTTTGACCCACGAGGACACGACGAACAGAAGCAGGGGAAGTGGAGGCTTCTGTTGCCAGGCGCCTCCGGACCCCGCCTAGAAGTGCAAACCCCTAGGACTTGATTCCCAGTACCAGCGCTGCATTACGCAGCGAGGGCCACCGGAGCATAGTTGTCATTCGCAACTATAGGTTTGACCCGATAACGGCGGTATCATGCCGAGCGAAAGATCACCCTTTGGGTCCCCCGTCGAACCTATTTCGCCCCCGCCGAAACCCGCTTGTTAAGGCGGGCTTGGGTGGAGGCGCCGGGTACCGCCCCCGGGTCCGAAAGACTTATTCCGATGCCCATTTATCGCCGTAGCCGCCCTCGCGGGAGGCGCTTGATATATAGGGGTTAAGGAGCGGACTGGGAAGGGGCGGCCGGACTGGGCCTCCCAGAGGGAAACCAGAGGGAAACGCGACGCAAAACTGTCACGCTCGTCCGACATTCTCATTTCGCTGGCAAAACGTGGGAGGCGCGCATGGCGA
The DNA here is from genome assembly GCA_036502965.1 of Roseiarcus sp. GTDB lineage: Bacteria > Pseudomonadota > Alphaproteobacteria > Rhizobiales > Beijerinckiaceae > Roseiarcus. The sequence continues at coordinate 498 of DASXXT010000007.1, read as the reverse complement.
CAAAGGCCGATTTCACTCCGGATGAATGGAAGCTTCTGTTGCAGAGCCCGCTCATCGCTGGGGTCGCCGTTTCCACCGCCGAGCCGAGCGGCCTCATTGGAATGATGAGGGAGAGCATGGCGAGCGCTCGGGCCCTCATTCAGGCCAAGACCGATCCGAACGCGGATGCGCTCGTCAAGGCGGTCGCCGGCGAATTTGAGACGTCCGAAGGCCGCGGCCTCGCGCAGGACGGGGTGAAGACGGCGATTTCCGGCGCCAAAGCCCCGGCCGATATTGTCGCAAAGGCCCTCACCGCGCTGAAGGCGACGTCCGCCCTGCTCGACGCCAAGGGCGGCCTCGACGCGGCGCCGTTCAAGACCTGGCTCGCCGGAATCGCCAAGTCGGTGGCCGAGGCCGCGCCGGAAGGCGGCTTCCTCGGTTTCGGCGGGACACAGGTGAGCGAAGCGGAAAAAGCGACGGTCGTTCAGATCGCGGGCGCGCTCGGCGTCCAGGCTCCGG
>DASXXT010000006.1:0-2718 GCA_036502965.1 Roseiarcus sp. | reverse complement strand
CGATGACCGCGGATGACATCGCGGCGACAATGTTGTGGGTGGCCGAACTGCCGCCGCACCTCAACATCAACCGGCTGGAGCTGATGCCCGTCAGCCAATCCTTCGCCGGCTTCCAGATAGCCCGCGCCAACTAGGCCGCGATCTCAATTCAAACGAGGACGAGAAATGGGCCAATTCGTCAAAGGGACTTGGCGCGGGGATGCCGACTTCCCTCACGACACGACCGGTCATTTCGTCCGGCCGGACGCGCCGTTTCGCAGCTGGGTGACCGCGAACGGGGAGGCCGGGCCAAGCGGCGCCGGCGGCTTCAAGGCGGAGCCCGGCCGCTATCACCTCATCATCTCGCTCGCCTGCCCGTGGGCGCACCGCACCCTGATCTTCCGTCGGCTCAAGGGCCTTGAGAGTATGATCTCGCTCTCCGTCGTCCACTGGCTGCTCGCCGAGCGCGGCTGGACCTTCGATCCCGGCCCTCGAGTCATTCCCGACCCGATCTTCGGCGCAAGCGAGCTCCGCGAGTTCTATGTCAAGGCGCGGCCCGACTTCAGCGGCCGCGTCACGGTGCCGGTGCTTTGGGACCGGAAGACGAACACGATCGTTAACAACGAATCGTCGGAAATCATCCGCATGTTCAACAGCGCGTTCGATGGCGTCGGCGCGACCGAGGGCGACTATTATCCGAGCGGCCTCCAGCCTGAGATCGACGAAATCAACGCGCGCGTCTATCGAACGGTCAACAATGGCGTCTATCGCGCAGGTTTCGCCACCTCGCAGGAGGCCTATGAAGAGGCGTTCCGGGAGCTGTTCGAGACGCTCGACTGGCTTGAGGCAAGGCTCGGGGGCCAGCGCTTCCTTATCGCCCAGCGGCTGACCGAAGCGGACTGGCGCCTATTCACCACCCTTATCCGCTTCGACCCGGTTTATTTCGGGCACTTTAAGTGCAATCTCCGCGAGATCAGAGACTACCCGGCGTTGAGCCGCTATCTGAGAGAGCTTTACCACTTGCCGGGCGTCGCCGAGACGGTCGACTTCTTTCACATCAAGCACCACTATTACGCCAGCCACCGTCGCATCAATCCGACGGGAATCGTGCCGCTCGGGCCGGAATTGACGCTGTGACGGCGCCACGGAGCGCTTGCCGCGGCTGCTCCGGCGTGGCAATCGACCGGCGTGACTGACATCGCCCAGACTGAGCAGCGTCCCGCGCCGCGCATCTCTTTCGTTTCGCTTGGCTGCCCGAAGGCGCTCGTCGACAGCGAACGCATTTTGACGCGGCTGCGCGCAGAAGGCTACGAGCTTGCGCGTAATCACGCCGGGGCCGACGCGGTCATCGTTAACACCTGCGGCTTTCTCGACAGCGCCAAGGCCGAATCCCTCGCCGCCATCGGCCAGGCGCTGAACGAGAACGGTCGCGTGATCGTGACGGGCTGCATGGGCGCCGAACCCGACGCGATCCGCGACGCTTTCCCCAACGTCTCGGCAGTCACCGGCCCGCAAGCATTCGAGAGTGTGATGGAGGCGGTGCGCGCTGCGGCGCCCGCGCCCCGCGATCCATTCGTCGATCTCATCCCCGGCGAGGGCGTGCGCCTCACGCCGCGTCACTACGCTTATTTAAAAATCGCCGAGGGCTGCGACCACCGCTGCACGTTCTGCATCATCCCAAGCTTGCGCGGACGGCTCGCCTCGCGCTCGGCCGGCGACGTGCTGCGCGAAGCCGAGCGGTTGGTGAAAGCGGGCGTCAAGGAACTCATTGTCATCGCGCAGGATACGAGCGCCTACGGCCTCGACCTTCGATACGCCGAAAGCCCTTGGCGCGACCGGCAGGTCGCCGCGCGCTTTCTCGACATCACGCGCGAGCTGGGTTCGCTCGGCGCCTGGGTCAGGCTGCAATATGTCTACCCCTACCCGCACGTCGACGAGGCGATCGCGCTCATGAACGGCGGCAATGTGCTGCCGTATATCGACGTGCCGTTCCAGCATGCTTCGCCCGTCGTGCTGAAGGCGATGCGCCGGCCAGCGGCCCAGGAAGAGACGCTGGAGCGGATCCGCGCCTGGCGCGCGATCTGCCCGGGATTGACCATCCGCTCGACTTTCATCGTCGGCTTTCCCGGCGAAACCGAGGAGGATTTTCGTTTCCTGCTCGACTGGCTGGACGAAGCCAAGCTCGACCGCGTCGGCGCGTTTCAATACGAGCCAGTCAAAGGTGCGGCGGCCAACGATCTTGGCCTTGAGCCCGTGCCGGACGATATCAAAGCCAGCCGCCACAAGCGCTTCATGGCTCGCGCGCAGGCGATCAGCATGAAGAAACTCGCCGCCAAGGTCGGCAAGCGGCTCGAGGTCATCGTCGACGAAGGCGGCGCGCGCGAAGCCAAGGGCCGCAGCAAAGGTGACTCGCCGCAGATCGACGGCGCCGTCCACATTGCGACACGCCGACCCTTACGCGCCGGCGACATCGTAATGGTTAAGATCGAGCGCTCGGACGCTTACGATCTGTGGGGGACGGCGGCTTGACGGCCGCGAACCGCATTTCCCTGGACCGCGGATCGCCTTGAACCGCCGAGAACCGATGTCCGCGCCTCGTGCGGTCGAAGTGCAGGACGGCCTCGCCAATCCGCAGCGCCTGCTCGCCTTCTTGACCCTCGCCATGGCGATGAGCATGGCTATGCTCGACGGCACCATTGTTATCGTGGCGCTGCCAACGATGGCGCGACAATTCGCTGT
>DASXXT010000005.1:0-4364 GCA_036502965.1 Roseiarcus sp. | reverse complement strand
TCCCACATCACGCGGGCGCCGCGGATCATGGTTCCGACCGGCCAACCGGTAACGGTCTTGCCGTCATACGGCGTCCAGCCGCAGCGTGAGGCGATCCAGGAATCGCCGATCGTTGTGCGGCGCTTCAGATCGACAATGGTGAAATCGGCGTCGTAGCCCGCCGCAATCCGCCCCTTGGTCGCGATTCCGAACAAGCGCTGCGGGCCAGCGCTGGTCAGGTCGACGAAGCGCTGTAGGGTCAGGCGGCCGTTGACGATATGATCGAGCATGATCGGAACGAGCGTTTGCACGCCGGTCATGCCTGACGGGCTGTCGGGATAGGGCTTCGCCTTCTCCTCGAGCGTGTGCGGCGCGTGGTCGGAGCCGAGAACGTCGACCACGCCCTGTTCAAGACCGCGCCAGATGGCGTCGCGGTGGTCGGGGCCACGAACTGGCGGGTTCATCTGCATTTTCGTCTTGAGGCGAGGGTAGTCCTCGGCGCTGAGGGTCAGATGTTGCGGCGTCGCCTCGCAGCTCGCGACATCCTTGGCGCTGGCCAGAAACGCCATTTCCTCGCGGGTCGAGACGTGCAGGACATGCGCTTGCGCGTGCGCCTCGCGGGCGAGACGAACGAGCCGCTCGGTCGAACGCAGAGCAGCGATTTCGTCGCGCCAGACGGGATGCGAGGAGGGGTCGCCCGCGACCCGCAGGGGCTTGCGCTCGCTGAGGCGCGCCTCGTCCTCGCTGTGGAACGCCGCGCGGCGGCGGGTCTGTCTGAGGATGGCCAGCACCCCCGCATCGTCGGCGACCAGGAGGCGCCCCGTCGAGGAGCCCATGAACACCTTGATCCCCGCCGCGCCAGGCAGCCGCTCGAGTTCGGGAATGTCAGCGACATTGTCGTGCGTCGCCCCCACCCAGAAGGCGAAGTCGCAATGCATGCGGCCTTTCGCGCGGGCGAGCTTGTCGGCGAGCGCTTCCGCGCTGGTGGTCATCGGATCGGTGTTGGGCATTTCGAACACGGCGGTCACCCCGCCGAGAACGGCCGCGCGCGACCCGGTCTCCAGGTCTTCCTTGTGAACGAGCCCGGGCTCGCGAAAATGCACCTGGGAATCGATGACGCCCGGAAGAATATGAAGGCCCTGGCAATCGACCCGCTCGCCCGACGCGGCGCCGCGTAAAGCGCCGATCTCGGCGATGCGCCCGTCGCGAACGCCAATGTCGCGCAGGCCGATCCCGTCGTGATTGACCACCGTCCCATTGGTGAGCACGCAATCGAAACACGGCGGCATAGCGGATCTTTCTTGCAGTGGCGCAAAAGCGGCCTATTTGACAGTGTCCGCCCTTGCAAGCGCGACCGGAGGCGTCCCGATGAGCAAGAAAGCCGCCATGCTCGAGGATCGCGGCGTCGTTTCCGTGAGCGGCGAGGATGCGACCGGCTTTCTGCAAGGCCTGCTGACGAACGACGTCGAGCGCCTTGGCCCAAGCGAAGCGCGCTATGCGGCGCTGCTCACGCCGCAAGGCAAGATCCTGTTCGACATGATCGTCGTGCGCGCGCCCGGCGCGCAGCCGTCCTATCTCATCGACTGCGCTGCGGCGCAGGCGGCCGACCTCGCCAAGCGGCTTGGCTTCTACAAGCTGCGCGCCAAGGTCGCGGTCGCCGACGAGACCACCGATAGCGCCGTCGTCGCTTTCTGGGGGAGCGAGCCTGCGCGCATCGACGACGGCCTTCTCTACGCCGACCCGCGCGATCCGCGCCTGGGCTGGCGCGCGGTCCTCCCGCGCCCGATCGCCACTGCGGTCGGGTTAGAGCACGTCAACGAATACGAGGGCCTCCGTATCGGCGTCGGGGCGCCTAAGGGCGGCCTGGATTTCGCCTATGCGGACGCCTTCCCGCACGATGCCAATCTCGATCTTCTCCATGGGGTCGACTTCGACAAGGGCTGCTATGTCGGCCAGGAGGTCGTCTCCCGCATGAAGCATCGCGGAACCGCCCGCAAGCGCGTCGCGCGCGTCAAACTGGCCGGCCCGCCGCCGGCGCCCGGGACGCCGGTCCTCGACCGTGAGCTCGCAGTAGGCGCGCTCGGGTCCTCCTCGGGACGCGAAGCGCTGGCGTTGCTGAGACTCGACCGCGCCGAGGAGGCGATGGCGGCGGGCCGGACATTGAGCGCAGGCGGCGTCGGCTTGGCGCTGGCGGAGTAAGCCACAAGGCCGAATCATCCTCCTCCCGGCAGATGGCGAGAGCGCGAATCGTCGGAGAACCCGCGCCGTTAACCGAGTCTAATCGCCGGCCTTGTGTGCCTAGAATTTGCTCAGCCTGCGAGCTTGACCGCTTCCGAGCCTGTCTTTAGGGATCTCCCGGCTTGAGCCGCCAAGAGGCTCGAATTTACGGAGCGTCCGACAGCGTTGCTTCGGATGAGACAGGGAGGAATTACATGAAAAGGCTTCTGCTATCCGGCGCAATGCTTGGCGCCCTGCTTGCGTTTGTCGGATCGGCGCAAGCCGCCGACAAGAAGACACTCGTGTTCGTCGTGAACGGCGCGTCGGACTTCTGGAAGGCCGCTGAGGCTGGCGTCAAGAAGGCCCAGGGCGAACTGCCGAACTACACCCTCGACTTCAAATATCCCGAGCAGTCGTCTGCGGCGATTCAGACGCGGCTGATGGACGACCTCGTTGCGGCCGGCGTCTCTGGCATCATGGTCAGCGCGGTCGATCCGAAGACGATGACCGACGCGTTGGACCGGATCGGCAAGCAGGTGGCCTTGTTCACCACCGACAGCGACGCGCCCAAAAGCAGCCGCGTCGCCTATATCGGCTCCAGCAACGTCGACGCCGGCAAGCAGGCTGGCCAGATCGCGCTGAAGGCCATGCCGAACGGCGGCAAATGCATGGGCTTCGTCGGTCTGCCCGGCGCCGACAACGCGCGCGAGCGCATCGAGGGCTTCAAGGACACGATCAAGGGCTCGAAGATCGAACTCGTCGACGTTCGCGCCGACGATATCGACCAGACCCGCGCCAAGCGTAATGTCGAGGACACGCTGACCGCCCATCCCGAGATCGACTGCATGGTCGGCTATTATTCCTACAACACGCCCCGCATCTATGAGGCGCTGAAGGAAGCTGGGAAGCTCGGCAAGGTCACGATCGTTGGTTTCGACGAGGATCCGATCACGCTTGGCGGCGTCAAGGAAGGGACGGTCGCCTCCACCGTGGTCCAGCAGCCTTACGAGTGGGGCTATCAGGGCATGAAGACGATGGCCAAGTATCTTGACGGGGACAAGTCGGGCATTCCCGCCAACGGCCTAATGATCATCCCGACCAAGATCATCGACAAGTCGAACGTCGACGCCTTCTGGGCGGAGCTGAAGGAGCGGCAGGGCAAGAAATAAAGCGGGACGCTAAAGCAGCGTTTGCTTGCTTCTGGTTTGGGGCGCTGCGCGCTGAGCGCGGCGCCGCTTTTTCCTTAAGGACCGACTTTGGCCGATCCCCTCCTTCGGCTGATCGACATCAGCAAGAGCTATCCAGGCGTTCGCGCCCTTTCACGTGTCAGCCTGACGATGAACCGGGGCGAGGTTCTCGCGCTGATCGGCGAGAATGGCGCGGGCAAGTCGACGCTGATGAAGATTCTTGGCGGGGTGGTGAAACCCGACCAGGGAACGATCGAGATCGATGGCGTCGCGCGCGCCTCGCTTACCGTTCCCGAATCGCTGAATTCGGGAATCGCGTTCGTTCATCAGGAACTGAACCTTTTCGACAATCTCGACGTTGGCGCGAATGTGCTGATCGGGCGGGAGCCGCTGTCTGCCGGTCCGCTTAAGCTCGTCGACCGAAAGACGACGAAACGCGTCGTGGCGCCGTTGCTGCGGCGACTGGACGTCGACTTCGAAGTCGACGATCTTGTTTCCAATCTCTCCCTTGCGCAGCGCCAGCTTTTGGAGATCGCCAAGGCCCTTTCGCTCAACGCCCGCGTCGTCATTATGGATGAGCCGACTTCCAGCCTGACCTCCACCGAGACCGATCGGCTGATGCGGGTCATCGGCGAGCTTAAGGCTGATGGCGTGTCGATCATCTTTATCACCCACCGGCTGAACGAGGTCGAAACCTGCGGCGACCGCGTGGTCGTCCTCCGTGACGGCTCGGTCGTTGGCGAGCTTGCTCGTGACCAGATCCATCGCGACGCCATGATCCGCCTGATGATCGGGCGAGACCTCAAGTCGCTTTACACGAAACCAGCCGCTCCGCCGGGAGAGACCTTGCTCGACCTCGTCGACGTGCGGACGGCAGCCTATCCGGGCCGGAAGGTGAGCCTGTCGCTTCGCACCGGTGAGATTCTGGGCCTTGCCGGTCTGGTCGGCGCCGGCCGCACCGAGTTGGCCCGTGCCGTTTTC
>DASXXT010000004.1:0-1964 GCA_036502965.1 Roseiarcus sp. | reverse complement strand
TGCGGAAATCGGGCTCGACGCCTTCGGGTGGAATATCGAAAACGACCTTATGGCCGAGGCGCTCGCGGCCGGGATTGCGCAGATTCCTGGCGTCGAGCGCGTCGCGGCCGGGGTGGCGGCTTACGATTTTTCCGCCGACGCCGTCCGAGCGAGGCTCGGTGACGGGCGCGTGATCTCGGCCCGGCTTACGATCGGCGCCGACGGCCGGGATTCGAGGGCGCGGCGCGCCGCCGGGCTCGAAGCGCGCACCCATCGCTATCCGCAAACCGCATTGACGGCGCATCTCGCCCATCGACTGCCGCACGACGATTTCTCGACCGAGTTCCACACCCGCGGCGGGCCATTCACTCTCGTTCCTCTGCCGGCCTCCGCGACTACGCCGAACCGCTCAAGCCTTGTCTGGGTGATGGGGCAAGAGGAAGCGCGTCGGCGCGAGGCGCTCGACGACGAAGCGCTTTCGCGCGCGATCGAACGCCAGGCGCACTCTCTCCTCGGCGCCATGCGCATCGAGGGCGAGCGCGGATTCTTCGCCATGGCGCGTCAGACCGTGCCGAAAATCGCCGCTGAGCGGCTTGCACTCGTCGGCGACGCGGCGCACGTCCTGCCGCCGATCGGCGCGCAAGGACTCAATCTTGGCTTGCGCGACGTCGAGGCGATCATCGCGTGCGCGGTCGAGGCGCGCGCGGAGGGGCGCGACATCGGTGGGGCGGACACCCTGCGCGCGTATGAGCGCGCGAGACGCGCCGACATCGCGCTCAGGACCGGGGCAGTTGACGGCCTCAACCGGGCCTTGCTCACTCGCTTTGCGCCTGTCGATTTCGCGCGCGGCGCCAGCTTGGCGACGCTCTCCGCCGTCGGGCCGTTGCGCCGCTTGGTGATGCGGGCGGGGATCGGGCCGCGCTTGGCGGGTCGAACGCCCTAATCTGAACTCATTGGGGGTTGACGGCATTCTTTGCGAGATGATCCGAGCCGGACGTCCGCACATCCGATCCTCACCACAAGAAAAACTGGAAAATGTCGTCAACGACCGCCGATACCGCCGTTCGCTCTGCGGAAGCCTCCGCTCGCGGCCGAGAAGAAAGACGCGTGAGCTTGCTCACCCTCTGCCTTTTGGCGCTGGGCGTAGGCGTCATGACTGGCGTGGGGGCAGTGGCGTTGCGGGCGCTCATCGGCCTCATCCATAACATCATGTTCAACGGCGTGTTCAAGATCGCCTACGACGCCAACGTTCTCGAGGGGCCAAGCCGATGGGGAAACTGGGTGATCCTCTCGCCGATCCTCGGCGGCCTTGTCGTTGTCTATCTGGTGGACCGCTTTGCGCCTGAGGCCAAAGGCCATGGCGTTCCCGAGGTGATGGACGCCATCTACTACAAGCGCGGCGACATTCGTGGCGTCGTCGCGCTCATCAAATCGCTCGCCTCGGCGCTCTCGATCGGTTCGGGCGCATCGGTCGGGCGCGAGGGGCCGATCATCCAGATCGGGTCGGCGCTGGGATCGTCGTTCTCAAAGGCGATCGGGCTTACGACTGGGCAGAAGATCACCCTGCTCTCGGCGGGCGCCGGCGCGGGCATCGCGGCCACCTTCAACACGCCGCTCGGCGGGGTGTTGTTCGCAATCGAGATCCTGCTGCCTGAAGTCTCCAACCGCACCTTCCTGCCGGTCGTCATCGCGACCGGGGCGGCCACGCTGCTCGGGCGCATTCTCATCGGCCCCAATCCAGCCTTCACCGTCCCTGAAATCTTCTTTCCCTCCGCCAGTTCCTTTGGCGTCGAGGAGGCGATCGCCTTCGTGTGCCTTGGCGCGTTATGCGGCGTCGCTGCCTGGGCCTTCATCCGGCTTCTGGTGTTCATGGAGGACGGCTTTCCCAAGCTGCCGGGCAATATCTATACGCAAAACATCATCGGCATGACGCTGGTCGGCCTCCTGATGGTTGGCCTCACGCACACGTTCGGCCATTCCTATGT
>DASXXT010000003.1:0-10425 GCA_036502965.1 Roseiarcus sp. | reverse complement strand
CGGCGTGACCAGCTTGAAGACTAATCGATCACATTACTCGTGTCTTCCACGATTGATCTGCACCATACGCAGGAGGTTCGAACGACGGGTTAGGGACGTTCGAAGTAATTGAGTGAAATCGGAGGTCTGGCAGCGAACGAGCGCCAGATTTCGCTGAGTCAGCGCGATCCGCCCGCCGCACGAAATCACGCCGCCGCGATTCACTGCGGTATTAATCGTGGCTCGGCGCTGAGGCGCGGTGTGTTAGATTTGGCAGTTTGCGGTTACGCCCCGCAGCGCCTCGAGTGTTTGACGACCCGTAGTCCGCTGATCATTGGGCGCGTGCTCCACAGTATAATATTGAGAATAGGGAGAGTATGTAGAATATTTCCAGCCCACATTAGTATAGTCCCCCGTCGGAGATTGACCAAACATCTCTACTACCAAGCAGGCTGCGTTTGCAACTCGACAAAAATGCATACACAATTCTGTGCGTTTTACGGGTTAGGGTCGCTTTATCTTGAGCCTTGGAACGTTCTGCGCTTGGGTTATGTCGGAACCGTCGCTATATCTGTGGGGGTATATCGTTGAACGGCCCTTCGTCCAGACAACGCATCAACGCGACAGGGACAGCCGCTCATCGACTATCGCTTCGGCATCGTCCAGTTGCGCCACTTGTGTCGGCAAATCCGCTAATTTTTCTTGGGTTAAGCTTGTTCCGTTGTTGAATAACAAGTCTGGATTGACAATCGATCGGTTGTAGTTATAAATCGCTTTTAGCGGCAGTTATAATTTATTGGGAGACTGAGATGAGATTAGGGGTAGCAGGGAGCTTGGCGCTGGGGGTCGCGGGCCTTGGCTCGGTCGGGGTCACGATGGTGACGCCCGCTCACGCGGCGTCCAGCCCGTCGTGTATGATCCTTAGTTCGACCGGCGCAAGTCAGGGCCACGTGATCTGCTCGTCTGAAGACGGCGACGAGTCGAAGTTCTTCGTCAACTCGCCCACGGGCGGAACGACGATCGCTGGCTCGTTTGGCAAGAACAACCAACCCAACGATATGTCGCTCACGGCGAACGTTTCGGTAGAGCCCCCCTCGCAAGGCTACGGCGAGATCAAGCCGACGACCAAAGGGGATAGCTGGCAAACCTCCACCTTCGCTCCCATCGCCGGAAGCCCGTTCGCGTGGGACGGCATCTTCCCGAACATGCAGATCATCGACGTTAGCAATAGAAAGAAATACAACGGGGATCTTTGGGGCATTATCACGGATACCTTGGGAGACGTCACCGTATTTGAGTGGACCGGCCTGAAGACGAACGCGGATCTCAACCGCGACGTTGGCGTCGACGAACCTGCTGGTCTCGGCGGAATCGCGATCGTTTCCGCAGAGTTCCTGCTCGCAGGCACCCTCCCCGACGGCACGATGGTCAACTCCGATGGCTTCTTCAAATCGATGAAGCAGATCGATGTCTCGATCATCAGCGACCTACCGCCGGCCATTCCTGAACCCTCGACCTGGGCGATGCTGCTCATCGGCTTCGCAGGCCTCGGCTTTGCCGGCTATCGTCGGGCGAAAACCGCGCGGACGGCCTTCTCGGCCGCCTGATCCGTCGGTTCGGAGGATGTTTGGAGGGGCCGCCGCCAAGCGGCCCTTTCTTTTTGCGGGCGCGCCCCCTCAAGCCGCCTTGCGCCGCGCGACTTCGGCGTGGAACAGCGGAATCTCCGTCGCCAAAGCGTTCGCGACGCTGGGCCTTCCCCGCATGCGCTCGAGATAGGTTTTCACGTTGGGGTAGAGGGAGAGGTCGATCTCCGGCGTCGCCCGCGTCCAGTTCAACACCGTGGCCAGATATCCATCCGCGACGCTGAAGCGGTCGAGCAGGAATTCCCGGTCCTTCAACTTGGCGTCGAGATGGGCGAGGCGCGGGGCGTATTTGCTCACGGTCCAAGCCTTCACCTCGGGCGGCGTCCTGTCGCCGAGCAGCGGCGTCATGAGACCCTTATGCAGTTCGGCGCTGATGAAGCTTAGCCATTGCCGAAGCTTGGCTCGCCCGACGCGATCGGAGGCCGGCGGCGCAAGCTGAGCCTCCGGATATTGGTCGGCGATATATTGCAGGATCGCGGAGTTCTCGGTCAGCACGGTTCCGTCGTCGAGTCTCAGCGCCGGCACGTAGCCAAGCGGATTGATGGCGCGATAGTCGTCGCTGGTCGCCAGGATGCGTCCGGCCTGGGTGTCGACCTCGACGAGATCGATGGCGGCGCCGGCTTCAGCGAGCGCGATGCGAGCCGACATCGAGCAAGCGAGCGGGGCGAAAAACAGCTCCATGGGATTCTCCTTTGCAATTTTTGTACTCTTTCGCATATAATGGTGGCAGTCAAGAGTTTTGTTCAACATGGTACAAAAAGTTTTGCGTCAGGCTGCGAAGGCCGCCTCGCGGCGGCGTGGCCGCCCCCGCGCCTTCGAGCCCGAGACAGCGCTTGCGCAGGCGATGGAGGTCTTCTGGAAGGATGGATTCGCCGCCACCTCGCTCGACGACGTCAGCGCGGCGACCGGCCTGAACCGGCCCAGCTTATACGGCGCTTTCGGCGACAAGCGCGCGCTCTATCTGCAGGCCTATGGCCAATACCGAAAGCGCATGAACGAGTCGTTTGCGCCCTTGTTTGCTGCGCGCGAGCCCCTGCGGACGAAACTGAGGCGCATTCTCACCGCCGCGCTTGATCTTTACCTCGGCGGTCCGCACGGCCCGCGCGGCTGCTTTACGGTGCTCAGCGCCGCCTCAGATGCGATCGCCGATCCGGACCTTCACAGCCTCGTCGGCGAGGCGATCGACGGGACGGATCGGGCCTTCGGGCGCATGTTCTCCGACGCGCGGGCGGCAGGCGAATTGTCGGCCGCCGCCGATCCGCGACGCCTTGCGCGCATGGCGTCGGCGACCATCCACACGCTGTCGATCCGAGCGCGAGCCCGGATTCCGCGCGCCGAAATCCTGCCGATCATCGACGACGCGGTGACGACCATCTGCGGAGCCGAAAGCGCCTAGAGGCCCACGGGCTTCGTCGCTTTTTGGCGCGGCAGGCGCACCCGCTTCGAAAAGGCGCCTTTTTCAACTTATCGCTTGACATTGACACCGACCAGTTGGTATGTACCTGGCATGAGCACGGACGGGCTAACAGCGAGCGTATCCCCCAGGCCTACGAAGGCGGCGATGGCCGAGACGTCGGGCCAGAAGCTGCTCGACGCGGCGGTCCATGTGATCCGCTCGAAGGGCTATTCGGGCGCGCGCGTCGAGGACATCTGCGCCGAAGCGGGCCTCACCAAAGGCGCGTTCTTCCACCATTTTGAAAGCAAGGAGGCCTGCGCGATCGCCGCGGCGGCGCACTTCGCCGCCAACGCCGACGCGCTCTTTGATGCTGCGCCCTACAGCCATTTGCCCGACGCAAGAGCGCGTGTCCTGGGATATGTCGATTTCCGCAAGGCCATCCTTCAGGGCGAATTGCCGCAGTTCACCTGCCTGCTCGGCACGATGGTGCAGGAGGCTTACGACTCTCGTCCGGCCATTCGCGCCGCCTGCGACCGTTACATCAGCGAGCACGCCGAGCGGCTTGAAGCCGACATTGCCGAGGCCAAGGCGCTCCATGCGCCTGACGCTACATGGACGTCGGAGAGCGCCGCCCTTTATTCGCAGGCCGTCCTCCAGGGCGCGTTCATTCTCGCCAAGGCCAAGCACGGCCCTAAAGTCGCCGCCGACTGCCTCGATCATCTCAAGCGCTATTTCGAGACCCTGCTGCCAATCGGCGGGATGGAACACCCGGCGCCTTAACGCGTTGCCCAAGGAGGAGACGACCATGACCGAGCAGAAAATCACGCCCTGTCTCTGGTTCGATTTCAACGCCGAAGAGGCGGTCGCCCACTATTTGTCGATCTTTCCCAACAGCCGCATTGTGTCAACGGCGCACTACGGCGAATTCGCCCCCGGCAGGAAAGGTCAGGTGCTGACGATCTTGTTCGAGGTCGACGGCCAGCGATTGATGGCGCTGAATGGCGGACCTCATTACAAGTTCACGCCTGCGCTCTCGCTTATGGTGAATTGCGATGAGCAGGCGGAAATTGACGCGCTATGGGAGAAGCTCGCGGAAGGGGGCGAGCATATCCAGTGCGGCTGGCTCACCGACAAGTTCGGCGTCTCCTGGCAGATCGTTCCCCGCGCGCTGCCGGAGCTCTTGTACGGCGAGGCCGAGCGGACAGATCGCGTCATGCGGGCGGTCATGACGATGAAAAAGCTCGACATTGCGCAAATGGAAGAGGCCGCGTCGCCGCAGTAGGCGTCAAGCGTAACTGGTCGAATTCCTCAGCCGGGGCCACGCGGCTTTCCGGAAGATGAAGCATCCGATGCGATGGAGGATCGGCATGAAGGCCAGCGACACCTTCGCTTTCTACGCCTCCCACAGTTCAATGAGCGAGCCTGGCGAGGCGAGCGCGCTCATCGAACCGCTTCCCAATGACGTGGCCGCCTTGACCCGCGTCATCCAGGGCCTCGGCATATATGACGTGGTCGCGCGCGATTTTTACGGCTTCAAGCCTCCGGCGGATCGTCTCGCCGAGATCCATTTGCGCCCGATTGCTAAGCGCCTCGCGCGCATCATGGAGCTCGATGACCAGCCTTTGCATATCGCGAGGGAGCCGAAACGTCGGGTGCTTGGACGCTGCAACACGTTCGCGCTCATGCTTGTGACCGTGCTGCGCGCCAAAGGCGTGCCGGCGCGTTCGCGCTGCGGGTTCGCCGCCTATTTCAATCCTCCGAATTTCGAAGACCATTGGGTGTGTGAATACTGGGATGTGCATGAGCGCCGATGGCGCCTGGCAGATCCGCAGATCGATGACGTCTGGCGGCGACGGCTCGACATCCGCTTCGATACGCTTGATCTGCCTCGGACGCAGTTTCTGACAGCGTCCGACGCGTGGCGCCGATGTCGCAGCGGCGAAGCAGACGAGCGGTTTGGCATCTCGTTCGCGGGCCTTCGCGGCCTCTGGTTCGTCGCCGGCAGCCTCGTCCGCGACATGGCGGCGCTGAATAAGATTGAGATGGCGCCCTGGGACGTTTGGGGCGCCCAGCCGCAGCCACGAGAGGAATTCGACCTCCCGTTTTTTGATGAGCTGGCCGCGCTGACGCGCGACCCAGACCACACATTTGCCGAGCTAAGGCGCCATTACGACGAGGATGACGACCTGCGCGTTCCGCCGACCGTCTTCAACGCGTTGCAAAAAAAGCGTGAAACGGTCGGTGTGCTGACCCCCACTGGGGGAACATTGGCGTCTCGCGACGAACCGTCTCGCGCGGCGCGTGGTCGTGAAGAACACGACAGTCAATTGCAACAGGCGTCCGCGCCGATTTGAAGGAGGAATCTATGGCCAACGCGACTCAATCTGACGTGCTCGGCAAATTCGTTTGGTACGATCAGATGTCAAACGATCTTCCCGGCTCTGAAAAATTTTATTCCAAAGCCGTCGGTTGGAGCCTCGCGCCCAACACGATGAATTCCCAGAAATACACGCTGCTCAAGGCTGGCGACAACATGGTCGGCGGGCTCATGCCAATTCCTGAGGACGCCGCGAAAATGGGCGTGCGTCCGACGTGGATGGGCTATATCGCGGTCGACGACGTCAAGAAATACGCCGACAAGGTGAAGGCCGCGGGCGGCGTAATCCATCGGCCGCCGACCGAAATTCCCAATGTCGGGACCTTCGCCGTCGCCGGCGATCCCAGTGGCGCAGGCTTCCTGCTGTTCAAGGGCGATGGCGATGAAGCTCCCAAGCAGGATCCCGCGAAGCCAGGTCATATCGGCTGGCACGAGCTGCACGGCGGCGACCCGGAGAAATCCTTCGCCTTTTACTCGGGCCTGTTCGGCTGGACCAAGGGCGAAGCGATGGATATGGGCGCCATGGGGACCTACCAGATCTTCAACACCAAGGGGCAGCAGGCCGGCGGAATGATGAAGAAGATGGACCAGGAGCCTGCCTCGCACTGGCTCTACTACATCACCGTCGATGCGATCGACGCCGCCCAGGATCGGGTGAAGGCCGCGGGCGGCCAAGTGATCAACGGACCGATGCAGGTTCCGGGCGGAAGCTGGATCATCAATGGCCTTGATCCGCAGGGCGCGATGTTCGCGCTCCTTGCGCCCAAGAGATAGGGCGATCGGCTCGCTCGTCGTTCAAGCCGCCTTAACGGCGCGATAGCGCGCATTGGCGGCTTAGGAGCGTGCGGCGGCTCGCATTGGCGCGGGTCGCCGACGCGGCTCTTTCCATTGTCAGGAGATCAGCCATGACCGTTCACGCTCAGACTCTTAAACCCGCAGGCGACGTCGCCCGCGCCGCCCCAACGCGAATACCCAATGAAAGCCCCGAGTACCGCGCGGCCCGTGCCGCATTGCTCGCCGAGGAAATCGAACTACGCCGCCATATCGAGCGTGTCGCGGCGCAGCGCCGGGCGCTGCCCCCAGGCGCCGCGATCACTGGTGATTATCGTTTTGAGGGCGAGGAGGGACCAACCGACTTCGCCGGGCTGTTCGGCGACAAACAGACGCTCGTGATCTACAGCTATATGTTCGGCCCTCAGCGTGAGCGGCCCTGTCCGATGTGCACCAATCTTTTGGGCGCGTGGGAGGGCAACGCCGCCGACATCGGGCAGAAGGTGTCGCTGGCGGTGGTTGCGCGCTCGCCGATCGAGCGCCTGATCGCCTGGAAGAAAGAGCGCGGCTGGCGCAACCTGCGCCTCTACAGCGATCTCGACGGCGCCTATTCGCGCGATTATTTCGCGATTGCGGCCGACGGCTCGGACGAGCCCGCGCTCAATGTCTTCACCCGCCGTGACGGAACCATCCGCCACTTCTGGTCGGGGGAAATGTCAGGAACGTCAGATCCCGGGCAGGACCCGCGCGGCGCGCCGGACCCGGCGCCGCTATGGATGGTGCTGGACATAACGCCGGAAGGGCGCGATCCGCACTGGTATCCGAAGCTCGAATACGCCTAGTCGCCAGAGATCGATCGGAGAATGCGATGCGCGTGATGGTGATCGTCAAAGCGACGAACGATAGCGAGGACGGCAGGCTGCCGACGCCAGAACTTCTCGAGCAGATGGCAGCCTTCAACCAGCAGCTGACGGACGCTGGGATCTTCGTCGACGCCGGTGGCGTCAAACCAAGCGCCAAGGGCGCGCGTGTTGCATTCTCCGGCCAGAATCGGTCGGTGACCAAGGGGCCGTTCCCGAACGTTCACGAGCTCGTTTCCGGCTACTGGATCTGGAAGGTGAGCGACCTCGACGAGGCGATCGACTGGGTGAAGCGCTGCCCCAATCCCATGTCCGGACCGTCGGTCATCGAAATCCGCGAGTTCTATGAGATGGAAGACTTCAGCCCACCGAGGTAGGGTCGAGCGATTCCGCCGCCGCGTGCAAAGTTGCAGCTCAATCTAACGCGGCGGCGCAATAACTTTTGGGGTCTGAGTTCAGATGGCGGCGCTAGCCTTCTTCAGGGGTAGGCTCGAAAATGGAAGGCACCCTTTTGCATCCCGATTTTGGGACCAACTACGCGGGGTTGATCGACACGTTCGCGTAGCGCCTGCGGCGATAGCGCCTGAAGCCGAGAGCGGCGAAGGCTAGTGTCATCATCGTCCAGGTCGACGGTTCTGGGATGCTTCCAATCGAGGTATCACTGATGAAATGGTACGTCACTGGAATGTCAGACGTGATGAAACCAGGCTGGTCGGCGTTAGCGGGTGTATAAATGGCGCCGTCCATGCCGTCCGAGGGCACTTCTTTAACCTTTTGTTGTGTGCCGTAGAGGGTTGCGTGGAATGGTGCCCACGACGACGTCGATCCCATCGCTCGTGGCGGTGTCGGTGTGTCAGCTATGTCGCTACTTACCTCGCCATCGGTAGCATCGCTGTAAAACGCGATCGTTCCGTCGGCGTTGAAGCGAACAATGTCGTTAACGCCTTCACTATTCAATGAACCACTGCCAGTTAACAAAACATCCCCAAACACGGGAACGAGTCCCAACTGGTAGAGCAAAACGTTGTTGAGGCCGCCCGGACCACCGTCCTTACCCCGAAATCCAACGAGGGGTGTCTTAGTTCCGTCGTTTTCGACGATAGTTCCGTTGCCTTGTTCGTCAATTGTGACTGTCATGGCTGACGCAGAGGCGGTCGCAAAAGCTAAAGCCACTGTTACAAGTTGCGCGACCACAGAACTCGTTGCGGTCGTCCTTCATGCTGTTCTTTTATAGTAATCTAAATGGGATTGGAAGTCAATCCCCACCTACGGATGGGATACTGCATTGCCTCGATCTGAAATACGTTAGGTGGAGTAAAGCCGCGTCACGCGTAGCACTGACGAAGCGCGAGAATGAAATAGTCTTACTGGCAACGGATGCCGCTGTGCAAGGATCGCCGAGTCGGCCGTGCGGATCGTGTCGATCCCCTCTATAGCGTTGCATCGATCCAGCTGCGCCGATTGAAGACGTTCGCCGAGATGATCAAGCTCGACCCCACGCAGATGAAGGCGCTCGATGAAGCGCTCACGCCAGGCATGATCTCCGGCAGGTGTTACGCCGACTGAATCATGGCGACGATCGATCGCCGAGGCTCCCAGCGGCGAAGCCTCTCGTCCGGATCAGGAACAGCCGGGACGATCTGCCGCCGGCTCACGCACGCGCCGACTAGTCTCTTGTCTTCCCCGCTTAGGCGGCTAGCATGGCGAGAATCAACGCGAACACGCCCGCCGCCCCGCGGTTGAACGGCGAAGCGCTGAGCGCGCTTTGCGAGAAGGCGTGGGGATGACAAAGGTGAAGAGTCCGACCACCGCCGCATTCGTCAGCCAGAAAGGGGGCGTCGGCAAAAGCGCGCTCGCTCGCCTGTTGGCGGTGGGGGCGATCCATCGCGGGCGCAAGACCCTGCTCGCGGACTTCGATCTCGATCAATTGACCTGCGTGGAATGGGGCGCGCTGCGGTTGCGCGCCAGCCTCGAGCCGGAGGTGGACACGCGCGCCTTCAAGAGCCTGAAGAAGCTGCGCCGCGAGGATGGCGTCGCCGATTTCATCGTCGCCGACACCCGCGGGCTCGCCGATGATCTGTCGACCGAAATCGCCGAGGATAGCGACGTCGTCTTTTTGCCAACCGGCGTATCGGGCGATGATCTGAGGCCCACGCTTTCGCTCGCGCGCAAGCTCGCGCGGCGCGGCGCGGAGGGACGCCTCGTGCTCGTCTTGTCGAAGGTCGGCCGCTCGGAGACGCAATTCTCGAAGGCGGTGGAGACGATCGAGGACGCCGGCTTCGAGCTCCTCGGCGAACATTGGCCGCAGCGCGACGGCTTCCAGGCCGACCTCGATTCCGGACGCGCCGGCCGCGAGGCGCGCAATCCCTACCTGCGCGAGATCGCCGAGCGGATGGAGGAGGCTCTCTGGGCGCGCACAATCAAGGCGAAGCCTAGAGGGTAAGCAACCGGTCGGCTGCTGGCCGCAGTCCTTGTCGATCGACTTTTCATTGAGAAAGCTTAATCCGCCGGCGAATCTCCGGATACCCGACAAAGCGCATTGTCCCGCCCTTGACCGCAGAAGGCGGTCGCTCGCTTGCGGCGTGAAACGCCGTTCGTGGGAGGGTGGGGATGATGAGGTCGAGGCTTAGCCCGCGGGAGATCGTCCAAAAGCTTCAGATGATTGAGACGCTGACGGCGGAAGGTCTTCCGGTCGCGGAAGCGCTTCGCTCGGTTGGGATGCGGGAAGCTGAATACGAGCGTTGGCGCATCCAATACAACGGCCTGGGGCGCACGCTCGGTCCGCTATTGTGCGCCACGCCCAAGCTTGCGAAGAGATCGCGACGCGCGGCTTCCGCTCGTTCACGCAAGCCGTCCTTGTAACTCGCTCGGCGCGAGCGGCTGCGAAGGTTGGGGGAGCCCGACATGCCATGCTAGACCCTTCGCGGCTTAACAGCTGCGCGGGGATCGCGCGTCAACGCCGGCCAGTGACAAGGGGATCCCGCAATGATTTATGAGCTTCGCGTTTATCGCTGCCTTCCCAACCGGCTGCCGGCGTTACTGAAGCGATTCGAAACAAAGACGCTGCCGCTATGGGAGAAGCATGGCATCCGACAGGCCGGCTTCTGGACGACGATGATCGGCGAATCCAATCAGGAGCTGACCTATCTCCTGGCGTGGGAGTCGCTCGCAGAGCGTGAGCGGAAATGGGCCGCCTTTGTCAGCGACCCAGAGTGGCTGGCGGCGCGAGACGAGAGCGAGAAGGACGGGCCCATCGTCGCCACCATCGCGAATTCAATCCTGCAGCCCACGTCGTTCTCGAGCGTGCGTTAAAGCCTTTTGCTCTTGAGTTTACGCGGAGGATCGCTCCAACGCGTCTCCTCCCCCCTTGCGGGGGAGGATCAAGGAGGGGGGTCGCGC
>DASXXT010000002.1:0-8211 GCA_036502965.1 Roseiarcus sp. | reverse complement strand
GCTCGAGATGCGTCCGCTTGACGGTCTTGGCGGCCGCCAGGAGGACTTTCTTGCCGGTGGCGATGTCGCCGGTCAGCGAAACCATTGCCACCTTGGGATGATTGATGAGCGCGCTGCCGACCGTTTCTCCGCGTCCGACGACGACGTTGACGACGCCGGCCGGAAGGATGTCGGCGACGAGACGGGCGAGCTTGAGCGTCGTCAGCGGCGTCTGCTCTGAGGGCTTGATGACTATCGTGTTGCCCCCTGCGAGCGCCGGAGCAAGCTTCCACGCCGCCATCATGAGCGGATAGTTCCACGGCGCGATCGAACCGACGATACCGACCGGATCGCGGCGGATCATCGACGTATGTCCGGCGATATATTCGCCCGCCACTGCGCCATGCATTGTCCTCACCGCGCCAGCAAAAAAACGGAAGCAGTCGACGATGGTCGGGATCTCGTCGTTGAGCACGCGCAGTCGCGGCTTGCCGCAATTCAACGCTTCCAGCGCTGCGAGGGCTTCGCCGTCGCGCTCGATCGCGTCGGCGATCTTGAGCAGAAGAGCGGAACGTTCCGCCGGCGTGGTGCGCGACCAGGAGGTGAAAGCCTTTTCCGCAGCGTTGACCGCTGCGTCGACCTGCTGGGGCGAGGCCTCCGGCAGATCGACGAGGACGTCCTCCGTCTTCGGATTGAGAACGCGCTCCGCCGTTTCCGTTCCGGCGGCAAAATTGTCGGCGATCAGCATCTTCGTATCGAACATCATTGTCTCCCGTGGAGATCGAAACCCTGTGATTGCAGCTATTTCCCGGCACCCCCGACATATTCGCCTTCGCGCGTCAGATAATATGCGGCGAGAATCGGCAGGGCGGTCGCGACGATGACCGCGACGGCGACGACGTTGGTGACCGGGCGCTGATGCGGGCGGATCAGTTCGGACAACATCCAAATCGGCAGCGTCTGCTGTTGGCCGGCGGTGAAGGTCGTGACGATCACCTCGTCGAAGGACAACGCAAACGCCAGCATGCCGCCGGCCAGCAGCGCGGTGCCGATCGCTGGCAGCACGATGTAGCGGAACGTCTGAAATCCGTCGGCGCCGAGGTCCATCGACGCTTCGACCATCGAGGGCGACAACCGGCGAAACCGCGCGACGGCGTTGTTGTAGACGACGACGATGCAGAAGGTGGCGTGGCCCAGAATGATGGTCCAATAGGAAAACGGGATGTCCATCAGGTTGAACGCCGAGCGCAGCGAAATGCCGGTCACGATGCCCGGCAGCGCGATCGGCAGGATCAACAAAAGGGAGACCGCCTCGCGCCCGAAGAACTGCGTCCGCGCCAGTGCTGCAGCGGCGAGCGTTCCAAGGAGTAGCGCCAGTGCTGTCGACAGGAGCGCAACGCGAATCGACAGACCGAACGCTTCCCACACGTCGGGTCGGGACCAGGCGACGCCAAACCACCGCAACGTGTAGCCGGGCGGCGGATATTCGAAGCTGCGGTCTTCACTCGAGAACGCGTAGAGAAGGATGAAGGCGAGCGGCAAGTGCAGGAACAAGAGCCCTGAGCCTGCTGCGAGCCTAAGACTCCAGGGCGAGCTTTCGCTTCTCATCGGCGCCAGCCTCCGCTGGCGTCGCGCACAGAGGCGGCCTTACAGCGCATCGAACGCACCTATGCGCTTTGCGAGGGTCAGGAACACGCCCATGATCAGGATAGGGGCGACCGAAAAGGCCGCCGCAAGGGGAAGGTTCCCAGCCGTACCCTGCTGCGTGTAGACGACCTGCCCGAGGATGAGCGACGATGGGCCGACGATCTGCGGGACGATATAGTCGCCGAGCGTCAGCGAGAAGGTGAAGATCGAGCCGGCGACAATGCCGGGCAGCGCGAGCGGGAAGACCACGTTGCGAAACGTTTGTCCTGGACTTGCTCCGAGATCGCCTGAGGCTTCGATCAGCGAGACTGGGACGCGCTCCAGCGCCGCCTGCACCGGCAGCACCATGAACGGCGTCCAGAGATAGAGGAAGACCAGCACCATGCCCGTGTAGCTGACCGACAGCGAAGGGCCGCCGACGATCGGCGCCGCAAGCCAGGAATCCAGAACGACGGAAAGCCCGGCTGCATGCATGAACCAGCCGACGGCGCCCTCCTTGGCCAGCAACAGCTTCCACGCATACACCTTGACGAGATAGCTCGACCACAGCGGCATCATCACTGCGACATAGAACAACGCCTTGACCCGGCCGCGCGCATAGCGCCACGCATAGTAGGCGATCGGAAACGCCACTGCCGTGGCAAGAAGCGTGACGACCGCCGAGACGACGAGCGTGCGGACGATAATGTCGAAATTGGCCGGCTGCAGCAGCTCGCTGAAGGTCTTCAGCGTCGGCTCGTAAACGATTGTGCCGGAATATTCGTCGATCGAAAAAAAACTCTGGGCCAGCAGCGCAAACAGCGCTCCGAGGTAAACTACACCGAGCCAGAGGAGCGGCGGCGCCAGCAGGAGCAGAAGAAACAGGCCGCGCCTCGCCATGAGCGCATCGGAAACGCGCCGCGGGACCGTCTCCTGGGGAGCCGCGACGACGAACGCTTCGGTCATGCGTCCTCCATCACGTGCAGCGACCGCCGATCGAAAAAGGCGCGCGCGAGTTCCCCCTGCCGGGGCAGCGGCGCGGCGGCGGGGATGGTCATCAGCAGGCGGCGTCCGTCCAGAGAAACGAGTTCGATCCGATTGACTGCGCCATGGTAGAGCGCCTGATCGACATGGCCCTCGACGACAATGGAGCCGGTCGGGCAATCGGCGCCGGGCGCGAGGAGCCCCACCTTTTCCGGGCGCAGGCTTGCTGGCGACGAGACGCCCGTCCACACGTGAACGAGGTCCGGATCGAGGATGTTCGAGCCGCCGACAAAGTCCGCGACGAACTTCGATCGTGGCCGCTCATAGATGTCCTGCGGCGGGCCAACCTGGACGATGCGCCCCTCGTTGAACACCGCGACGCGATCCGCCATCGATAGCGCTTCGCCCTGATCGTGGGTGACGAAGACGAAGGTGAGGCCGAGCGAACGCTGCAGCGTCTTGAGTTCGCCCTGCATGTCCTCGCGCAGCTTGAGGTCGAGCGCGCCGAGGGGTTCATCGAGCAGCAGGACCTTGGGTCGGACGACCAGCGCGCGGGCGAGGGCGACACGTTGGCGCTGCCCGCCCGAGAGCTCGCCGGGTTTGCGCTTCTCCATGCCGAACAGCTTGACCATCTTGAGCTCTTCGGCGCCCCGTTTGTGGCGCTCCGCTTTGCCCATGCCGCGGATCATCAGGCTATAGCAGACGTTGTCGAGCACGTTCATGTGCGGGAACAGAGCGTAATCCTGAAAGACCGTATTCACCGGCCGTCGATAGGCCGGCACGCCCTCGACGGTGTCTCCGAAGATCTCGATGTGGCCGGCGGTCGGCTGATCGAAACCCGCGATCAGCCGGAGGCACGTCGTCTTGCCCGAGCCGGACGGACCGAGCATTGCGAAGAACTCGCCCGGCGCGATGTCGAGATCCACGCCGTCGACCGCTCTCACCGCGCCGAAATGACGCTCGACGCCGCGAAACGTGACAGCGGAAGAATTCGCGGGGGACGAATGGGGCGGCATGTCCGACTTAAGCTGTTTCAAAGGAGCTCGCCACGCAGGAGGTGCGCGCCGGACGATGCTGCGCGGAGAGAGGCCGGCGCGAGCCTTCTGCCCGCGCCCGCGAATTGCGTGGTCTTGGTCCGCCGTCAGCGTCCGCCGATCACCGCGATATAATCGGTCACCCAGCGATAGTAAGGCACGCAAGCGGCCTGGGAAGCGCATTTGGAGACGGGCGTCTTCCAGAACTTGATGCGGCTGAAGTTCTCGTAGCCGTTGGTCTTGCAGCCGTCATCAGTCAGCAGCGCGTTGCCCTTGCAGGCGGCCGGTACCGCCGGCAACGAGCCGAACCAGGCGGCCACGTCACCCTGCACCTTGGGCTGGAGCGAATGTTCGAGCCACTGATAGGCGCAGTTCGGGTGCTTGGCGCCGGCGGCGAGCATGGTCGTATCGGCCCAGCCGGTCGCGCCTTCGGCCGGAACCGTCGAGGCGATCGGCCTCTTGTCGGACGCCAGCAGGTTGACCTGGAATGGCCACGATCCCGAGGCCACCACGCCCTCGTTCTTGAAGTCGTCGACCTGCGCATTGGCGTCGTGCCAGTAGCGCTGGATGAGGCCGTGCTGCTGGCGTAGCAGATCGAGCGCCGCCTTGTACTGCGCTTCGTTGAGCTCGTAGGGGTCCTTGATGCCAAGCTCCGGCTTCTTCGCCATCAGATACAGGGCAGCGTCGGCGATGTAGATCGCTCCGTCGTACGCCTGAATGCGGCCCTTGTTCGACTTGCCGTCCGGCAGGGTCTGCTCCTCGAACACGACGCTCCAACTCTTGGGCGGTTCCTTGAAGGCGTTCGAGTTGTACATGAGCACGTTCGGTCCCCACTGGTAAGGCACGCCGTAATGCTTGCCGTCGACCGTATGCCAGGGCGCGCTCTGCAGGCGCTCGTCAACTGTCTTCCAGCTTGGAACGAGGGCCGTGTTGACCTCCTGCACGCGCTTCCCCGCAACGAGGCGCAGCGACGCGTCGCCCGAAGCCGTGACGAGATCGAAGCCGCCCTCGTTCATCAGGGCGACCATCTCGTCCGATGTTCCGGCCGTTTTGACGTTGACCTTACAGCCCGTCTTCTTCTCGAATTCGGTGACCCAGTCGTAGGCTTTGTCGCTCTCGCCGCGCTCGATGTAGCCAGGCCAGGCCACAATATCGACTTCGCCCTCGCCCTTGCCAACTCCCGCTGCGAAGGATGGGCTTGCGAGCGAGGCCGCGACAGAAACAGCCAATAAGCTCCTGATTGTGCGCATATTGTATCCTCCCTGCGTGAATCTTCGGACAATCGCTGGCGGTCGATCGCCAGCATGCACGCAAGGCGAGGCGTTCGGAAGGACATTCGAGAGATATAAGCTATCGGAAGAACCGATGCCTCTGCTTTCGCCAGGATATGGCCATCAGCGTGGGCGGGCGCTACGGTGGGCGCGGGCTAGGGCCACGAATTGCCCAGGGATGGGTTCAAGCGGCGATCCGCGCCGCCAAGCCACCGCGACTTCGATCGGCGGCAATGTTTCGGCCAAGTCCCGCGCTTCGATCTTGTCGCCCTCGAGCGACCACGGTCGGTAAGTCAGGTCGGGCAGGATGGCGACACCTGCGCCGGTGGCGACGAGGCTGCGGGCCGCCTCGACCGACTGCGTGCGGATCGCCACGAACGGCCGCACGCCCGCCCTGCGCCACGCCCCTTGCGCGGCCTCGGCGATCTCGTCGATAACCAGGAGGACGAAGCGTTCGCCGGCAAGGTCGGCGACAGCGACGCGACTTGCGTCCGCCAGAGGATGTCCCATCGGCAGCCAGACGCGATAGGGCGAGACTTCCACCGTCTCGACATGGAGCGCGGAAGTGTCTTTGTCCGAACCCGCGACAATGACGGCCACGTCGAGCTCACCGTTGATGAGGAGGTGTTCGAGGTGATCGCGCCCCTCCTCGACGATTTCTACATTGGCCGCAGGAAATGAGCGCCGAAACCGGGCAAGAAGTTCGGATAGGACATAGCCCGCAACCAGTGGCGTCACCCCCAGGGCGAGCTGGCCTGCGATAGGGACTTTGTCGTCACCGAAGGCGCGGCGAGCGTCGGCGATTTCCGCCAAGATCTTCCGCGCATGGCGTAGGAATTGGCGGCCCTTCAACGTGAGTTCGACGCCCTGCGCCTTGCGCACAAACAGCAGGAATCCAAGATCGCTCTCCAACTCCCGGATCGCCTCGGTAACCGTGGACTGCGAGATCGAAAGCTCGTGCGCCGCGCGCGAAACCGTTCCTTGCTCGGCCACCGCCACAAAGTACTGGACTTGCCGGAAGGAAAACGCCATGCGCGTTGAGGCTAGCAGCGCGAGGAGTGGCGGTCACGTCTCAGAGCGATGCGGAACGACTGTAGCGGAAAGCTTGGACGCGTCCGCCGGAGGCGCCGTCCATTCATTATCGGTTTGGCTCCTTCGCGGCAGCGGGCCGCGACATCGGTCCTGGTCGACCTGTTTGGATTTTCTTAGCGCATGGCCGTTTGGCTGCGAAAGCCCCCGCTTATGAGCGTGGATTTCCTTGGATTCTCTCGTCCCAATCGGGACTTTTCAACGGGTTACAGCCGAAAAAAATTTAAAAAACCGCCGAACGCTTAACTCGCATCTGAGGTTGTGCTCAACACTGTCTCGAAGCCATGCCTATCCTTTCTCCCGGCCGGACCGTCGCCGAGCTTGGGTTTTCTTCTGCAGAAATAAATACTCTAAGATTCTGGTTTTGTCAACAAAATTGCGCCGCTGACTTAGACGGCCGATCTGGAGAGGCGCGACGCTGATCGACGCCGCGAGCAATGTCGCCAGCGCCTTGCTGGGGCCGCGAGACACGGTGTTCGGGACCGCAATCCCCGGCATCAATTATTTTCCCGACCGGCCAGTCGAGAGCTTCACTTTCAGTGCAAGCTCGACGTTCGATTTCAGCTATCGCGGCGATCTGCTGCTCGGTGTGATCGAAGAGACTTGAGCGTCATGATCAATGGCGTCCAAGTTCTCGCGGACGCTTTCTACGATGATCGCGTAATCAATCTTGGTTCAAGCTTCGGACCGAATATCGATTTGACGATTGTTAGCTACGGGGGAGAGTTCATCCTCGGTGACGCGGTCCCCGAGCCTTCGACCTGGGCGATGATGCTCGTTGGCTTCGCGGGCCTGGGCTTTGCCGGCTATCGGTCGTCGCGGAGATGCGCTGCCACGGGCCTTCGGAGCTAGCGTCCGGGAGCCTTCACGCCTCCCTGGATTATCGCTCACCCGCGGAGCCGTGGAGCGCGCCTGTTTTGACTGGCCGCTTCCTGATTTCACAGCCTCACAGGGGTCGGGAAGTTCCCGTTGTTCATCGTCTGACCGCCCGCGTTGCAACGCCGTTAAATTGGCGCTTTGGACGTTTGTTCTTGCCTCCGAGCCAGCCGCCGCCGATACGGACCGACGCATATAACTTTAATCCGAGGAAACACGGCCCAGGAAAGGCTTGAGCGATGTCGAGCGAAGGCAAGTCACAGGATTCGTCAAAGCCGGCCGCCATGGCCATCCCCAAGGGAGGGTTCGACCCGGCCGCCGCGCAAAAGGGTCGGTACGGCCCGATTTTCCCCAAGACCCCCGCTTGCTATGGCTTCTCGATTGTCGCGAAGGTCATTCCCGGCCGAGAGGAAGTCTTCTACAAGTACGCGAAGGACATCGAGAAGACGATCGCCGAACAGCCTGATGCGCTTGCGGTGCTAAAGCTGCACTACCTGCGGTGGGTGCTCTTCCCCATAAAGGGAGACACCTACTTCATGTATCAGGGCATCTTCGACACCGACTTTGACAAATACACCGAGGACGCGGTCGCCCTGTTCGGCATTACCGGCCTTAGGACCGTGTTCGAGAATCTCGAGGATTTCCCAAAGGATTGGCAGACCAATCCGGCGGCCTTCGTCAAATTCGTCCGCGACCACCAATGCCCGAGCTTTCTTGAATACGGTGAGTATCCTTACGTGAGCGCTGACGAGATCAAGAAGGCGCTCAAGCTCAAGGCGGCGTTCTCGAGCATGCTCGACCAGATGCAGTGACGTCCGCGCCGCGCGTCGTTCGAGGTATCGGTCGGGACATTTCTCCATGCTCGAATTCGACGACATCCAGCACATCCTGCTGACGCGCGCGCCAGCGCTGACGGGACGGTACGAGTTTCTTGCGTTTCGGGAAGCCGCGGGCGGCCGGGCGTGGTTGTCCGCCATCAAGGAGAAGGTCCAATCGGTTGCGGCGATGCGCGCCAACGTCGAGGGCGACAAGCGGTGGGTGACGGTCGCTTTCACCTGGAATGGCTTGCGCGCCCTGGGACTGGACGAAACCTCTCTGGCGACATTTCCGGAGGAGTTCAAGCAAGGCATGGTCGCTCGCGCGGAGACGCTCGGCGATACCGGCGCCAACGCGCCGGAACATTGGGTCGGCGGAGTCGCGAGCCCGGACCTTGCACGCGATTGCTATCCTATTCGCCAGGGATGCGAGCGAGCATGCACGGTGCGTGTCCGAGCACGAAAAACTCGTCGCCGCATGCCCAGGCGTCGAGCTTCTCTCGGTGCTCGATCTTAAGGCTGTCCCGCCGTTCGACC
>DASXXT010000001.1:0-2882 GCA_036502965.1 Roseiarcus sp. | reverse complement strand
ACCGGGGTGCCAGAAGGCTTCAACGTTCATAAAACCATTCTGCGCTTCCTCGAGAACCGCCGCGCGTCGATCCGGAACGGCGAGGGGATCGACTGGTCGACCGCCGAGGCGCTCGCCTTCGGTTCGCTGCTGGATGAGGGCGTTCCAGTTCGCCTGTCCGGCCAGGACAGCGAGCGCGGCACGTTCTCGCAGCGACATTCGGTGCTGATCGATCAGCAGACGGAAGGGCGCTACATCCCGTTGAACCACATTCGCGACGGCCAGGCGCGCTGTGAAGTCATCAATTCGATGCTGTCGGAAGAGGCGGTGCTCGGCTTCGAATACGGCTATTCGCTCGCCGAGCCGAACGCTCTCGTCTTATGGGAGGCGCAATTCGGCGACTTCGCCAACGGCGCGCAAGTGGTGTTCGACCAGTTCGTCTCGGCGGGCGAGAAGAAATGGTTACGGATGTCGGGCCTCGTCTGCATGCTTCCGCATGGCTACGAAGGCCAGGGGCCGGAACATTCCTCTGCCCGCCTTGAGCGCTATCTGCAGCTCTGCGCCGAGGACAACATGCAGGTTGTCGTCTGTTCGACGCCGGCCAATTTCTTCCACGCGCTGAGGCGCCAGCTCAAGCGCGAGTTCCGCAAGCCCTTGATCGCGATGACCCCGAAGTCGATGCTGCGCAACAAGCGCGGTGTTTCCAACCTAGAAGCCTTCGGCCCGGGAACGAGCTTCCACCGTCTGCTGTGGGATCACGCGGAGACGCATGAAGGGGAGAAGATCACGCTCGCCAAGGACGACAAGATCCGCCGCGTCGTGCTGTGCTCGGGCAAGGTATACTACGATCTTTACGAGGAGCGCGAAAAGCACGGCGTCGACGACGTTTACCTGCTCAGGGTTGAGCAACTCTATCCCTTCCCGCTCAAGGCGCTCTTGAAGGAGCTTTCGCGCTTCAAGGACGCCGAAATCGTCTGGTGTCAGGAGGAGCCCAAGAATATGGGCGCCTGGAGCTTCGTCGAGCCCTATCTCGAATGGGTCCTGGGCCAGCTTAGCGGCAAATCGAAGCGCGCCCGCTACGCCGGGCGCCCGGCGTCGGCGGCGACCGCGACCGGCCTCATGTCGAAACATCTGGCCCAGCTCAAGGCGTTCCTCGACGAATGCCTGGCCTAAGCGAAGCCAGTTCGATATGCCCCATTACTTCTGCAAGCTGAGGCCGCCGCGGGCGACGTTCATAACCGACATGTCGTCCGACGAGGCGCAGCTCATGCGCGCGCATCGCGAATACTGGACGCCTCGGGTTGAGACGGGCCTGGTGGTGGCGATGGGCCCGGTCGCCGATCCCGCCGGCGGCTATGGCGTTGCGATCATAGAAGCAGCCTCCGAGGCCGTGCTCGAGGCGATGCAGGCAGCCGACCCGGTCATCGCCTCTGGACGTGGCTTCGTTTACGAAAACCGCCCCATGCTGGGGATCGCGGTGCGCCCCAGCCAGCCGCCGCTTACGCCCATTACTTCCGTAGCTCCCTGAGGATAATGAAGGGCGCCTCGTGGCGCGATTGAAATGGCGACTGAGATTCGTGTTCCAACGCTGGGCGAGTCGATCAGCGAAGCAACTGTCGGTAAATGGTTCAAGAAGGCTGGCGATCCGGTGCAAGCCGATGAACCGCTGGTGGAGCTGGAGACCGACAAGGTGACCCTCGAGGTCAACGCCCCGAGCTCGGGGGTCTTGAGCGAGATCGCCGCCGAGACCGGTCAGACGGTCGCGATCGGCGCGCTGCTTGGCCAGCTTTCGGGCGGACCGGCGGCGGTGCCGGTCGAGCCGACGGCTCAAGCTCCGGCGGCCAAGACCGCGCCTGCGCCCGTCGCCTCAACCGCGATGCCGCCGGCGCCGGCTGCAGCCAAGATCGCCGCCGAGGAGAAGATCGATCTCGCCTCGGTCGTCGGCAGCGGCAAGCGCGGCCAAGTGCTGAAAGGCGACCTGGTTGCTGCCGTCGCCGCGGCTCGCGCGCCGTCGCCGCTGGTCGCGCCTGTGCCGTTACAACCGCCCGCGCCGATTCCGGCCCCCGCTCCAGTTCCCATGCCTGCGGCACGCACGATCACCCCCGATGACAGCGCCCGCGAAGAGCGGGTGCGCATGACCAAGCTGCGGCAGACCATCGCTCGCCGCCTCAAGGACGCGCAAAACACCGCTGCGATGCTCACGACCTTCAACGAAGTCGACATGAGCGAGGTAATTGCGTTGCGCGCCCGCTATAAGGACGCCTTCGAGAAAAAGCATTCAGCCAAGCTCGGCTTCATGGGCTTTTTCGTCCAGGCATGCGTTCAGGCGCTGAAGGAGGTGCCCGCGGTCAATGCCGAAATCGACGGCGCGGACCTTGTCTACAAGAACTACTATCACCTCGGCATCGCCGTCGGCACCGACAAGGGTCTCATCGTGCCGGTTGTGCGTGACGCGGATAGGCTGTCCATCGCCGAGATCGAGAAGACGATTGACGCGCTCGGCAAGCGGGCTCGCGACGGCCAGCTCACGCTCGAGGAATTGCAGGGCGGCACCTTCACCGTCACCAACGGCGGCATCTACGGCTCGCTGATGTCGACGCCGATCCTCAATGCGCCGCAGTCGGGCATCCTGGGCATGCACAAGATCCAGGACCGTCCGGTCGCACTGGGCGGCAAGGTCGAAATCCGGCCGATGATGTATCTGGCGTTGAGCTACGACCATCGCATCGTCGACGGCCGAGAGGCGGTGACCTTCCTCGTCCGGGTCAAGGAGGCGCTCGAGGACCCGGCGCGGCTCGTGCTAGACCTCTGAAGCGGCGACAAGTCCTTGCGGGCTGTCCGGGCGGGTAGGATCCATGAGCGAATTGACGTGTCTCGAATTGAGCGTGGCGCTGTGGTTGTTC